>CAZJSI010000068.1:0-15135 GCA_964548675.1 uncultured Eubacterium sp. | reverse complement strand
CCTTTCCATCGATCCATCAGATCCATCATGACCAGTCCGATGGCCAGTGTAAAAAATACATTCTGATAAGACCAGTCGAACATTTCCCCGGAAAATGCCAGATCAAACGGGATTTCCGACAGAAAGGCAAAAATGACCATGCGGATCTCATATTTCCGCACATCTCTTGTGTGGTAAAATCCCTCCACCATCAAAAAAATAAAAATAGGAAATGCGATCCGTCCGATATAACGGAACATCATCTCTCCCGGAAACAAAACTGCGCCGACATGGTCGATCAGCATCGTCAGGATCGCAATTAATTTTAAACTGAAATTGTTGAGACAAAGCGCCCTCTGATCCATAATCCTCTCCTAAAAAACTGATATTTATAGTAAGCATTTGCCTTTTACTATAAATCCTCCGGTGGATGCGCACGATTTTTGCAAGGAAAATTCTGCGTTTGCACGCAGCAAAAACCGGCGCAGGAAACGTCATAAATTATGATATCACACTTTATCTTTTTTTGAAATACAAATCAGAGGAAAAAGAATCCGTTCCGATCACGAGAGAGTCTTAAATTTTCTAAATATTATATGAAAAATTTGACTAGTCTCCCACATATAGTATACAATACTAGAAAAATAAGGATAAATGGAGCAAAGATATGAATATTGCTATTATTACCGGCGCATCCAGCGGCCTGGGAAAGGAATTCGCCCTGCAGATATGTAAAAAATATGCATCCGATATAGATGAAATATGGCTGATCGCCAGAAGAAAGGAACCCCTGCTTTCCTTGGCAAAGGAGATATCCGCAACGGGGATCTGTACCGGAGCAGCCATCCCCATGGATATCACCAATGACGCACAGATGGATGATTTTAAGGAAAAACTGGAGATTGAAAACCATACGGTCAAATATCTGGTCAACGCCGCAGGCATGGCAAAGATCGGCGGCCCCTTTACGATCGACCGCACGGACGCCCTGCGCATGATCGACTTGAACTGCCGGGCGGCTGTCAACATGACTGCGATCTGCATGCCCTTTTTTCACAGGGGCTCCCGCATTCTGCAGATCTGTTCTACCGCCGGATTCCAGCCGATGCAGGGATTGAACGTCTATGCCGCATCCAAAGCATTTTTCCTCCGCTACAGCCAGGCTCTGCGCTGGGAACTTATAGGCAAACAGATTTATGTGACAGCAGTCTGTCCTTATTGGATCAAAAACACGGAATTTATTGATGTGGCAAAGGATACCGGAAACGAAAAGGGCGCAAAAGCCGTCCGGCACTTTCCCCTTGCCTCCCGTTCGGAATCCGTCGTGCGCCTCGCACTGTTGGACAACCGCCTGGGACTTTGGGTATCCACTCCGGGACCCGTCTGCTTTATCCACAGACTTTTCTGTAAGATCATGCCGCCGATCGTCCCGATGGGCTGGTGGGAACTGATCCGACGCGTATAAAATCTTCCGTTTCGATGCCGGAATGATGCCGGAATCATGTAGTGTGGTCTTATGACATAATATGACTTATCAGAAATTGTTATGCAATTTTCGATAAAAGGCGCCGCTTCTGCGCCATCAATCTGATTATAGAGTTCGCGAAGCGGTTCCTATAATATCGCAAAAGGAAGGTAAAAATTTTGTTACAGATTTTAATCGTGGAGGATGACAAAGCCATCTCCAATTTGATCTATCTCAATCTGAAAAAGGCGGGATATGCCTGCACCCGGGCCTATGACGGCATGAGCGCCGCCGATCTTCTGGAAGAAAACCGGTATGATCTGATATTGCTGGATGTGATGCTCCCTCTTGTCGACGGCTTCGAGCTTATGGAATATATCCGTCCTCTGGAAATACCCGTTATCTTCATCACTGCAAAGGAGTCCGTGCAGGACCGTGTCAAAGGGCTGCGCCTGGGTGCCGAGGACTATATTGTGAAACCCTTTGAGATGATCGAGCTGCTGGCCCGGATCGATGTCGTTCTCAGACGCTGCCGGAAAACTGACAGTATCATTCAAATTGGCGGCCTGAAGATTGATACCCGTTCCAGACAGGTATTTCGGGACGACACAGAGATCGGACTGACCAAAACAGAATATGGCCTGCTGCTTCTGTTTGCCCGAAATCCCCGCCGCGCCCTATCCCGGGAGATCATATATGAACAGGTGTGGGGCAGCGAATTTCCTTACGGGAGCAAGGTCGTGGATCTGCAGGTACAGCGAATGCGAAAAAAAGTTGGATGGGAAACGATACTCCGCTCCGTCAACCGCATCGGATATCGTCTTGAGGTAACAAAATGAAAGTTCGAATCAAAATTACTCTCTGTGTGCTGGGACTGCTCTCCCTCCTGTTCGGGATCGGGAGCAGTTTTCTGATCTCCCTATCCTTTCGGGATGCCCTGGAAAGGGAAAAGGGCACCGCTCTCGGCTCTTATAAAATGATCCTGGAAACGCTGCAGATCGCCAACGAATTCAGCGCTTCCTATGATTACAATGCCCTGGATCAGGTGATCAGACAGATTGATACCCAGACGTCCGGAAACCGAGTGGCACTGCGTCTTTCCTCGGAAAACGGTTACGTCTATGAATCCGATAACGCAGATCAATACATGAACAAAACAGAAGCCCCCCTCGATCTGGGAACGGCCTCTTTTCAGTATCAGGCCGGAGAAGACGGAGGCCATTATCTGCTTCTGACCGGTACTTTTTCCGTAGTAGGAGATACCTTATCTCTCAGCACGGCCTGCGATATTTCCTCCATCTACACTACACGCCAGGCGCAGCAGCGTATCTATCTGCGCCTTTTTGTGATCATGCTTCTGCTCAGCGGCGTACTTTCCTACACAATATCAAGAATGATTACCGCCCCCTTAGAACGCCTTTCCGGTGCTTCACGGGCCATAGCATCCGGAAATTATTCCAGCCGCGTCGGTCTTACTTCCACAGATGAAATCGGCTCCGTGGCTGCAGATTTTGACACCATGGCAGAACAGATGGAAAAAAATGTACTTCAATTGCAGGAATCCATACTGAGGCAGGAACGCTTTATGGGCAGCTTTGCCCATGAGCTGAAAACGCCGATGACCTCGATCATAGGTTACGGCGAACTGCTCCGGGAGGAAATACTGACCCGTGAGGAACGGCTGGAAGCAGCGGACTACATTGTCTCCGAGGGAAAACGTCTGGAGGGACTTTCCCGCAAACTGCTGTCCCTGTTCGGCCTGAAACAGGAAGAGCTTTCATTTTCTGCGATCCCGCCTGCGGATCTCATTCATGCGGCAGTGGAGCAGCTCGAACCGGTCTACGCCGCCCAGGGCATCCGCCTTACCTGTCAGTGTCAGGACGGTATCTGCTATCTGGAACCTGCTCTCGTGCGTTCCCTGCTCTTAAACCTGCTCGATAATGCCAAAAAAGCCATGGACCATGGAGGAACAATCCTGATCATTCAGGAGATGCTGACCGATGGCTGCCGCATCCTGATCCAGGATGAGGGCCGGGGCATTCCGCCGGAGTCACTGCCCCATCTAACCGAAGCATTTTACCGGGTGGATAAAGCACGTTCCAGGGAACAGGGAGGAATCGGCCTTGGCCTGGCGCTATGTAAAGAAATCGTGGAGCTTCACCACGGAACGATCCATATAAAAAACCGGGAATCCCTTGGAGCCTGCGTTGAGGTGGAATTGAAAGGAGGAATCCCATGCGCAAAACACGAAACATCCTGCTGATCATTCTGGCGCTCATCCTGATAACGTCGGGAGCGCTTCTCCCCTGCGCCACCTCCACGATACAGGACCGGCAGATTGGAAAAACAGATGACACATTGGAATTGGAACAGGTACAAATACTGATCCAACAGGAACTGAACACGCTCCAGCTTCTGACACTTCTCGGGAACACACACACAAGCATAGCCTGGGATTCCGGCACCAGTCTCTCCCAAGACGAGGTTATAGACTGCGTTCTGCAGGTCATGGACGCCATGATCGATGAAGGACTGCTGTCATCGTCAGCAATTTCCGGAGTGTTTTTCTCCGAAGAGAAGCCGTCATCCCGGTGGAACGGTACGGCAGAACCCTATCTTGTCATTTCCAACAGTGAAAATCAGGCTGCTATTCTCTGGCAATGTACGTGGGAAGTCCTTAATGGCGCTGTCTACACTGTGTGGATCGATGACAATACCGAAACGATGTGCGGTATGTCCAGGACTGTAAAAAATGATTTTCAGACAAATTTCTCCACTTATGCCGAATCAGGCCAATACAGCGTTGTTACTTCCATTGATATGGACACGCTGCTCCTGGGATGGATATCGTTTCTGAATACCAATTACGGACTTTGGACACTGGATCTTGACGAAACCTATAGCGACGACAATAAGAATATTTTTACACTGACCCTGTCGCCGGACACCGAAATTGATACTCAAAACACCTGCACGATACGGTTGGTCTTTGAGGGAATAAATATCTCTTTCATTATCTGATGCCGTTTCAATGCAAAAGAGATGCCGTTTTAAAGCCTTTTCTTTCTATGATGGACTGGAAAGGAAGGGCTTTATTATGCATAAAGAAAACAATACAAATGACAAAAGAAAATTTCAGGGAAAACATTTGTGGATATCCGGAATACTTATTGTTCTCATCCTGTGTTTTTTCTGCACAGTATTCCGATTATCCGGCGCTCATGAGGAGGAACACTTCATTTCTTTGGAGCGATCCGAAAATCCGGATTCCCCAAATACTGTCCCGGAAGAAAAATCGGACTCAGATGCCATGTCCGACAATCCGCCCTCAGAGAATGAATGGAACCTGATCCTGGTAAACCCGTGGAATCCTCTCTCGGAGGACTATTCCGTGTCAGTCACCCGACTGGATAACAGACAGGCCATCGATTCACGCTGTTACTCCGCTCTGCAGGATATGATGGACGCCTGCAGGGCGGAGGGGCTTTCACCGCTTATCTGCTCATCGTATCGCACCTGGGAAAAGCAGGAAACTCTGTACAACGATCAGGTCAATGCACTGATCCTGCAAGGATATTCCAAAGAAGAAGCCGCATCAGAAGCGGCAACGATGGTTGCAGTTCCCGGAACCAGTGAACATCAGCTCGGGCTCGCCGTTGATATCGTCGATCAAAACTATCAGCTCCTGGAAGAAGCCCAGGAGAACACAGCCGTTCAAAAATGGTTGATACAGCACAGTTGGGAATACGGGTTCATCCTCCGCTATCCAAAAGATAAAAGTGAGATCACCGGTATTATCTATGAGCCCTGGCATTACCGCTATGTCGGGAAAGAAGCGGCAAAGGAAATTACCGAGAACGGCATTTGCCTGGAAGAATATATTGAAGAATATCTGGAATGATCCTGTTCTTGAAATCACAGCTTTTTCACAGGACCCGCAGCCGCGCATCGTTTTCCCACAGAAATTTTGTATCGCAAAAATATTGCAGAGCAATTTCCCACTATAATACAGGGACCGAGGTATGCAGATTCCATACATACCCGGTCCCATTTTCACGCTTCGCGAACCATATGATCAGATCGGCGGCGCAAAAGCGGCGCCTTTTATCGAAAATTGCATGGCAATTTTCGATAATCTATATTATTAAGAAATTGCTCCGCCGTTTAATAATTTTCTGCGTGGATCTCAAAATAACTCTGCGGATGATTGCAGGTAGGACAGACTTCCGGAGCCTCTGTTCCGACTACGATATGACCGCAGTTACGGCACTCCCATACCTTAACCTCGCTCTTTGCAAATACCTCCGCCATCTCCACATTTTTTAACAGTGCGCGGTAACGCTCCTCATGGTGCTTCTCAATTTCAGCCACAAGGCGGAATTTTGCGGCCAGTTCCGGAAACCCTTCCTCTTCCGCAGTCTTTGCAAATCCGGCATACATATCTGTCCACTCATAATTTTCGCCCTCAGCGGCATCAAGCAGGTTTTCAGCAGTATTGCCGATTCCCGCCAGTTCCTTAAACCACATTTTTGCGTGCTCTTTTTCATTATCTGCGGTTTTCTGGAACAGAGCGGCGATTTGCTCATATCCCTCTTTTTTCGCAGTGGACGCAAAGAATGTATACTTATTCCTTGCCTCGGATTCTCCGGCAAATGCCGTCTGCAAATTTTTCTCCGTCTGTGTTCCAGCGTATTTTGTTGTTCTGCTGCTCATTGTTATACCTCTCTTTCTTTTATAAAACTGCCATATACAGGCAGTAATTTTCTATCCGATCAAAACTTTTTTCCCCTGAAAGGCAAATCCATATTTGCGTATCCTGTCTTCCGATATGCCCTCTGCCAACAGGGATACTGCATATTTTTTCTCTTCTATCTGCTTTAACGCCGACTGTACAGTTGCTGTCAGATCCGCTTCTTCATCCGCATCTCTGACTTTGAATTCCAAAATGATCGCATCATCCATATCATTCTTCGGTTTAAGAATGACATCATATCTGCCAAATCCGCTTTCCCGGTTCGAAGTGACCGCATATCGCTCCTGCAGCTCCACCAAAAGCCCCAGAACAAAACCATGATAGAAGCGTTCCGGTTCGCTTTCCGCAGACGGCTTGCTGCCGCTGTCAAAAAAACTGAATGTGCTCAACGCCACCCGGTTCATATACACATTCATCGCTCTTTTGTCATCCATGAGCATGGCTTTGACAAAATCGTTATAACCACAGTCATAATTTGCAAACCAGTCATAGATCATATTAGAAAACATAATACGTACTTCTTTGTTTGTTAATTTCAAATAATAATATTCCTGACCGATTGTTTCAATCTGTTCAATGCGCACCGCTTTCAGATAACCGCTTGCCAAAAGCAGGCTCCATATAGCGCTGTCCTTTGTTGAAAGCTGATCGTACACAATCTGCTCATCTATCATCGTTTTCAAACATTTACCATTCATCAGATCCTCAAAATCCTGTTTGATATTATGGTTTCCCTCACGGATCATTTTCCCGACCAGACTGTTCGAACTTGTATTTGCCCAGTATGCTTTGAATTTTCCTTTATCCAAATAGTTAATGATAGACCATGGATTATAAATACCGGAAATACTGCCAAAAACAAATCCGTCATACCAGGCTTTTACCTCTTCTTTCCGGTCAGACATCCCATATTCATCCAATGCGGAAAAAACTTCCGCCTCCGTAAACCCAAAACAATCTGCATATTTTCCGGATGTGGTTGTCACAACCTCCAGGTTGTTTAAATCAGAAAAAACGGATTCCTTGCTGATTCTCGTGATCCCCGTCATCAACGCCCGTTCCAGATAGGGATTCCCCTTGAAAGTCGCATGAAATAAATTTCTCGTAAATGTGACCAGTTCCTCCCAGAACCCTCTGACATAAGCCTCCTGCATCGGGGTATCATATTCATCCAGCAATATGACCGCCTTTTTTCCATAGAACCGAAACAGGAACTCCGATAATACCCGCAGGGACGATGTGGCCACATAATCCTCCATATCTACAGAGACACTGTCATAAAATTTCTTTTCTTTTTCGTTCAGCCAGTCTCTGTCCAGCAAAAAATCATAAGCATTATACAATTCCATGATCGCCTGGCAGATCTGCCTGCGCACACCCTGAAAAGAATTCTCTTTGACATTGGCAAAAGAGAGACTGATCACGGGATAAGTTCCCTGTATGTCACGATACCTCTCATCTTCCCAGATATCCAATCCTTCAAATAAATCTCCCCGTTCCCGGTACTTTACCGAAAAAAACTGCTCCACCATCCGTATGGTCAGCGTCTTCCCAAAACGCCTCGGACGCGCTATCAACGTCACTTCATCCTGCGACTCCCACCATTGTTTTATAAACCGTGTTTTATCAACATAAAAAATATTGCGCTCCCGGATTTTTTCAAAGTCCTGAATCCCTATTCCGACCGTTCTTGCCATATGATCACCGCCCTTTTTCTGCTTACCTGTCCCTTAATTGTAATTCATATCTCCCGTTTCTTCAATCTATTTTTTCGGATATTCCTGCCATTTACCGGATATTCCTGCCATTTACCGGATATTCCTGTCATTTACGCAGAAAAGGAGCATATCACTTATACATGTGACAGCTCCTCTTTTTCTACATTTTCCGGAATCTGCGGTAACGTTCCTCCGCCAGTATCTCCGGCTCTTTTTCCATATTTTCATACAGGAACTTTCGGATCCGCTTGCGCATATTTCTGGATAATTCAACCAGATTCGCGCTGCTTGCGGGCTGCGCTTCCGGAATCACCTGGTCGATGATGCCCAGGTCATACAGCTCTTTTGCCGTGACTTTCATCAGATCCGCCGCCTCCTCGGCGCGCTTGCCGTCTTTCCACAGAATTGAGGCAAACCCCTCCGGAGAAAGGATCGTATAGGTGGAATTTTCCATCATCCACACTTCATTTCCAACTGCCAGCGCCAACGCGCCGCCGCTTCCTCCCTCACCGATGACAATACTCAGCACCGGAACTTTCAGAGACGCCATCTCATAGAGATTTCTTGCGATCGCCTCTCCCTGTCCGTGTTCCTCCGCCTCAAGTCCCGGGAAAGCTCCCGGAGTATCGATAAAGTTGATGACCGGCCTGTGAAATTTCTCAGCCTGCTTCATCAGACGCAGCGCTTTGCGGTATCCCTCCGGGGAAGGCATCCCAAAGTTGCGTGTAATATTTTCTTTTGTGGTGCGCCCTTTCTGCTGGCCGATGACGGTCACGGGACATCCGTCCAGATAAGCGAGTCCCCCGACGGTAGCGCCGTCGTCATCCACATGGCGGTCGCCGTGAAATTCCTCGAAATCCGAAAAGATCTCGTTGATGTAGTCGAGAGCGGTCAGACGGTCGGCCGCGCGGGCGGTCTGTACCCGGTCCCATGCCGACATTTTTTCTATCTGGTGAGCTTTCTCCGGCGGAATGACCATTTTATTTGTGATCAGAGCTTCCTCTCTGGATACTTTTTTGTGCATGTGCAAAAGTTTTGCAAGCGTATCTTTCATTTCCTCGCGGCGGATAATACCGTCGATCAAGCCATGCTCCACCAGAAATTCCGCCCTCTGAAATCCTTCCGGCAGTTTCTGCCCGATAGTCTGCTCAATCACGCGGGGACCTGCAAAACCGACCAGCGCTCCCGGCTCAGCCAGGATAATGTCGCCGAGCATGGCAAAGCTTGCCGTCACGCCTCCGGTTGTCGGGTCGGTCAGGACAGTGATATATAACAGTCCTGCGTCAGAATGTTTCTTCAATGCGGCGGATGTCTTTGCCATCTGCATCAGGGATACCATCCCCTCCTGCATACGCGCTCCGCCGGAGCAGGTAAAAATAATGATCGGCAATTTCAGCTCGGTCGCCCGTTCCACTGCGCGGGTGATCTTCTCTCCCACCACATAGCCCATACTTCCCATGAGAAAGCGGGCGTCGCAGACAGCCAGAACCGTCTCCTCGCCGTTGATGGTACACTTTCCGGTTGTCACCGCCTCATCAATACGCAGTTTTTCTTTCAGCGCCTGAATTTTTTCCGGGTATTCCGGATAATCCAGAGGATTTTTCCCCTCTATACCGGTATCCCACTCTTCAAAAGACTGTTTGTCTGCGATCATGCGCAGTCTTTTTCTTGTATAAAGGCGGAAATATTTCCCGCACTTATAACAACTGTAGTGGTTATTCACCACATCCTCCTTGTAAAGCAGTTCCCCGCAGGCGTCGCATTTGATCCACATTCCCTCCGGAATATCATTTTCTTTTTTCGGAATTGTAATATAGCTTGTTTTTTTAAACTTTAACATGATAATCTCCAAATATAGAAACAACTTAACCGTTAATCAAAGTATTCTTCTATAAAACCTGTCGTGATATCCCCGGACCGGAATACCGGATGGTTGATAATTTCATACTGATAATCCAGATTCGTGACGATCCCGTCCACATTGACTTCGCCCAGCGCACTGCGCATTTTGTCGATCGCTGTCTCACGGTCTTTTCCATATACGATGATCTTCGCGATCATGGAATCATAATTGGGCGGGATCACATAACCGGAGTAGATCGCCGAGTCGATCCGCACTCCGTTTCCGCCCGGCAGGTGCAGATACTCGATTTTGCCCGGGCAGGGCATGAAATTCTTCTCCGGGTTTTCCGCATTCAGACGGCACTCGATCGCATGGCCTCTGATCTGGATATCCTTCTGCCGGAATCTCAGCTTTGCTCCCGCTGCAATAAAGATCTGCTCCTTGATCAGATCCAGTCCCGTTACCATCTCCGTCACCGGATGTTCCACCTGGATCCTCGTATTCATTTCCATGAAATAATATTTTTTGTTTTTATCTAAAAGAAATTCGATGGTTCCGGCGCTCTCATATTTTGCCGCCTTTGCGGCGCGGACCGCAACCTCCCCCATCTCTTTTCGCAGCTTTTCATCCAGCGCGATGGACGGAGATTCCTCGATCATCTTCTGATGCCGTCTCTGAATGGAACAGTCACGTTCCCCCAAAGATACGACATTTCCGTATTTATCTGCCAGAATCTGAAACTCAATATGGCGCGGCCTCTCGATATATTTCTCAATGTACATCGTATCATCTGCAAATCCGTTGACGGATTCCTGCTGCGCCACCTCGAAATTTTCGGTAAAATCTTCCGGGGAATGCGAGATACGCATACCCTTTCCGCCGCCGCCGCTGGCCGCTTTGATCATGACCGGATAACCGATCTGCTCTGCAAGCTTCAGCCCGTAGTCTGCAGTATAGACGGGCTCTTTCGTTCCCGGCACTACCGGGACTTTTGCCGCCATCATCGTGTTCCGGGCTTCCTGTTTGTTGCCCATCTTACGGATCACCTCGGCGCTTGGGCCGATAAATGCAATATGACACTGCTCGCACATCTGAGCAAATTTCGCATTTTCAGACAAAAATCCAAATCCCGGGTGGATCGCTTCCGCTTTCGATGCAATGGCTGCGCTTAAAATCCGCTCCATATTCAGATAGCTGTCCGCCGGAGCCGGTTTTCCTATGCAGATCGCTTCATCCGCAAGCTGTGTGTGGAGCGCCTCGCGGTCCGCCGTGGAATACACCGCGACAGATGTGATCCCCAGTTCGCGGCAGGCACGGATGATGCGCACCGCAATCTCGCCTCTGTTTGCAATCAATATTTTCTGAAACATAATAACACTCCTAACCGATAGCAAATGTCAACTCCGCAACAACGGCCACTTTGCCGTCCACTGTTGCTTTTGCCTTTGCGATCCCGATCGGGCCTTTTTGTTTAATCATTTCCGTCTCCAGCATGAGTACATCACCCGGAACTACTTTCTTCTTGAATTTTGCGGAATTGATCGCTCCGAAATAAGCTGTCTTTCCTTTGAATTCATCGCAGCCAAGAATCGCCACGGCGCCGACCTGAGCCAGCGCTTCCACGATCAGAACCCCCGGCATAACCGGCTCAGCCGGAAAATGACCGGCAAAATAAGGTTCATTGTAGCTTACGCATTTTTTGCCAACCGCACGTTTACCCGGTTCCAGCTCCTCGATCGTATCGATCAGAAGCATTGGCTGACGATGCGGAATAATCTCCATAATTTCCTTTGTTGTTAATAAAGACATTGTTTCCCTCCTACTCAATGACAAACATCGGCTGATCGAACTCGATCATATCTCCGTTCTTTACGAGAATTGTTTTCACAACTCCGTCAAAATCGGATTCGATCTCGTTCATCAATTTCATTGCCTCCACGATACCCAGCACCTGGCCTTTCTGTACGTGGTCGCCCACCTGCACGTAAGGCGCCGCATCCGGCGCACTGGCAGAGTAAAAGGTTCCTACCAGAGGGCTTTTCACTACATTTCCTGAAATCTGTTCCTGCTCTGCGGCGCTGTTCTCCGAAACACCCGCTGCTTCCGCCTGTATCTGCGGCGCTGCTGTCTGCACATACTCCACAGCGGCAGCCGGGGCTACGATTTTCTTCTCCGGATGCTTTTTGATCTTTAATACAACGCCTTCTTCCTCATATGTGAAATCGGTCAGACCGTTTTCCGAAACGGCTTTCATCAATTCAATAATCTGATTCGCTTCCATTGCTTACACTCCCGCCTATTTATATTTTTTGATCAATAAACTTGCGTTATGACCTCCAAATGCCAGAGAATTTGTCAGCGCATAGTCAAACTCCATATCCACACCATGTCCCTGTACATAGTCCAGATCCAGCTCCTCATCCGGCTGTTCCAGTCCGACAGTCTGGTGTATATAGTTATTGTTCATCTGAAGCACGCATGCAATAAATTCCACCGCACCGGCAGCGCCGAGCAGATGTCCCACCATAGACTTTGTGGAGTTGATCTTCATGTCATAAGCATGTTCTCCGAAAGCGGCCTTGATCGCTCTCGTCTCAAATAAGTCATTGTGATGTGTACTCGTTCCGTGTGCATTGATATAGGTCACTTCCTCCGGCGCCACGCCTGCATCCTGGAGAGCAAACAGCATTGCCTTTGTAGCGCCCTCGCCGTCCTCCGCAGGGGAAGTGATATGGTAAGCATCACTGGTTGCTCCGTATCCGACAACCTCTGCCAGGATATTCGCACCGCGGGCTTTTGCATGCTCAAGCTCTTCCAATACAACAACGCCTGCTCCGTCGCCGATCACGAATCCGTCGCGGTCCTTGTCAAAAGGAATCGAACATCTTGCCGGATCGTTTTTTGTGGAGAGCGCTGTCAGAGCGGTAAATCCGCCGACGCCGACAGGAGAGATCGCATTTTCTGTTCCTCCGGCCAGCATCACATCCGCCTCGCCGTGCTGGATGGAGCGGAACGCCTCGCCAATGCTGTGTGTACCGGTCGCACATGCGGTAGTCACATTGATGCTCTTGCCCTTGATTCCGAACTGAATTGTCACATTTCCTGTCGCCATATTCGGGATCATCAGCGGAACGAGAAGAGGATTGATCCGTCCGGGTCCTTTTTCCAGCAGCTTTTTATGTTCTCTCTCAATAGACTGCAGACTGCCGACGCCGGAGCCGATCGCACAGCCCACACGGTAGGGATCTTCCTTTTCCATATCAATGCCGGAATTTCTCAAAGCCTCGCCCGCTGCTGCCACTGCATACTGAGCAAAAGCCTCCATCCTCTTTGCAGCCTTTCTATCCATAAATTCCTTTGCGTCAAAACCCTTTACTTCCGCCGCCACTTTTACCTTGAAATCTGTGGTGTCAAAATAAGTGATCTCGCCAAATCCGGTTTTTCCCTCTTTTAAACCGTTCCAGTATTCTTCTACATTTAAGCCGATCGGGGTGATCGCCCCCATACCGGTCACTACAACTCGTCTCATATAAAGTCCTCCATTTTTTTCTTTGTTTTCATTGCAATACCAGAATGCTCCTGTGTTCTGGCTGCGGCATGCACGTCAGCTCTGCTGACATATTACCGCTGTGCATGCCTGCAATCTCCGGCTATGTAGGATGAGCTGTTTTTGCTCATCCTACATAGCCATTCCGCCGTCAACACAGATGACCTGGCCTGTGATATAAGATGCCTTGTCAGATGCGAGGAACGCAACCACATTGGCGATCTCCTCTGTAGTTCCAAGACGTCCGAAAGGCACCTGCGCAAGTCCTGCTTCCTTTGCCGCATCCGTCATCTTCTCCGTCATCTCGGTCGCAATGAATCCCGGCGCTACCGCATTGACACGGATCTGTCTGCTCGCAAGCTCCCTCGCCATGGATTTTGTCATACCGATCACGCCGGCTTTTGACGCGCAGTAATTCATCTGTCCCGGATTTCCCAAAACTCCGGAAACGGAGGAAATATTGATGATGCTTCCGCTCTTCTGTTTCAACATGTATCTTGCGATATGACGCATTGTATTGAAGCTTCCTTTCAGATTCGTCTCTATAACCGCGTCAAAATCATCTTCTTTCATTTTCATTAAAAGCTCATCTCTTGTGATTCCTGCATTATTTACAAGAACATCAATATGGCCCAGTTTTTTGTACAGGGATTTGATCATCTCTTCCACAGCTTTAAAATCACCGACTGTACACTGTACCGCCTCGGCGCTGCCGCCCTTTGCAGTGATCATATCCACCACCTCATTGGCTGCTGCCTCGGATCCATTATAATTTACGATCACATGGGCTCCCTCTTCGGCCAGGGTCAGCGCAATCTGTTTTCCAATCCCACGGCTCGCCCCTGTCACCAGGGCTACCTTATTTTCTAATGTCTTAGTCATAAATACCTCTCTAATCCTCCGGTTTTAACTGCTCACACAGTTCTTCCAGATCCGAAATCTTATCCACATGATAAGCCGGAATCGTCTTATCTATCTTCTTTAAAAATCCGCAGAGGGATTTCTTTGGTCCTATCTCAATAAAAGCCTCCACGCCATCAGCAATCATGCGTTCTACGCTCTGCTGCCAGCGCACGGAGGAGGAAATCTGATCTTTCAGCAGATCCTTTACCCGGCTCTCATCCGCCACATAATCTGCCGTCACATTTGTAATATACGGTGTCTCAATCTTATGTATCTCTACATTCTCCAGCTCTTTTGCCAGCTTTTCACCTGCCGGGATCAGCATTGCTGAGTGGAAAGGTCCGCTTACCTTGAGGGGTGCACACCGTTTCGCACCGGCTTCCTTTAAAGCTGCCGCTGCCGCATCCACTGCCTGTTGTTCTCCTGTGATCACAGTCTGTCCCGGGCAGTTATAATTTGCCACAGACACGATTCCCTCTGTTTTTTCACACACTTCTTCGATCACCGCATTGTCAAGTCCCATAATGGCAGTCATTGCACCGCCTGTAGGAACCGCTTCCTGCATATACTGTCCGCGCTTTATAACTACGCGGAATGCATCCTCGGCGGTCATCACTCCGGACGCCACCAAAGCTGCGTATTCTCCAAGGCTCAAACCTGCGTTTACCGCGGATTTATAGCCTTTCTCCTCTACCGCACGCAAGATTGCAAGCTCATCTGCGAGCATTGCAATCTGCGTATATTTGGTAATATTTATGTTTTCATTTTCTTCGAAAAGAAGCGCTTTCATATCCATACCGCTTACTTTTTCGGCCAGATCTATCATCTCTTTTGAACATGCAAAATTATCATAAAAATCTTTTCCCATGCCAACGTACTGAGACCCCTGACCGGGAAAAATAAACGCTATTTTTTTCATCTTAAAGC
>CAZJSI010000067.1:0-15156 GCA_964548675.1 uncultured Eubacterium sp. | reverse complement strand
GGATTGTATGTATTGATGGATTTGATCAGCCCGATCGTTCCAATGGATATGAGATCCTCCACTCCCACTCCGGTATTGTCAAATTTTTTTGCAATGTAAACGACCAGCCTGAGATTGTGCTCGATCAGGCGGGAACGCGCTTCCTCTTTCTCCTCCGTCCCAAGCATTGAAATGCAGTCATTTTCAGCCTCGGCCTCCAATGGGGGAGGCAGTATTTCAGATCCACCGATATAGTGGATATCATTTGAATTCAGAAAAAGCAGATTTTGTAATGTCGGAATCAATTTCATCTGAAATTTCCCCGACACTGAAACTTTTAAATACATATGATGCATATCCTTTCCCTCTTGACTTTCCTATCCGCTCATATAAGACGCGTGCAGAAGCATCTGCACAACCGGCCGATGCATGAGTTTTCCCGCATGCAGCCCGATTTCCGGAGCTTTTATCCGTTTCACTGTGCCTTTCAGATAAATATCCATCTCGTCGAAAGTAATAACATCCAGATATGCCTGATCTTCACTGATCGTATGGCAGGGCACCTGCCGTACCTCCAAATGTCCCGTATCCCACTGTTCCAGTATCTTCCTCTCTAAAACGCTGACCGGACGTCCGTTCTTTGGATTTCTCAGCAGGTTTCCGCTGTCGCAGTAAGCTCTGACTGTGACTTTTTTGCCATCCAGCCACAAATCCACCGTGCATACGCAGCACATTATTTTCCGGCGAAGCATATAAACGGTGAATACAAACGCCGCAAATATCCCGCTGATCAATATCTGTCCGTTTCCGCCGTTCCCCGTCTGATGCCGAATACTTTCCTGCACGCCTCCCATAAAAAAGATCACAAGATAAACAGACAGCAGTAAACGTAAAAACTGTCCCCAATCCCCCGGACGGAATACCAGAAAAGTCATAAGAGGATTGAGAACGATATGTACAAGCAGACGATACAACAGGTAATTCGGAAGATACAGTAAAAACAGTATGGACGCCAAAACAGATGCTCCGCACACGATTACCGTAAACCATATCTTTATTTTTTGATTGCAGCATACGGCTGCGGTAATAAGTCCTGCAAAATCCATCAGAAAATTAGTCAGGAAAAAGATATCCACATACCATTCATATTCCACACTTCACCTCCCTTGTGTTACTCCTGGATATATAAACGGCGGGGTACCGCTTATATATTTTAAGTATACAAAAAAATCCGCGATTTTTTTGTCAAAATCGCGGACTTCTTACATAATTCATATTTTCTTTTCCGACTATTTCCGTGTATTTTTCAAGAACTCCGGAATCTTGATATCTTTTGGAGCCACGGACGGAGCCGGTTTCTGAGGACGCTGAATGCTGTTAGACGGCATCGGCTGTGATGCAGAACGCATTGTACTTCCTGTTGTTCTCGCCATATTCAGCGTATTTGTTCCGGCATATTTCATGCCCGGCATCATTCTGGCCGCCGGCTGCGCAGCTGATTCCAATCCTGTCGCAATAACTGTGATCGTTGCAGCGTCCGGAATAGACTCGTCATACTTGGCGCCAAAGATAATATTCGCATCATCTCCCGCCAATTCCTGTACATAGCTTGCCGCATCGTTTGCATCCATAAGAGAAATATCACCGGAAATATTGATGATAACATGGGAAGCGCCCGTAATCGTTGTCTCAAGCAGCGGACTCGACACAGCCATCTTAACAGCCTCGATCGCCTTATCGTCACCGGTAGCCGCACCGATACCGATATGGGCCAGGCCTTTATCCTTCATAACAGTCTGAACATCTGCAAAGTCCAGATTGATCAAAGCCGGGAGGTTGATCAGATCCGTAATTCCCTGCACCGCCTGCTGTAACACCTCATCCGCCTTCTTTAAAGCATCCGGCATCGTGGTTCTCCTGTCAACAATCTCTAAAAGCTTATCATTCGGGATTACGATCAGGGTATCTACATTCTCTTTCAGATTCTCTATACCGTTTATTGCATTTGTCATACGGGTCTTTGCCTCAAATTTGAACGGTTTTGTCACAACGCCTACGGTCAGGATGCCCATATCTTTCGCCAGCTTTGCCACAACCGGAGCTCCGCCAGTCCCTGTTCCGCCGCCCATACCGCAGGTGACAAATACCATATCAGCTCCTTCCATAGCTGCCGCCAGTTCCTCTGCGCTCTCCTCTGCCGCCTTCTGACCGATCTCCGGCTGAGCGCCTGCTCCCAGACCCTTTGTAAGCTTTTCCCCGATCTGAATCAATGTAGGTGCTTTACACAGTGTCAGCGCCTGCTTGTCCGTGTTTACCCCGATAAACTCCACGCCCCCAATGTTCTCATCTATCATTCGGTTTACGGCATTATTTCCAGCACCGCCTACTCCGATTACAATAATTTTTGCGCTGGACTCAGCCCCTATTGACATAATTTCAACCACGATAGTTCCTCCTTTATCCCTAATCCTGATTTCTCTTTTACTCGATATTTTTATATAAACAATAAATTATTCTTTTTTACCGCTTAATATATTTATAATATAATTTTTTCTATAAATAATCAACACAATTTGTTAAAAAAAATTATTTCTTAATCTTCTTCAGGTATCTCCGGTTCCTGTTCCTCCGGATCGGCCGACTCCTCCTCCGGCGATTCATCCGCCGTCGTCTCCGGCAGGGTCTGGACATCATTCGGTATTTCCGCTAATTCTTCTTTCCGGAAATAGATGTCCGTACTGCTCTCCGACCACGTTTCCAGGTGAAGAGTACCGCTGAGCCCTTCGAGCTGAGGAAATATCTGATCCATCCTGAGAATTTTTTCATTCAGGCTGCTTCCGCTCCCCACATTGACCTGGATCGTTCCGTAACTTAACAGTACGTCGCCATCCCGGACCATGATGATCTCCGGCATTCTGTCATATTTTTTCAAAAGCTGCGTCACGCCCAGAAGGGTGCGAAGAACGCTGCTTCTATCCAGAGACAGTTTTTCATATAAAACTGCATCCTTCACAGACAGGCCGCTGATCTTTGTCACTCCCCCGATCACCTCCGTGGACAGTTCCACCACAAATCCGTCTTTGTCAAAATAAGCATTTTTACCGAGGGACGGAACATAAACATATCCCAACATTCCCTTTTCCACAACCTGTATCTGAATTGTCTGAGGAGATTTAAGGGAAATTTCCACCGAATCTACAAAAGGTATTTCCTCTGTCTTATGAAATTTATTTTTAAAATATACATACAGTGAGCTCCAGGAATATTCGTCTTCTAATACCCAGTTTTCAATCTGTGCATCAGAATAGATCTCATTTCCCTCGACCTCCACATGCTTTACTACAAATACTTTCCAGGCCATCACCGTGCCAAGAGCGGCAAGCAGCAAAAGTACAAGAAAAATCGTAAGTCCCATGCGCTTAAGGCGCGCTCTTCTTCTTTTTTTCCGCATAAGTCCTCTCCCGCTATTCTATCGGATGTTCCGAATCAAACCGGATACCCCGGGATACACTCAAGACCAGTCCCATCTCCGACAATAAGATCGCCACCGAAGTACCTCCATAACTGATAAAAGGCAGCGTAATTCCCGTATTGGGCATGGAATTGGTGACAACCGCAATGTTTAACACAACCTGCAATGCGATATGGGACATGACTCCCACTACCAGGAGCGCCCCGAATAAATCCGGTGCATTGTTTGCTATGATCATAAACCGCCATATCAGCAGCACGAATAACAATATCACGCAGATTGCTCCGAACAACCCCAATTCCTCACAGATAATTGTAAAAATAAAGTCATTCTGCGCTTCCGGAACATAGCCGAGCTTCTGCATACTGCCGCCCAGGCCTTTTCCGAAAAGGCCGCCGGAACCGATCGCGTACAGTCCCTGAAGCGTCTGATAGGCGTCATCCGGATACTGCTCCGGATGCAGCCACGCTTTGATACGGTCCGCACGGTAGGAAGCCAGCATCGTGCCCACTGCCGCTCCCGCAACCCCGATTCCACCGATGATGAAAAAGTGCGAGTATTTCGGACTGACCACGAAAAGCATCAGTACACAGATCCCCGCCACAATGATCGCCGTACTTAAATTGCTGTAAGCAATTACTGCGATCAGAGGCAGCAGGCGGATAAAAATTTTTATGATCGTCTTGAAATTCTTCACCTGCTTTGGCATCCTGCTCAAAGTCGCCGCCATATAGATAATGACCGCTATCTTTGCTATCTCAGAAGGCTGAATGGAAATCGGGCCAAACCGATACCAGCGCACGGATCCGTTGGACGCCGTTCCGAGAGCGATCAGGCCTGCACAGAGAAGAAAGGATACTATGTAGGCAAGTTTGCTGACCTTCTTCCAGAACTGATAGGGAATCCAGGTCACGATCAGCATACCGATCAGTCCAAGTCCCATGGAAAAGGCCTGCTTTTTCAGATAATATGCCGCATCTTTAAACATATTCTGGCCTTCATAGGCACTGACACTGTAAAGCATGACTAAGCCAAACCCAAGCAAAAATATGATGATAAACAAAAGGCTGTAATCAAAATATTTTATTTTCCCCGCATCCGTATTCTTCCGGTGACTACTCATGAAAAACTACTCCTTTAACGCATGAACCATTTCCTTAAACATTTTGCCGCGCACCTCATAATTCGGGAACATGCCCCAGCTTGCACATGCCGGAGACAGCAACACCGCATCCCCGTTTTCCGCGTTGTCATAGCAGATATCTACTGCTTCCTGCAGGCTCTCTGCAAACACATAATCATGAAATCCGCATTTTTCAGCCTCCTCGGCAATTTTTTCTTTCGTCTGCCCGATCAATACCAGCTTCTTTACTTTTCCATTGAAGCTTTGGATCCATTCCGTATATTCTGACTGCTTATCGTAACCACCGCCGATCAGACAGGTTGGACGGTCCATTGCCTGGATTCCTTTGATCGCGGCGTCCGGATTGGTCCCCTTCGAATCATTGTAAAAACGCACGCCGCGTTTCTCTGTGACATACTCGATCCGGTGCTCCACTGCCTGGAATGTCCGCAGCACTTCACGAATCTTCTCCATCGGAACGCCGTAATTTACAGCCATTGCCACTGCTGCCATGACATTTTCATGATTATGCCGTCCCAGAATATTCAATTCATCTGTACGGATGACAGCCTCCGTCTTTTGTCCGTCTGCATATACGATCGTATCGCCATCCAGATAAAATCCTTTTTCCAATTTTGACAGACTGCTAAAATACACAATCCGGGCAGAAACCTGCTTTGCCTGCTCCCGCAGGGTCTCGTCTTCATAGTTTAATACACAGACATCATCCTGTCCCTGATTTTTTGCAATGCTCATCTTTGCCGCTATGTAATTATCCATCGTATGATGGCGGTTCAGGTGATCCGGCGTAATATTTAATACTGCCGTAACCTTCGGACGGAACGCATCAATAGTCTCCAACTGGAAGCTGCTGATCTCTGCCACAGTCACGGTATCTTTTGTACTGTCTGCCACAACTCCCGTATATGGGATACCGATATTTCCGACTACATTGACATCCGGATAACAGCTTTTCATGATTTCCCCGAGCAGCGCTGTGGTTGTCGTCTTTCCGTTTGTTCCCGTAATCGCCAGTACGCTGCCCTTTTCGAACCGGTAAGCCAGTTCTATCTCTCCCCAGATCGGGATTCCCGCATTTTTCAGGACGTTCACCAGCGGCAGGTCAACCGGAACACCCGGGCTTAATACTGCCAGGTCCAATCCTGTGCGGACTTCCTCGGGCATCTCTCCCACATAAAGTGTAATATTCCGCGCCGCATCAAAATTGCCCATAACGCGCTCACAATCTAAATCTTTATTTCCATCAAACAAAATAACCTCGGCTTTTGCAGTCAGTAACAGCTTCGCCGCCGCAATTCCGCTGATCCCTGTTCCGAAAACCAGCACTTTCTTCCCTGCAAGTTCCATTACGCTATTCCTCCACACAGTTTATTTTATATATAATCATGGTAATCCCATAAACGCGATCAGACAGAGCACGGCAGTGACAATGGAAAAGACTGCCACCACGCGGGTCTCAGACCATCCGCCCAATTCAAAATGATGATGTATCGGCGCCATCCTGAAAAACCGTTTTCCGCCGGTTTTCTTAAAGTATACAACCTGTATCATGACAGACAAAATCTCAATCCAGTAGATCAGTCCCACGATCAGTATAAAGATCGGCATCTGAAGCATATATGCCGTCGCCGCCACAAAACCTCCTAACGCCAGGGATCCGGTATCTCCCATAAACACACTGGCGGGGTATACGTTAAACAGCAGAAATCCGAGCAGAGCGCCAACCACCGCGCAGGTGATCGGTGCAATACCGCAGGTGCTTCCCACTGCCACCACGGAGAAAAATGTGGCCACCAGAATTGTTACGCTGGACGCCAGGCCGTCCAGGCCATCCGTAAAATTGACTCCATTCACAGTACCGATCACTGCCAGAAACAAAACCGGAACAGCCAGCCAGGAAAGCTCCAGATATTTTCCGCCGCTGAAAGGAATCAGCATGGAGAGCGGCGTCTCCGTCTTTACCAGAAATACTGCAAATACTGCCGTAACCACGATCTCACAGAGCATTTTCTGCCAGGCCAGCAGTCCGTCTGATCTTCTCAATACTACTTTTAAATAATCATCCAGAAAACCGATGATCCCGAATCCCACCGTCACAAAGAGTATCGGTATGATTTTCGGATAATCTTTCACATAGATAAGGGACGTCACCACGATTGCGATAAGGATCATGATTCCGCCCATAGTCGGCGTGCCATTTTTCTTCTGATGGGATTCCAGTTCCTCCCTTTCCGTATTTCCTATTTTCAGTTTCCGCAAAAACGGAATCATAATCGGTCCGAGCACTGCTGTGATCGCAAATGCAAGCAGTACCGGAATAATCACCTGATATGTCATTTTTACACCTCTTCTTATTTTCAGCGGTTCTTTCTGTCCGCCGATTTGTATGTTCTCACTTTCTCATAACCTTAGTAGTATACGTCTTTTCAATTTTTTTGGCAACCGTCAAAATATGGCTTATTCTTCCACATTTTCCTCAGAATCGATCACTTCGGCTTTTTCCATTCCAAGATACGGAAGGACATCGGCAAAAATTTCCTGCATGACCGGCGCCGCCACTGTTCCCCCGTAATAAATTCCCTGGGGATCATATATTACAACCAGGCCAATGACCTGAGGATCTTCGGCAGGAGCAAAACCCAAAAATGAAGCAATATATTTATGTTCGCTTCTGGGAAGCGTCTGGGATGTAGCTGTTTTGCCGCCGATGGAGAACCCTTCGATCGCTGCCTTTTTTCCCGTTCCCTCGGAAACAACCTTCTCCAACAGGTATCTCAGCGTTTCCGACGTCTCTTCACTCACAATATCCTCTGTTGTGTCATAGGAAAATGTATGAAGCACATTTCCATCCTCATCCTCCACTTTCACTCCGAAATGAGGCGTGATCCGGTTTCCTCCGTTGATCAGGGAAGAAACAGTCGTCACAAGCTGCATCGGCGTGATCTGAAAAGACTGGCCAAAGGATATCGTCGCCAGTTCTACCTGACCGATATTTTCCTTTTGGTGCATGATCGTCGCAGCCTCTCCGGGTACATCGATCCCGGTCTTTGAAAGCAGCCCAAACTGTTCAAAGTAGTGATAAAAATTGTCCGCCCCAAGGCGCAGCCCCAATTCGATAAAAACCGGATTGCAGGAATTCATAATTCCCTGGGTAAAATCCTCCGCGCCATGCCCTGCCGTTTTATGGCAGCGGATCCTCCTGTCCTCCACCACTTTATAACCCGGACAGTAAAACTGGTCTGACAGGGATACGACTCCCTGCTCCAGAGCTGCCGCGGTTGTAATGATCTTAAACGTGGACCCCGGTTCATAAGTATCATTAATGCATGTATTTCTCCACATCTGATTGAGCAGATCCTGCTTCTCCTCATCAGAGATAGTTTCACTCACCTCACTATTTAATGTAAACGGTTCATTCAGGTTATATTCAGGTACATTCACCATTGCCAGAATTTCTCCGTCCTGGGGATTCATCAATATAACGCTGACCGCATCCGCCTGCTTTTCCTCCATAACTGTTTTGGCGGCCTGTTCACAATAACACTGAATGTTATAGTCCAGGCTTAACACAAGATTATCTCCGTTTACCGGCTCCTGCCTGCGTTCTCCCGCCGTCTCCAGTTCCACGCCTCTGGAGTCAGTCAACGTCAATATTTTGCCGTCTGTTCCGGCAAGCCACTCATCATATTTCACTTCCAGGCCAACGATGCCCTGATTGTCTCCCCCGGTAAAGCCTATTACTTTCGAGGCAAGCTCGTTGTAAGGGTAATAGCGTTTGTAGTCCTCATCTACCTTTACCCCGGCAAGATTGTAAGCCAGGATGGCGTCTCCGGTTTCCTTCGGGACATTGGCCTTAATGCGCTCAATGGAACTGATCTTCTCAACGCGCGCCCTTACTGTCTCCTCCGAAAGTTCCAGCTCCTTTACAAGCATTTTGATTACCGCTTCGGGATCCTCGATCTGACTGTGTATGACAGAAATGGTGCATACTGACTTATTTGCCGCCAGGACTACGCCATTCCGGTCCAGGATCTTTCCACGGGCAGCTTTGATACTGCGTTCCCTCTCGTGAAGATCTTCCGCCTTTTCTCCGTAAAATTCTGACTGAAAGATCATCAGCCAGACAAGCCGTCCGGTCAGCCCGGATATGGCAATGAGTACAAATATCATCAAAACGAGAATTTTCTTCTTTTGATAAGTTTTCAGGCGCTGCATACAGTCAAACCTCATAATTGCCGCTTACTACAATCTATTCGGTTTTTTTCAATCTATTACTGTCCTGTCTCTCCATCCCCCACAGCTTCGCCGTTTTCCGTACCTGCCGGCTCTGTCGGGATCTCTCCCTCCATAGCTTCTGACGGTTCTGCAGGCTGGGACGTTCCCTCACCTGTAATTCCAATGCCCTCATTTGCTCCGGTCTTTTCTTCATCCGAATAAATATTTAAGTACGGAAGGGCTTCTTTTAATATTTCCCTCGCAATACTCTGGGCGTAATAGCTGTGCGCCTGGTCATCCGAATTTGCCTCATCCACAACTACATAAATCGCAACCTGGGGATCCTCCGCGGGTACGTGCCCGATAAAGGAAACCAGGTATTTTCTCGCAGAACGGGGAATCTTCTGTGCCGTACCCGTCTTGCCACCCATGGAATAACCGTCCACTTTTGCTTTTTTACCGGAACCGTCTTCAATAACCGCTTTCAGATATCCGAGGATCGTATCGGACGTCTCCTCTGATACTGTCTGTTTTAACAGGGTTCCTTCTATATTTTCCACTGTATTTCCATTTTCATCCACGATCTTTTTGACTACATGAGGCTGATAATAGCTTCCGCCATTGATCAGGGAACAATATCCGCTGATCATCTGGATCATGGTCACATTAAAGCTCTGCCCAAAAGAATTTACCGCAAGATTGATCGTGGAGAGATCTTCCTCTTTATAAATAAGAGAATCCGTTCTCGCCTCTCCGGGCAGATCGATATTTGTTTTCAGACCAAAATTAAAAATGTGCTGATATTTGCTGAAAGCCTGCGGACCGATCGCATAGGACATCTGCATCAATGCATCGTTGCAGGAATTCTCCAGCGCCCCCTGCACGGTCAATGCGCCATGTCCTGCTGTTTTAATACAGTGGATCGAACTTCCCGAAATCGTCTCCTGCCCGTCGCAGTAATACACTTCATTCCCGGTTAATTTTCCGGAATCCAGCCCGGCAGCAACCGTGAAAGGCTTTGCGGTAGAACCGGGCTCATAGGTATAGGTCACACAAAAATTCTGCCAGATTTCATTCAGCAGGCCCAGATTGTACAGCTCATCCAGTTCCTCCCCGGTATAATGCTCGCCCAGCGCGTCCTGCCACTGTTCTTCCGTCATATCATTTATCTCATCCGCGCTGTAATATTTCTTTAATTCCGCACGTTCCACCTGCTTATAAATTTTTTCCTTTTCCTCATCGGAAAAAATCCTGTCCATATCCAGAGTCCCATTCAGATTCCACGGATCGCTCAGATTGAAGTTCGGATAATTTGCCATAGCGAGCACTTCGCCGTTATTCGGATCCATCATGATGACGCCGATATGCTTGGCTCCTTCATTTTGTCCATCCTTCATGGCATCGTTAAATTCCGCTATCTTTTCCTCCACGATGGATTGAAGATTGATGTCAATTGTGGATACAACGGTCTGGCCGTTGACCGCATCCTTTACATCTATCTCATAGTTGGAATCGGAATTGAGATAACCATACTCTCTTCCATCCGTCCCATTTAACGTCGTATTATACTGATCCTCAATCCCGCCGATCCCCACATTTCCCGATGTGGTAAAACCGATCAGGGAACTTGCCAGAGAATCGTAGGGGTAATTGCGGATATACTCTTTTTCAAACCAGATCCCCTTAATATTTTTGCCTCCCTCATCGCCGGTTTTCTTATCCGGCTCGGCGTTTTGGAGTTCCTCAAATGCCGCGATTTCTTCATAGGGAAGCTTCTTTGCAAGCACATAATACTTACTGTCCTGATGGGAAGCGGCATATTCTCTTACCTCCGACACATCGATCTCTTCAAAGCACGCCTCCAGCGCCGCCATCGTCGGTTCCATATAGTCTTCTTTTGCAGTCAGGACACTGCAATCTAAAATGACATTGTAAACGTCTGTGCTGGTGGCCAGAACAGTTCCCTTCCGGTCTACAATGTCACCTCTGCGGAACGGTATCGTCTTACTGCTGTATTCCTGTTGGTTCAGGACAATTTTTTCATACAGTTCCCCGCTCTTCAATTCTATGTATGCCAGACGTCCGATAAAAACAAGCAAAACTCCAATTATGGCAAAAAAGAGAACAAACAGTTTCTTCTTCATCCGGACAAGAAATTTGAACGTCCTTTTCTTTTTTCTGACTTTTTTTCTCCTGGCTCTCATGATACATCTGCATCCTTCTAATTTGACGGAATTTCTCCGTACTGATTCATATAATCGTCATTTTCCACTGTATAATACTGAATCTGTTCTCCGCTCGGATAAGCCAGTCCCATTTCTGCCGCCGCTGCTTTCACCTGATCCAGATTCATCGTTGTCTCAAGGCGCTTTTCGGCAGCCGTATTGTCTGCCTTTACCTCCGAGATCTGAGTCTCCAGAGACGCAATATCAGCCATACGCGCCGTAATATCAGCCTGTACATGGATGAACATGATACAGACCGCAAAGCAGACTACGGTTGCCGCAGTAAGGAAAACGACATAGCCCAGGTTCATAGACAACGCTTTCTGACGGTTCCGCTTTGCGGCCCGTTTTCTAATCCTCTCCTGCTCCAGTTCCTCTCTGCTCTTTTGTGGCTGGGGTTCCGGCTTTGGTACAGCCTGTCCCTTTCTCACCACATTCCCCTCAATGTATGCTTCACGATAGCTGCGATTGTTTCTGTACTCCATAATATTCACACTTTCCATAAATTCTATTTTCTTTCAAACACGCGCAGTTTAGCGCTCTTTGCTCTTTTGTTCCTTTCCATCTCTTCCTCGGAAGGTAAGACAGGCTTTCTTGTGACCACTCTGCCCAGTGATTTTTTCCCGCACACGCAAACCGGAAAATTACTGGGACAGGTACATGGATTTTCATTTTTCTTAAAATTGTTTTTTACGATCCGGTCTTCCAGAGAATGAAATGTAATGATACAAAGCCTTCCTCCCGGATTTAACATGTCGATCATATCATCCAGCGATTCCCTGAGTACATCCAGTTCCCGGTTCAGTTCGATCCGTATCGCCTGATAGGTCCGTTTCGCCGGATGTCCTCCCGCCGCCCTGACTTTCGCAGGTATCGCCGCCCGGATAATTTCATTCAATTCCCCTGTCGTCTCGATCGGTTTCTTCTCTCTGGCTCTCACAATATGTTTTGCTATATTTTTTGCAAATTTATCCTCGCCGTAGTCCCGGATCATCCGGTACAATTCCTGTTCGCTGTAATCCGCCAGGATATCTTTTGCCGTCAATGACTGCCTCTGATCCATTCGCATATCAAGAGGCGCCGTTTCATCTTTATAAGTAAAACCTCTGGACGGCTCGTCCAACTGGTAGGAGGAAACCCCCAAATCCAGCATAATGCCATCTACTTTCTCAATACCGATCTCCAGAAGGCGCTGCCTCATCTCACAATAATTGCTTCGAATGACAGTCACCCTGTCACGCCATGGTTCCAAACGCTTTTTCGCAGCCTCAATGGCGTCCGCATCCTGATCGATCCCGATCAGCCTTCCCTTTTCGGAAAGCCTGCTGCAGATTTCAAAACTGTGTCCGGCGCCGCCTAATGTGCCATCCACATAGATCCCGTCCGGATCGGTCACCAATTGTCCTACCGTCTCATCTAACAAGACGGATACATGTGAAAAATCCATAGCTCTTCCTTTCCTGCCTGTCCGGCAAAATACTCACGGAAATGCTGATTAAAGCGTTTCCCACTCCGGATTTGCGCCACGAAGTGACAATTTCCCCTGCAAATCCGTGCGCATCCGCCGAATGCTCTAAGGAAACACTGATTAAATCAGCGTTTCCTTAGATTCCCAATCCAAGCTCCGCCATGTGTTCAGCCACTTCATCCATATCTTCATATTCATTTTCGCCCAGCCAGCGTTCTCTGCTCCAGATTTCAATTCTGTTCAGCACTCCGACCAGGACCACTTCTTTTTTCAGCCCCGCAAAATCTCTCAAAATAGCCGGAATCAGAATTCGTCCCTGTTTATCCACTTCACAGTCAGCAGCGCCGGCAAAGAAGAAACGTGAAAATTTTCTGGCATCTTTCGTGGTAAGTGGAATTTCCCGGAATTTGTTTTCGATGTTCGTCCATTCTTCATTGGGATATACAAACAGGCAGCCGTCCAAACCTTTTGTCACAACAAATGTGTCGCCCAGCATCTCACGGAATTTTGCCGGTACGATCAGCCTTCCCTTCGTGTCAACCGTATGGTTGTATTCTCCCTTGAACATCAAAAACACCTTCTTCCCCGGTATATTTCAAAAGTGCGTAGGAGAATCACGTTATCCACAAAATTATCCACTTATCCACTTTGTTCCCCTTCAAACCACTTTTCACCACTTTTATATCAATAGTAATGCATTTCCCACCAAAAATCAATATGTTTTTTCGCGCCGCATCCGAAAAATATTTACATGCAAAAACGCCTGAATTGACAACAATTCAGACGTTTTTCCCTAATACACATAATTCTGTTTTCAAAAGTGGGGGATCATCCCATTTTTTTAGCATTATTTTGCGTTATAATACTCGTTTATTAAGCAATCCAGCTTTTTACTCTGTGCAAAAACTTCATCGCTGTCCAATCCCAGTTCCACCACTTCATCCAGATATTTCCTCTCGTGTTCGATCAGCTCGATCAACTGTTCTCTTTCATCCATTGTAGTTCCTCCTTATTTTTCCAATATGTATGTGCCACGGAATATGAAATTTTAAAATTCCCCCTGCTTGTTTCTTCCATATCTACATTCTACTCCGTAATGAGACAAAAATCAAACAAACAGGGGGACTTTTTATCGACAAATTTCTACATCAGATGTGAGATGACTCCCACCTCTACAGGTGGTGAGCAACAAGTTTGTATCAGTGGGAGTTCAATCTCCCATCTGATATAGCCTCCGGCAGGATTGCAGAGGCATGCAAAGGAATGATATCGGCAGAGCCGATGCATGCCTCGCAGCAAGAATGCTGGAGCATTCTTGAATATCAATCTGCTATCTGCATCTGAAATCAGCACATTCCGTTTCATTGCACTGACAGGCATTGCTTCCGCCGCCAATTCCAATACTCTCCGCATGGCATTTACATTCCTTATTATGAACACATTGCGTCGCCTCACAGTCCACATCAATCGTACTGCTCGCATGGCCCGTGGAGTTGGATGCTCCGCTGCCCTTTTCGCGGAAACTCTCACAGCAGGTCTGGCTGGGTACGGTAGCCTTGGCACCGCCTATTGTAATGTCTCCCTTACTGCAATAATGGTCCTGATTATACATACAGCTTGTTACGGAACAATCTAATTTTGTCATGATAGTAGTTCTCCTTTCTTTTTTTTGCATATGTAGTATTTGCGATTTTTTTAAATTTTATGCGGAAATACTGTAGAGCAATTTTTTTGTTCCGTACGCGCAGCTGCATATCATTTTCACACGAGGCACACTTTCGCAGTCTGTCATACAAGAAAAGTGTGCTTCGCATACGCTCGCAATCAAAAAACTTTGAAAGCACAGCTGATACAAAAAATGAGCATCGTCTGAAAAAACAGATAATGCTCATTTAAACTTACATTTTTTACCAATTATTATTTTTTATCTTCCGTCACTTTGATCTCACGGATCTCTTTTGTACGGATCTCTTTGCAGATGGCATCGATAAATTCGGATAACGGTTTCTGTCCCTCATCGCCCTCATAGCGGCTGCGAACCGAAACGGTTCCCTCCTCCGCCTCTTTCTGTCCCACAACAAGCATGTAAGGAACTTTTGCCAGACGGGCCTCACGGATCTTGAATCCGATTTTTTCAGCACGTCCGTCCACAGTGACGTCAATGTCATTACGGGCAAGCTCTTTTCTCACCTGCTCGGCATAATCAACATATTTCTCGGAAATCGGCAGTACACGCACCTGTTCCGGGCAGAGCCATGTAGGGAACAGGCCGGCGTATTTCTCGATCAGCCATGCAAGCGTTCTCTCATAGCATCCGATCGATGTTCTGTGAATGATATACGGGCGTACTTTCTCACCATTCTGGTCAATATAGTACATATCAAACTGCTCTGCCAGAAGAGCATCCCACTGAATTGTGATCATGGTATCCTCTTTGCCGTACACATTCTTTGCATTGATATCAACTTTCGGTCCATAGAATGCGGCTTCTCCGACATCCTCCACAAATGGAATATCCAGTTCCATCAGGACGTCACGGATATGCTGCTCCGTCTGATCCCAGACTTCCGGCTCACCGATATATTTTGCGGAATTATCCGGATCCCATTTTGACAGATGATACGTAACATCATCCTGCAGTCCCAATGTGGTC
>CAZJSI010000066.1:0-15470 GCA_964548675.1 uncultured Eubacterium sp. | reverse complement strand
GGTAAGGATAAAAAGAAGTCATGACATAATGTCCCATATCTTCCAGCCAGGTAAAATTGCCCGGCGCCGTAGTCGGAAATACCTGAGGCACGGTCCGGTCATACTCATTCGGTATGGCGGGATTATCATAGAAGAAATAGCGATCCATGTATTCACCCTCACCCCGGCGGGCTCTCTTCGCCCATTCATGATCCTCGGATGTATGATTCATAACAAAATCCATACAAAGATTCATATTTTTCTCATGGCAGGCTTTTGACAGTTCCATAAGATCTTCCATCGTACCCAGGTCCGGACGCACTTTCCTGAAATCAGCCACTGCGTACCCACCGTCAGAACGCCCCTTCGGCGTGTCCAGGAAAGGCATCAGATGGATGCAGTTTACATTGCAGGATCTCAAATATGGAAGCTTTTCTTTCACTCCCTGCAGGTTTCCCGCAAAATTGTCAATATAAAGCATCATGCCAAGCATATCATTTTTCCGGAACCAATCCGGATTTTCTTCTCTCTTATCATCCAGACGTCTGAACTCCGGATCACGCTCCACCGCATATTTGTACATCTGATCGCAAAGCTCCGCAAACATGTCACTGTTATTATACAGTTCCATATAAAGCCAGCGGAGTTCATCATGATGAGCCTGTAAACGTTTCTGAAATGTCTCTTCAACCTTCATCTTTCCACTCCTTTCACCGTCACACATCTGTGTACTTATCTCCTGCGCTTTTCAGGCACTTCCACACGGGAACCGCCTCTCACCGGATGTGTCCTGAAATAAGTATGCAGGTTTTATGGCAATTTTTCAAGTCCTAAATTTGTCATAAAACCTGCATCTATATAGACTATTTTACAGCGCCGTTTACCACACCGTTTAAAATCTGCTTCTGGCAGATAATATAGAAGATCAGGATTGGCAGTAACGCCAACAGGTAGGATGCAAAAGCAAGATTATAATTTGTACCAAACTGTGTCTGGAACGTCATCTGTGCTAAAGGCAGTGTATTCATACCACTTCCTGACATAATAACAAGCGGCGTCATAACGTCATTCCATACACTCAATGCTGTCAGTACTGCAACTGTCGCATGCATCGGTTTCATAATTGGGAAAATAACACTCCAGTAAGTCTTCCATGCGCTTGCTCCATCCACACGGGCAGCTTCCTCGAGCGCAATCGGGATATTTGTCAAATATCCGGCATACAACAACAGGTTGATCGGCATATAAAATACGATATAGCATATAATAACGCCGACAATGTTGGCAATTCCCATCTGAGCCGTCTGTTTTACGAGGGGCATCATCAGGATTGCAAACGGAACAAACATACCGCTGACAATGTACAGATATACAAAATTGTAACCTTTACTCTTTGCTTTGCTTCTTCCCACTGCATATCCGATCATGGAATGAAGAATAACAGAAAGCACTACTGTAATTACTGTGATAATAATACTGTTAAACAATGAATGCCAGAAATCCGTTACTTCCATCGCTTCCTTAAAATTTTCAAGGCTCCAATGCTGCGGCAGAGAGAGAATTCCCGCAATGCTGTTTGTCATTTCCGTTGGCTGCTTAAACGCGATAACAACCGTCATATAAAGTGGAAATAATACTGTGATCAATCCAATGATCAGGAGAATCGTAACCGGCCAGTTGACCCTTTCTTTTACTTTTTTGTTCATTATAACTGCTCCTCCTTCTTACCGGTGATGGTCATCTGCGCTACAGAGAATATAACGATGATGACAAAGAACAGAACCGCGTTCGCACTCTGGAAGCCGAACTGCCCGCCTGACATACCATTATTGTAGATCAAATAGGAAATGGATTCCGTGCTCTGAGCCGGACCGCCTTTTGTCAATGCAACGATCTGATCGAATACCATCAGGAAGTTCTTTACACAAAGCACCATATTGATACTGAAAAACGGTATGATCAGCGGGAATGTCAGATGCCTGAACTGTGCCCAGCCGGTTGCCCCGTCAATCGCGCCTGCCTCATATACATCCTCCGGTACTGTCTGAAGTCCGGAAATGTAAATGATCGTATTCATGGCTATCGCCTGCCATGCACACACGATCACGATAGCAAGCCATGCCCATTTTGTGCTGGCAAGAATACTCGTTCCTTCCCCGCCCATCATTTTTACAAGCGCCGGAACGATATAGGTAAAGAAGTAATTGAATACATAACCTACTACCAGAGCTCCGAGAATATTCGGGATAAAATACAATCCTCTCAAAGCACTTTTGAATTTAATCTTGCTGTTCAGTCCCAGCGCAAGGATCAGGCTGACCACATTTGTAACAATTGTACAAACAATCGCCATCTTGATCGTGAACAGATAAGATTTTCCTACACGGGCATCCTGAAACAGGTCAATATAATTGCGCAGGCCTACCCAGTCATAAGTACCGTATCCCCTGAAATTTGTGAAACTGTAAATAACACCTTTGATCAAAGGCAGCGTGTTAAAAGCAAAAAACAGTATCAGAATCGGTATTGTCATCAACAAAAAGGTCCGCTGCCTGTTATTCATATTTTTCATTTCTTCCCTCTCCTTTCCACTTACTCAGTTCCATGCTCGTTCTGATAATCTTCTACCATCTGGATGATATCACGATTATATCTGATCCAGTCCGTATCAAATTTTGCCAGAAAAGCGTCAACATCCTGCTCGATCAGGAAAGTCTGAATCTGTGCGTCCACCGCCATCTCAGAAGGATAATAATGATCCTGATAGTCAGTCATATTTCCTTCCGTAATGTAATCTTTCATGCCATCCAGAATAGGCGCCAGTTCAAATTCCTCATCCTTACACGGAACCGCATTCTGGTTATCTAAATATTCCTGTACATTCTCATGCTCAAGCAGGAAATCCAGAACCTCATAAGCGGCCTCTTTGTTTTCGCACGCTGCTGTCACACAGAACTGCAGGTCCACACCGGAGTTCAGTGTATTGCCATCCGCACTGTCACTGCCCGGCATTACAAAGGAATCAATGTCCATATCCGGATTTACCGATTTGATCTGCGGCACAGCATAACTGCCGATCGTATACATAGCAGATTCCCCATTGGCAAAAGCAGTACATGCATCATTATATCCATATGCAAATGGTCCTTCTTCCCCGTACTGAAGAAGCTCCAGCATCTTTTCAGAAACTTCCCGGTACTCCTCTGTAAATGTGGTACTTCCCGCATTTACCTGTTTGCAGACATCCGCCGGCGCCAGGTCTACAGCCAGGGCATTCCACGGAGCCAGACAGGTCCATGTATCTTTAAACCCAAAATAAAATGGCAGTATTCCTTCCGACTGGATTTTCTCACAGAGTTCCATGAGTTCATCCCATGTCTCGGGAATCTCCCAGCCATGTTCCTGAAACATTTCCCGATTGTACAAAATACCGGCGGCATTTGCTGCATATGGCACGCCGTATGTACCTTCTGTCGGAACAAATTCCAGTCCCTCCAGAATATCGACATATGCCGTTTTAATCGCCGCAAGTCCCTCATAATCGGACACATCTGCCAGAATGTCGGAATCAACAAAGTAGGAGTAATTGATATCTCCCCCAATTCCGATAATATCCGGATAATCCTCCCGGACAAATCTGGTCTTCAAAATTGTCGTCGCGTCATTCGGTGACTCAATGGTCAGGTGGATGTCATCATGTGTCTCATTGAACTCTTTTTCAAGCTGTTCAAACACTTCCACTGCTTCCGGCTTATATTGTACTAATTCGATCTCGATTTTTCCGTCCGCACTTTTACCGTTGCTGCATCCCTGCAATAAAACCGAGGCCGGCATAATACCCGCCAGAAGGAAACATAACATCATTTTCCTCTTTCTCATCCCTTTTTGCTCCTTTCTTAACTGGAAATTTTCCCTTAATTTCCTTGTCGGCTTATTATAACATCCCATAATGCGTCCATAAATATCATTTTTTTCCATTTTTATACCAAAATGCCGTTTTTATTGTATATATAAAAAGTCATCTAGCATTTTGGTATATTTCAGTTTATAATATAAAAAATGAAGAGGTGAAGACTGTATGAAAGATTTACTATTTTCCGTATTTCCAAACGAAAATTTTATCGATTTGAGTCTGTATCAATTTGGTTGGGAGCGCTGTACCCCTTCCCACGCTTTCGGTCCGGCAGCGCGCACCCACTATCTGTTCCACTATGTCATCTCCGGCACGGGAACGCTGAATGCAAACGATACGTCAGGGAAAACACATACTTATCAGATTAAAAGCGGACAGGGATTCATGATATTTCCAAATCAGATTAATACTTACATTGCCGATTTGAAACTCCCCTGGGAATATGTATGGATTGAATTCGACGGTCTGCGGGCAAAAGAAGCAATCGAAATAGCCGGTCTTTCCCCAAATACACCGGTCTATCATGCCCATTCACATGAGCTGCGTGAAATGATGATGAACGAAATGCTGTATATTGCGCAGCACGGAGACATGGCGCCCATTCATCTGATGGGACACCTGTATCTTTTTTTAGATGCTCTCACCCGCTCCATTTCCTCCATGAGACTTTCCAAGGGCAGCCGCCTTCGGGATTTTTATGTACATGAGGCAGTCACCTTTGTGGAACAAAATTTTCAGAACGATATTTCTGTAGAAGATATCGCCGATAACTGCGGCTTAAACCGCAGTTATTTCGGCAAAATTTTTCGTGAGGCTGTCGGCAGAACTCCCCAGGAATTTTTACTGAACTACCGCATGACCAAAGCAGCTGAACTGTTAAAACTGACCCGCCTTTCCATTGGCGATATCAGCAAAGCTGTGGGATATGAAAATCCCCTTCACTTTTCCAGAGCATTTAAAAATGTATATGGCATCTCTCCGAGAGACTGGCGCAACAGGAATCAGATAAATCAGATATCTTAAACGGGTAAAATCCTCCCGGACAGTCCTGCCTGTCCGGACAAATTACAGGCATTTTAAAGTCCTCAGATTTGACGGATCACAGTAATCTTTGTGCACTCCGTCATCCTCATAAAGTGTGTATTCTGCATTTTCATATCCGATCAGTTTTATATCCTCTGTGTTAAGCACCCCGACATTTTCCGCGGCCTTAACTATGGGGATACATTTTCCTTTCCGGATAAACAGCGGCACTTCATTCAATGCGACCTCCACATAGTGATGTCCCGCCTCCAACGATTCCTCACAGATTGTGCCGTCCGGCATAAATTTTACAAATTTCATTTCTTCGGGCAGGTAGACATAACGCCCTTTTGCATTCTGTGTATATACCGGCGCGATCATAATCTCATTTCCAAGCATAAGCTGATCCTCCACCTGTCCTGCAAAAGAATCATTCGGATATTCAAATGCCAACGGTTTGAAATACATATCATCGGTAAGCGCCGCTTTCATATATTCGCTGTAGAGATACGGGATCAGGCGGTAACGCACCCCTATCACATGACGAAAATCTTCCACATCCTCAAACTGCCAGCATTCCTGCCTCCTTGTTCCCAGAGCAGTGTGATCCCGCATCAGCGGTGTAAATACTCCCAGAGCCAGCCAGCGAAGCAGAAGATCCCGCGTTGTATCTTCGCCAAAACCTCCAATGTCGGCTCCTGCATACAGAAATCCGCACATATTCAGGGAAGGCATCATCTTCAGATTTAACAGAATATGGGACCACCAGGATTTATTGTCACCGGTCCAGATTCCGCCATAACGATGCATACCAATATAAGATGATCTGGAAAACATCAGAAAACGTTTGTCCGGATTGATCCGTTCAAATGCCTCCCCTGCTGCCCTCGTCATATTATACCCAAACAGATTGTGCACCTTATCATGACGTATTCTCTGTCCATTCACCTGATGCCAGAAGGATGCATAATCCTTTGGATTGTTGGAGAGCTTTGTCAACGCCTCATTCACCTGCAAAACGGAAATCTCACCCTTTTCATCCTCCAGAAACCGTCTCATCAGATCTTTTGCTTCCTCCACTCCCTCCGTGGAATAAAAGATCGCCGGCTCATTCATATCGTTCCAGAAGCCCTCGATCCCCTGCTCTGTCAGGAAACGATAGTGGTCTCCAAACCACCGTCTTGCCTCCGGATTCAGCATATCCGGGAAATGGGTATCCCCGGGCCACACTGCCGCAGCAAAATCACTTCCATCCTCTCTCTGGCAGAAATAGCGGTTTTTTACACCCTCCTCATAGACAGAATACCCCTCTTCCACCTTTACTCCCGCGTCGATGATCGGGACCAGGCGGATATTCTGATCCTTCATCTCCCGGACAAACGCCGGGAAATCGCCAAATTCCTTCTCATTTAAGGTAAAATCCTTATAATCCTGCATATAATCGATATCCATATATATCATATCGATCGGAATATGATTTTCGCGGTATCCTGCCGCCACCTCGCGAAAATCCTCCTTTGTCTTATATCCCCAGCGGCTCTGACCGAATCCGAATGCGAATTTTGGCGGAATATAACTTCTTCCGATAATTTTCCGGAATTGTTTTACAATGTCATACGGACTTTCCCCCTCGATCACATAGAGATAGAGATCTTCCTCCTCACAGGAAATCCGTAACGTATCCATGCGCGTATAACCGATATCAAAGGTGAGCTTTGCCGGATAGTCAACAAAAATCCCGAAGTTTTTATCTCCTGCCACAATAATAAAATTGTGGGCGCCGTAAAGAGAACGTTTATCCTCCGTGTGGTGCGGCATGTCCGTACAATTGCTGATATAGCAGTATCCCCTCTTGTTGATTCCTCTGTTTGCCTCTCCAAGTCCGTAGACCACATCATCTGCGGCGAGCATGCAGGTATAGGAAAAGCCGCCATCCAGGCTTATTGTTCCAAAACCCGGATCTCCTTTGACAGCAGTGATATCTGCTGTAACTGCTTCTGTCTCAAATGGTTTTCCATAAATAAATTTGCGTATCATAATATATCCTCCTCGTTATCCCTTTTCTCCATCCCGGACCAGTATAAAGGAATACCGCAGAGTTGTCAAGCCCCATCCGTCCTCCCCATCCTCGAGACTGCACTCGAATCTTCCCATATAGAGCAGGCCGGAATCATCATATACCGCCATACCGAGATCACAGCTCTCTGTCAGTTCGTCATCCTCTGCTATAAGCAAAGGCCTCCCGATGATCAGCCTGCCGTCCCGGTATACCACCGCATCTTTTGACGACCGGGGAAACTGCCTCTCAAAATCCCCGGCATCTCCCGTGAATACTTCCTCAAACTGCCCCTCCTCCATGCGGTGCAGAACAGAAAAGCAATTTCTGCTGTCATAGACCACCAGCAGATCCTCTCCGACGCAGATGCTCTCATAAGCGCCGTTCTCCTCTGCGTCTCCGAATATTCTCACCGACTGTGTCTCTTTCATAGAATCCAGGTCGATCACATGGAGGTACATTTCCGAATCATACTCTGTCACAAGCAGCAGATCCTTTTCGTCCCCGCTGACATTCATCCAGACTACTTCATCCTCCTCATCCAGGGAATACACTTTTTCCAGGGATTCAAATACCCATCTATAGTCGTCTAGCTTTTCGAAAGGCATCACATAGATCCCCCGGACATTCTCCACATCATATCCCTCCGACCGGGGCAGGCAGGCAACATAGCACCGGTCCTTCGCAACCGCATTCAGCGACCTCATCTCCAGATCATATCGGCTCTCCATCTTTATGCTCAATGTACACTCCTGGGACGTTTCCTGTTTTGTCACTTTCACCGTCAGTTTTTCCGTTCCGTCCAGTGGAATTTCCAGTGATGCGGCGATCGCGTCGTATACGACTTTTTCATCGCTGAACACATTGCCGGCCTCATCCCGATACGCCCATCCCCGGATACCGTATGACATATCCATATAAAGCGGACAGTAATCCATGTAATCCCTCAGCAAAAATTCTTTTTCCATATAACTGCCCGAAAAGACATACACGCTGTCCCCCTGCTGCTCTTCCTCTGTAAATTCTTTTACTCCGGTGCCGTTGGTCTTTACGGTCTCTATCATTTTCTCTATCTCTTCCAGGAGAGCATACTTTCTCTCTCCCTTTTCATTGACATATGCCTTTCCGTACAATTCCGGCATGGAGAGCAAAATATCCTCCCCTATCATACCAATATCATATTGACAGGAATTGAATGTCAGAGAGATCACCTCATCCAGCGTCTCTTCCTCCTGCTCCTCTTCCAACGGGCCGGAAAAAGAAAATCTTGTCTCTGCCTCCTGTTCCTCCCCGACATCAAACTCCGACATCCAGAACAACCGGAAATTTTTTTGAAGTTCCGCCGTAAGATGTACTCCCTTTGCCGCAGACTTCTCTCCGGCTATGGTCGTCTCCTGCCATTTGACTTCCCGTCCGCTCCGGCCGATATCTGTCTGTACGCCTGCAATTCCGATCACGGCACACACGCACAGGATCAGAATCAGGATCCCTTTTTTTCTCATCTCTGTCCCCTCTTTCTGCCTCAAACACACTCACGGGATATGTTCCGGATACGCCATCCCGTTTTTTACATTTCCTCCGACTGTCCCATAGATCTGAGCGCCCGCACTACCCGGTCACTCTGATACTGATACGTCTCTTTCAGCATTCCGAGCAGCGTCTGTCCGTTCTCCTCCAGATCCATCATGGACACATCTTTCACCAGTTCTCCCCCGTGCAGCAGCAATGCCCTGCTGATAAAGGGTTCCACCTCCTCCACCAGATGGGTGGCAAGCAGTACCGCCTCGCCCGGCTCCAAAATTCCCAGCAGCACCTTATAAAAATCCTCCCGGTTCAGAATGTCATTTCCGGAAAAGGGTTCGTCCATCAGAATATAATCCGCCCCCTGGCACAGCGCCATGATCACTTCGAACTGATTCTGCTGTCCCACGGAAAAGGTACGCAGCGGCTTTTTATCCGGCAGGGCAAAGAACTCCATCAATCCCTGATACCTTGCCCTCCGAAACTTCGGAAACTGCATCCGGTAAAATTCCTCATGTTCCCTCGCCGTCAGATTTTGAAAAAAAGAATGCTCACAGGTGGCAAAGGACAGACAGGAAATATTTTTCCTCGTGATCCTCTCGCCATCCAGGAGAATTTCGCCATGATATGGGATAAAACCCAGAATGCTCTTAAAAAGCGTCGTTTTTCCCGCCCCGTTCTCTCCAAACAGTCCGACGATCTCTCCCCGCTCCATCGCAAAGGACACATCCTTTAAAACATCGTTGTCTCCATATGATCTATAAACATTTTTTATTTCCAGCATTGCATTTACCTCCAGATTTTTTCCCACTGCCCCGGCGTCAGATACTCCGCGGGTACCGCCGACATGTAGCATCCATAGTAGACGCAGAGCAGCAAAAACGCGATGACAAGCGTAATCCCCGCCGCCAAAACGGGAAGTGTCAGACACCTTTTGTGCAGCTCCAGCGGATTTTTCAGCCGCCGCATCAGATAAATACTCTTACTCCCGTTATAGTGATAATAATAGTGATATGCCGCAAGCGCTCCCATGCAGGCGACCACCACCCAGAACCCCGCCATAGACCCGAAAAGCAGGTCCGCAAAATCAGGCATTTTCTGTTTCACCATGCCGGCTCCATCCCACTGCTCTAATACATTCATATTCCTGCACAGGGCCGTATAAAATCTCAGGAAGCTGAATACCGCGCTGCAGCCCCATCCGAACAGGATCCACAGGATCTCATTTCTAAGACGGATGCCCGGGGGAATATGATCAGCCACGAATTTCTTCATTCCACACACCTCCGATCACCAGCATCCGCACCAGGATCACGATAATGCTCATGGCCGATACGGCAAGGATCGTCGCCCATCCCGTATTGTCACTGCGGGCAAACCAGAGCAGGGTCCAGACCACAAGCATGACGATGGTATTCACCATATTTTTTTTGGTCGTCCCCATGGAAACGGAAGCCGTAGAACACCCCAGGGCAAATATCAGTACAAGATTGCTGATATGCTGCGGGATATGATCCAGCGGCAGCATGCCCCGGAGAAAAGGATCCTCATAGACCGTGATAAAAACTGTCTGGGCGCCCCGGAACCCGGTCCCGGAATGCATCTCAAACATACGGCAGAACAGGAAGATCAGCAGAACCTGCACGCCCCAGAAAATAAAAAAACACATCGTATGATAAACCGTCCACCAGAAAAATATTTCTTTTTCCGGGACAGACAGACGATTTAACACATAATGACTCTTCCGGTTCTTTCCGCCGGAAGTCCGAAAACAGATCGCAGCGCAATAAAGAACAAATGCGGCAGCGCAGATCAGCGATATCCTGCTCGCCGAAAAAACCTGTTTCAGGCTGTAATCCCCGAAACGGTACATTGCCGCAGTAAATGCAGCCGTCTGAACCGCTGCCATTCCCGCAAGAACAGCGGCCAGTCTGTGCGCTGTGAGCCCCGCAGCCAGCCAAAATACGGATAATCTCTTACTCATCTTCCTTACACCTCATCCCATAAATCCCGAATTAATAAAACAGCATCCTCCCTGGATAATCCCATCTGCTTCATCGCAGTAACAACACCGGAAACCTCCTGATGAAACAGGTCCGTGCGCACCTTTTCCTTTTTTTCATCACCCGCGGAAATATAACTTTTGGCTCCGGAGCGGGACACGATGAGCCCCTCCTCCTCCAGTATCCGGTACGCTTTCTGCACTGTATTCGGATTCACTCCCAACAGCGCGGACAGTACCCTGCGGGACGGCATCTCATCATTATCCCGTATCGTCTCTGCCGCTATGCCCCGCTTGATATGGCGGATGATTTGTATATAGATGGGAATTCCATCCTCCATGACAAATTGTTCAAATGAAACCATATGATCACCACTCTTTTACGCAAAAACCGTATCACTCGTATAATACAGTTCCTTTAACTGTATTATACGAGTGATACGGTTTTTTGTCAATCTCTTTTTCTGAATTCAAATCCTACTTCCGCCGAAACGGCCCATTCACAATCTTCAGCATTATTTCCAACAGCGGATTTTTCATTCCCGCGCAGATCTTCATCCCGGACAGAGAAGCATCCGCCGCAAAACTCATCATCATGCGAAATTCAGGATTACTGTAATCCCTCCTGCAATGGCACGCACGCGCTGCAACGATCTCCATAACCCAAAATACTACTCTTGGAAGAAGGGCATGGTCTCTCATCTCGAGGATCGTATTTTCCATCGTAAATTCACCTCTCCGCAATCTTTTTTCCGTCACGGCATGTCCCACCAGTTTTTCAAAATCCCCATGAGAAGGAGCCTGTTTCGGATTGAAATACCAATCCGGAACCTCCGGCGCCTTTAATTCGGATTCCGTCTGCGGCTGACTGATCGTTCCCGACAGCAAAAGTTCCTCACTGCTGCTTCCGATCCATACCGTATAAGTTCCGCCCGGCACAATCCAGCCGTCATTCCAGACTGCAAAACTGCGCCGGTTCAATACAAACTCCACCGTCCTGCTTTCCGAGGGCTTTAAGGATACTTTGCAAAATCCTTTCAGTTCCCGAACCGGACGATAAAACTTTCCTTCCGGCGGTGCAATATAGAGCTGCACGATCTCTCTGCCCTCCCGGCTTCCCGTATTAGCAACCCTGCACCGGACGCGGTTTTCACAAATTTCCAGATCAGAATAAGAAAATGCAGTGTAGGAAAGTCCAAAGCCAAAGGGATATCTCACCGGAACTTTCGCGCTGGAATAATACCGGTATCCCACATACACCCCTTCCCGGTAATGGGCATCCTTCTTTTTTCCCGCATAATATCCGGAACTGACGCAGTCCTCATAGCGATAGGGCCAGCTTTCCGCCAGTTTCCCGCAGGGCACGGCTTTTCCAAACAGCAAATTTGCAATTGCCTCTCCGCCTGCTTCGCCGGGCAGACCCATATATAGAATACTTTTCACTTTATCCGCCCAGGGCGTCTCCACCGCACTGCCGCAAAGAAGGATCACAACTGTATTGTCATTTACTTTCGAAACCGCCTCAATCAGTTGGCAGTGCCCCTCCGGCATCCGCATATTCTCCCGGTCAAACCCTTCCGATTCAAATCTGTCCGTGAGCCCGGCAAACACAACTGCCGTATCTGCCCGCTCCGCCACTGCAACAGCCTGTTTCAGCATCTCCGGCGTTGTCCTCCCATCCGAATCGCAGCCCTCCACAAAAGGAATATCCGGGCAGAAATCCACCACATTTGTCAGTTTCCACGGATTGATATGGCTGCTTCCCGCGCCCTGACAGCGCAGTTCTCCCGCCATATGCCCGATCAATACGATCTCATCTCCCTTCTCATCCAAAGGCAGAAGATGATCTTCATTTTTTAAGAGTACGGCACTCTCCTGCGCCGCACGAAGCGCAAGCTGATAATGTTCCCGCATCCCCGCATCGCAATTTGCAGACTGATAATGTTCCTGCATCCCCGCATCGCAATTTGCAGACTGATAACGTTCCCACATCTCCGCATCGGGCTTTGCAAGTGTATTTTGACCTTCATTTTGATCTGAAACGCATTTTCCCACAAGCCGCAGAATCCGCTCTGCACTGGTATCTACATCCTCCTTTGCCAGTGTTCCATTCTCCACAGCTTTTGCGGCTTCCGCCTCCATAAACGCAGAACCGCCCGGCATACACAGGTCGCATCCCGCCTGAAATGCCCGGATACGGTCTGCCATTGCGCCCCAGTCTGTCACCACGGTCCCTTCAAATCTCCATTCTCCGCGCAAAATGTCCGTCAAAAGCCTGCGGTTATCGGAACAATGCTCTCCATTCAGCTTGTTGTAGGCACACATCACGGTAGAGGGCTTTCCCTCTTTCACCGCAATCTCGAATCCGGACAGATAAATTTCCCGCAGAGTGCGCTCATCCAATATGCTGTCCGAGGAAAAACGCTTGTATTCCTGACTGTTGCAGGCAAAATGCTTAAGACTGGAACAGATTCCCATTCCTTCCAGGCTCCGTATATAGGCAGCCGCCAGCTTGCCCGCAAGATATGGATCCTCAGAAAAATACTCAAAATTCCGTCCGCACAGAGGATTTCTCTTGATATTCACGCCGGGGCCCAGCACGATACTGACGCCGTTGGCCGCCGCCTCCCCGCCGATCGCCCCGGCAATGTTCCCAAGCAATTCTTCATCCCAACTGCAGGCAGTGGATACGGCAGTCGGAAAACAGGTAGCAGGGACAGACCTGTTCATTCCCAGCATGTCCGCAGCGTCTTCCTGCTTTCGCAGTCCGTGAGGGCCGTCCGCCATTGTGACCGACGGAATACCGTATTTTTCCATCCCTTTTGTGCTCCAGAAATCCGCGCCGGAGCAGAGGGCAATCTTTTCTTTTAAGGTCATCTTTGTCAATATTTTTTTCATATTCGCACCGGACTTTCTGGTATAATGTCTACATTATACCAGAAAATACTGTTCATACCAGACAAGAAACGCATATACCGTATATATTTTTCTCTGATGGTCTGCTATCCCGCGTTTATGTTCTTCGAGCAGCTGAAGCAAAACACTCCGGTTGAAAAATTCTTTGACAAATTCCCGCTGAAACATCTCCTTTACCATCCGATAATATTTATCTTTCCTGAGCCACAGCCGGATCGGCACCGGAAAACCTTTTTTCTTTCGGAAAGCACACTCCGTCGGAAGTACCTGCCGCGCCGCTGCCCGGAATATTTTCTTATTCGTCTTATGATCGGTCATAAGACTGGTATCCAGTGTCCGCGCCAGCTCCCACACTTTTTTATCCAGATAGGGCACACGCAGTTCCAGTGAATGTGCCATCGTCATCTTGTCCGCTTTCAGCAGAATATCGTTTGGCAGCCACAGATGCATATCCAGATATAGTTTTTTATGTAACTCGTCTTCATCTCTCACACATTCATAATATGGGCGGGTAACATCCTGATAACGCAGGCTGCTCCTGTAAGCAGGCGCAAGAATCCTGTTCGCCTCCTCATTATTCATAATAAAAGCCTGGCCGATATCATATATAACAAAAGCAAACATTCCCCGCAGCATGGAGGCCGTCTTTACGCCGTAAATGCCGTAAAGCTGCAAGATCACTTCCGTATCTGATTTCGTTTTGAAATTACATCCGTGTGTTTCTATCAATTTTGCACGCAATTCCCGATAATTATAAATTTCCCCATTAAATACGATGACATATCTGCCGTCAGCGCTGTGCATCGGCTGCGCTCCTCCTTCCGGATCAATAATCGCAAGCCGCCTGAAACCGAGAGCGATATTCTCGTCTGTAAAAAATCCCTCGCCATCCGGTCCTCTGTGAGCGATCTGCTCATTCATCCTGCGTATCACTTCTTCTCTTTGAAAGTCTCCTCCTCCAAAAAAACCTGTAAAACCACACATACTCTTTCCTTTCCCAGACCATATTCATTTTTCTGGCACACAAAAAACACTTTGCTGTCATGCTTCATTTACACAATAGCAAAGTGTTCAATCGTTCCGGCATCCAAAAATCATCAAAATGGCAGCATCCGGGAAATCAGCCAACGCTCCTGCTGAAAAAATGGCAGATCATTATTTCTCCATCTGCGCCTGGGAAGGATTAAATACAAAGAAATCCGGATAAATCCAAACCGGAACCGTCGTTATTCCATATTTTTCTTCAATAAAAGTAAACTCCAGATATGTATCCTGCTCCTCGCCGAACAGACTGTCCGTCGCAGAGTCAAGATCGTAATATTCCCAGAAAAAATAGCTGATTCCATTCTCCAGGAGCATGTCCACATTTCCCCATGTATCATAAAATGTCTGTTCCTGCAGCCCATTAACCGTATATGTGCTCTGCTCTGTTTTCTCCGCAAGCGCCGGAAACCGCCATAGAAAAGAGATCATCTTGCCGCTGGCATCATCAAAATAAAGATGAAGCTTCTCATCACCCGTCTCATCCTTAATGCCCAATTCCCATATAATGGCGGAATAACTGCTCTCCGTATCCATCGGAAAGATCAGAAAATTCTGGACGTCAGAAAATATAATACTTTCAATCTCGTCCACAAAATAAATATTATAATCCCGAAGTTGATACAGAAGATCCACTGCGATTTCCTCAATTTCCTCTTCCGTATGGATTGCTTTTCCCGAAACATTTAACATTCGATATCCTTCCGAAAACAACCGTAAACTGTCTATGATATCATTGCTGTAGGTCAACCCTACATTTTGCGCCGTGCACTCCTCAATCTGACTGCCGCTGTTATGTTCCTGCCAGGCAAAAGTAAGTCTCGGCAAATACAGCCCTGTCAGGACGGAAACTATCATAAAAATACTAATCCAAAAACCTGTTTTTCTCATACTCTCCCTCCCTTTAACCATACGCTTATGATAGTCCCCTGTCCCGGTTCGCTGATAATCTGCATCTCTCCCTGATGCAGCCTGATAATCCGGTCACACAGTGTCAACCCCAGCCCGGCTCCGCCCAT
>CAZJSI010000065.1:11957-15489 GCA_964548675.1 uncultured Eubacterium sp. | reverse complement strand
GCCGGAAACCAGCATAAATACTGGCTTTCGGCATCTGTGTCGTCTACTCAAACTCTATCGTTCCAGGCGGCTTACTCGTCAGATCATAGAACACCCTGTTGACCCCTTTGACCTCATTAATAATCCTGCTCATGACCTTACTGAGCACCTCATACGGAATCTCCGCCGCCTCAGCAGTCATGAAATCGATCGTTTTCACCCCGCGCAGCGCAACCGCATAATCATAGGTTCTCTCATCACCCATGACGCCAACGGAACGCATATTTGTGAGCGCTGCAAAATACTGATTGATTTCTCTGTCAAGCCCCGCATTTGCAATCTCCTCACGATAGATCGCGTCTGCATCCTGAACGATACGCACCTTTTCAGCAGTCACTTCACCGATAATACGGATTCCGAGCCCCGGTCCCGGGAATGGCTGACGGAACACCAGATATTCCGGTATGCCGAGTTCCAGACCCGCTTTACGCACTTCATCTTTAAACAAATCGCGGAGCGGTTCGATGATCTCTTTGAAATCGACATAATCCGGCAGACCGCCTACATTGTGGTGAGATTTGATCACTGCTGACTCTCCGCCAAGGCCGCTCTCCACAACGTCGGGATAAATAGTACCCTGTACGAGGAAGTCAACCGCGCCGATTTTCTTTGCCTCTTCCTCAAACACACGGATAAATTCTTCACCAATGATCTTACGTTTTTTCTCCGGCTCCTCCACTCCGGCAAGCTTGTCATAGAAACGCTGCTGGGCATTGACACGGATAAAATTCAGGTTATAATTTCCCTCCGGGCCGAACACAGCCTCCACCTCATCTCCCTCATTTTTGCGGAGCAGGCCGTGATCTACAAATACACAGGTAAGCTGCTCGCCTACCGCTTTTGACAAAAGAACTGCAGCAACAGAAGAATCTACGCCGCCGGAAAGAGCGCAGAGCACTTTTCCGTCTCCTACCTTTTCGCGGATCGCTTTGATGGAATTTTCCACAAATGAATCCATTCTCCAGTCGCCGGCGCATCCGCACACGCCAATTACAAAGTTAGAGAGCATCTTCTTTCCCTCTACCGTGTGAAGCACCTCCGGATGGAACTGGATCGCATATAACTTTTTCTCCTGACATTCTGCCGCTGCCACCGGGCAGTCTGCGGTGTGAGCTGTAATTTCAAAACCCGGAGCCACTTTTGAAATATAATCAAAATGGCTCATCCAACAGATTGTAGATGTTGAAACATTATGGAATAATTTTGAACTGTTTTCCACAAACACTTCTGTTTTTCCATACTCGCGAACCTCAGCGCGCTCTACTTTTCCGCCAAAAATATGCTGCATTAGCTGTGCGCCATAGCAAAGGCCGAGCACCGGTATACCCAGTTCAAACAACTCTTTCGTATAAGTAGGGGAATCTTCCTCATAGCAGCTATTCGGGCCGCCGGTGAGAATAATTCCTTTTGGATTCATTTCCTTAATTTTTTCAATGTCAGTTTTGTAAGAATAAATTTCACAGTATACATTACATTCGCGGACACGGCGTGCAACAAGCTGATTATACTGGCCGCCGAAATCTACTACAATAACAGTTTCTCTGTTCATTGGACTCATCCTCCTTCGTATATTCTTAATTATATTCATATAAAAAACTTTTTTTCATCTATACCAACGCTGCATCAAACATCAGCAATGCCTGCTTCGTGCCAGCCGAAACTGAATATGCCTCAGTCATTCCAATATCTTCATCCCCATATCTTTCCACTGGAGACTATACATTTTAACTATTATATATTACAGTATACGACAATTACAAGAGAAAACTATTCAAAAACTATTTTTGTATCTTATTCCCGTTCATTTCTACATCATCGGTAAGAACATCAAAAGATCAACTCCTGCTGTTCAAACACCTCCACCTGCGACACCACCACGGTTTCCTGTTCCAGACCGCGCAAATGCTCGGATTTCAGATACTGCATACCATTTCTCAGGCTTGCAGCGATCAGATTCAGCACATAAATATTATCAAACCTGTTATAAATGGATTCTCCGCCCAATCCGGACAGGCAAATTAGCTGCGTATTTGTCTTTTTCGCCATGTCCATCAGCGGCTTGAGCAGATGCGCGGCATTTGTCTGGGCAAAGGGATTATCCATGACGAGCACTTTTCCTTCATTCCGGTCTGCAAAAATGTCCGAATCATCTTTCCTCATATAATAGAGCAGGCTGGACAAAATAACAAACGCAGATAAAAATCCCTCGCCCCCGGAATTTTTTGCCACATCCGCCCAGGTGATCGGATATTCCCTGTATTCCTCGATCTTATACAGGCCGATCTGGACATTTCCGATTCCGATCACGGAATCATACAGGTTTTTAGTAGTAACCTTAGTGCCGAAGTACTCCGGTGCATTTTCGTTCCTTTCAAATAGCTCAATTCCCTTATTTGTGATCTCATCCATGAAATCCTGCAGACGGATCTGGTACAGATTTTCATTCTCCTGCCAGTCGGGGAGCTTGATGCGCAGCATTTTGACCGCCCGCTCCCGAATCGTGATCGTAGAATTATGATCTATTTTTCCCAGATTCTCATGAACCTCTTTCACATATTCCTCCAAAAGTTCCACAATTCTGGTTTTCTCTTTTTCCACCATGGAAATATCCACTTCCAGCTTCTGCATCAGATTTTCATAGGATTGGGTGATCGTTGCAAGCTGTCTCTTTACAAGGAAAGCATCATCAACAAGCTCCTGCAGGGTTTCCAGCGGTTTGCGGAAAAAATCTTCCTGAAAAGCCTCTATTCTTGATATCTGATTTAAGAGACGTTCCAGGCGGGTTTTTGCATCCTTGGTCTGCACTTCACTCTGACGATAGTCTCTCTTGAGCATTCCCTGAAAATCACGGAGCTGCTTCGTTCCCATTTCAGAAAAATCATGTTCCCATACAACCTCTTCCTTTACTTGCAGAAGTTCATACTCTGCCAGACCAGTCAGATTTTGCTGGTAACTTTGCTGTTTCCGCTCCAATGACTGCATCTGCTGATGCGTCTCATTCTGGCGAAATCTGAGCTGATTTAACTCTGCCTCAAAATCAGTATGAAGAATTTCCGCCTCCGGCAGCGGTTCCTCCTTTTGAAACCTTTTTTGCATATCAGACACCTGATTTTTCAGATCATGCATTAAAACAGATACTTTTCTGTTTTCCTCATGCCACTGCTGCTGCTTGATCTCAATCTTCCGTTTGCATTCCTCCTGCAGCACTTCCTGATGGGATTCCTCCTTCCGGTCGTAAAAAACATCATGGTACTCCGACTCCTGCAATCCGAATTTTTGTTCCAGATGCTTCAGTTCATCTAACTCGGAATCATACCTCTCTTTTGCGCGGATCAGATTTCTTTCCAATTCCTGACGTTCGCCCGAGATCTGCCGTGTGATCGCCTGATAACGCGTCTTTAACTGAATCAGCTCATCCCGTGTAATTTCCCCGGAGTTCACCAAAACCTCAACCCCTGCTATTTCCCCGAAATCACCCGTGTTCTCCCCTCCG
>CAZJSI010000065.1:0-11857 GCA_964548675.1 uncultured Eubacterium sp. | reverse complement strand
TCTCCCCTCCGGCCGTATCGACATTCCTCCCAGACTCCCCCGTTCCTCCGATCAGCGAAACTCCAGTCTCCAGCGCCGCCTCATACGCACTCCTCTCATAGCGTTCATAAATCTGATACTCGCCCTGCAGCTCCCGCAAAACATTCTGGATCTGGAAAGCCTCTTTTTCCAGAGTCGACATGTGCTCCTGTTTTTTCCGCACAATATCCTCCGTCAGCTTTTTGCTGTCCTCCAGCTTCTGCATCGTTTTTCTGCATATGTTCAGTTTCCCGTTATTTTCCAGATATTGTTCATAGGCTGCACAGAAAGCCTCAAATTCTTCCTTCCGCCGCTCGTAATAATTTGTCTGCTCCTGGGCTTTCGCAATCTGTTCACGTAAAAGTTCCATTCTCTCTGTGATCTCAGAAAGTTTTGCTCCCAGATCTTCTATCTGTTTCTCAAGCTCCTGCATCCGCTGCCCGATCTCTTCTATCTTCCGGATCAGGCCATCATAACTTTCCCTGGTGACATCCTGCTTTTTGACCGTTTCCTGTCTGGAAAAATAATCATTGTATTCCTCTGTTTTGACAGAAATCGCCTGTCTCTTCTTTTGGATCTGAGCCTCTTTTTCCGCAACCAGACGGGCAAGCATCTCCTCGTCCAACAGATTCTCATTGAACAACAGATAAAAGTTGACATTCTTAAAGGAAAGCACCGGAGAAGATTCGGATATTCCTGCCCGGTCAAGCTGCTCTCGTAGCACGATCGGGACCGGAGTGGAGGTATACACATCCCCGGCATGCGTCTCCAGTTTTTTCAGATCCCCGGAGGACAGGATCAGGGCATAAGGGAGAAACGGATGCGATTTTACCAGCGCACGGTTTTCCTTTGCCGGTCTGCCGTTTCTCTGCAGCCACTCCATTCCATAAATATAATTCAGTCCAAGAGTCTTTAGCATCTCTTCAAACTCCGGCGTCAGTTCCAACACTTTCCCCTGGGTCAGCTTCACATATTCCTTTTGCAGCACATCTTCTTCCTGCTCCAAACGCCGTCTCTCCGCGCCCAATTCCTCCAGTTTCCGGTAACATGACATAAGAATCTTGTCCCGGTCAAACAAATCCTGCTCCGGGATATCCAGGTAGCGCAGAATATTTTTCCGCTCCCCGAGCTGTGCCTCATAACCGGAAAGCCTCTGCTGCGCCAACGTCCTTTCATTTGCCAATTCTGACAGATCCCGTTTTCCGTCCTCTATGGCGCGCTTCGTACTTCTCTCCCTCTCCGTGCAGTTCTCCAGGTCTCTTTTATACTGAATACGGTTCCGGCTTAACTGTTCCTGCTGTTTTTCATAAGTCTCCCGGCAAATATCCAGCATGCCCGGTTCATATTCTCCCAGAATGTTGCGGACAAAATTCTCCTGATAATAGTGGTTAAAAGCATCTTCTTTTTCACTGAAATTCCGCAGCAGCCCCTGATAGATTCCGATGTCTTCATGCAATTTTGACATCTGTTCCTGAATATCCCTCAGCCGTTGATTTCCGTCAAGGATCTGCTCCTTTGCTTTTTCCTGTTCCGAACCGTTATTTATTTCCCGCTGGCGGTTTTTTTCCAGTTCCCGCTCATAATACATTTTTAACGTATATCCCAGGTAATTCCGTTCCGGTTCCAGTTCCTCCTGCTTTCGCCTGGAAACTTCCAGTTTCTGTTCCAGCTCCTGCCATTCTTCCTGGCGTATCCGCACCTGTCCGGACTGCTTTGCCGCGGAAAAAACATGCAGTTTATGAGTAATCCGGTCATACTCCCTCTGCAGGCCGTCCCGCTCCATATCGATCATATCCCGATTGCTCTCCACATTCCTGGCTTCCCTTTTCAGGCGATGGATATCCCCGGATATCTGCTCATATTCCACATGAAATATCTGCCGCTGCAGTTCCTCTATCTGCGTCTGAAGATTTTCAATCTCCTGCGCAATGCTGTCATCCAACCTTTTCAATTCAGCAATAAAGGCTGCGATCCGGTTTTCGCAGCTCCTCTGCTCATTCCCGGCATTCTCATAACTCCGTATGGACTCCTCAATGCGCACCGCCTGCTCCCTGAACTGCCGGATCGTATCCCGCCTCTCGATCTTTGATTTGTTATCCTTATACTGCCCTGCATATTTCTGAATAATATTTTGAAATTCCCGCATCCGGTTCTTTTCTTTATTCAGCTTGCTCTCAACCGCATCCAGAAACCATTTTTCCACCAGGCCTTTTTCATCCCTGCAGTCCGCAAAAAGATCTGACAGGCCGGACTCCTTAAGATTTATCTTTTTAATGATAGTTTCCCACTCTTTGTAGTTGATCTGATACTCCCGCAGGCGGTCAAAATACTGTTTCGACTGAGCCGTATTTGACATATCGTAACAGAAAAATTTCATGCTGCTGTCTTTTTTGTATGTCTCAAAGAGCTGACGGCAGGCGCCGAATCCTTTCAGCCGGACTTCTTTTTTCGTTTTCTCCACAACGGGAAGATTATAGATATCCTGCATACAGCGTTTTTTATATTCACTGATCACATTCACAATTTCCAGATTTTCTCCGCTGCCCTCCGTCATATCCTGGCTCTTGCGCACCATCATACCGGTCAGTACATATCCGGCTCCCTGATCCAACACCCATTCCACCAGAATAAACGTCGGTTTCGCCGTAGTAAAATAGCTCTCAAAGGGCCGGTCCTTGGCGTCCCGGTACCGTTTGTGCACAAACGGCGCCATCATCATCTGCACCAGCACGGACTTTCCGCCGCCGTTTCGCAGAGACAGCAGCGTACTTTCCCCATTCAGGTGAAATATCTCATCACTGATACGGATTGCATTGTTGTTATAATTTAAATTGATCAGCCGCACCGCATTTATTTTACTCATCTTTGAGCACCCCCAGTATTTTCCGGACTCTGTCATAATTATTCTGGTTCAGCAGGTTCCAGTCCATAAAACTGTCCAGTTTCTTTGTCGTCTTAATCATCTCATCCTCTTCCACATAATCGATCAGTCCCTGTTTCTGCAGGAAATTCAGGATGTGATAGAGAAATCCCTCCTTGGTAGTTTTCGCGCGGGAGCCTTTCTCATCAGAGCGCAGCGCCTCATAAGCTTCCAACATGTTGGAAAATGCCAGTCCCGGTGTATCATCCTCCGTTTCTCTCTCTGCGCTTTTTGCCAGTGTATCATTCTCCGTTTTTCTCTTTGCGCTTTTTGCCGCCGCATCCTCCGTTTCCTTTTCTGCACTTTTTGCCGCCGCATTCTCCGCCCCTTCTTTCAGATAACGTGAAATACAGTTCTGCAGTTCCCCCACACGCATATATTCCCGGGCCTTACTGCTGCTCCCCTGTCCGTCAAAAAATTCTACCAGAATCGTCAATATGACAAACTGGGACAGATAATAATCCTTATCCGTACCGCTTGATTTACATAAAACTGCCTTTAACTGAGCCTTTGAAAAGCCCAGAAAATTGTTTTCCTCTTTCGGGATCAGGTACACCACGCTGCCATAGCGCTCAATATTACTCCGGGCAAGCTCTCCCTGGGACTTTACCAAATTCTGTACGCTTTCATTTTCCGTGTATGCCTTGAAAAGCACTTCCTCCGTCTCTTCTTTCAGCTCATGATGTTCCAGAAGATAATAGAAAATCTCCTGGCTCGTCCTGATATCTTCTATTTCGTATGCCATAGCTATTGCCCCCTGTCGCTTTTGTGAACAGCCCGGATGAGAATATTGGAACACCGGATATTCTTCACCGTCCCCTGCTCACTTTTTACCTGTAAAAATTCGATCACGCTGCCATCCTCGACACGGTAAACTTCAATCCCCGCAATGTCCGCCATCTCGGTATCCTGATCAGCCAGATTCAAAAGCATTTCATTCAATTCAAAACCGCCTGCCCTGTCCGTGATAAATTCACTGCGCTCCTTTTGCAGCGCCAAAATATCAATCTGTCTGTTCCGGATCAATTCCACCATAATTTCCTTGAAAATCTCCACACTCGGAATCAGCTGCTCTTTTTCCTCATCCGAAATCTGTTCCCGGATTTCCATCAGGGAAACCTCGCCTTTTTCCAATACTTTCCTCATCAGAAACGTAAGGCTCGCCTCATATTTCCTCAATTTTTCTCTCTGCCGCATCTGCTGCTCTTCCTGCCATGCCTCCTCATCGAAATCCAGCACTTCCCCTGTCTCTTCCTCCTCTTTTTTGCGGACCGGGCGCTGAAGCTCCAATGCCTTATTCAGGTTATAGATTTTGGACGGTTCCTGATTAAAGAGCGGCCGCAGAAAATAATCCAGATGATTCAGGGCCGCCGGATTTTCCAACAGTTTGTCATACACTTCCGTTCGGAGGGAAAATCTCCGTATCAGCGACATCTGTGACAATGCCTCCAGCTCTTTGGTATACAGGGCTTTCAGATCAAAATGATTGTTCAGGATTTTCTGATGTTCATCAATGGTCCTGTTCAGGTAAGACTCGATCAGCCTCAGATTGTTAAGCTTCTCCTCCTCTTTCGCATCCAGCCGGCGGACATTGATATTTTCCTCCTCCAGCTCTTTTGCCCGCGCCTTGACATGCTCCCGGTAATTCTGAAATTTCTGCTTCGTGTTATCGATTGTCGCCATGTTTTCATCCAGGATGCTCTCATAATCCGACACGGAATAGTTCAGCACGTTCCGCCGGATCTTTCCCATGGCTTCCTGAATCTTCTGGAGCTGAATGTGGAGGAGTTGGAATACCTGTTTGATCTCGTCCACCGCTCTGTCATAGCTCTGACGCTCCAGATGCATTTTAAAGATCATCTCATGGATCGTCAGCTTCATGTTATTTTCAATTTCCAGCGTTCCCAGAAGCAGGTTATACCCGTCATCCGTCAGATAATAGGAGGTCCGCTTCACCTCCGAATCCACATAGATGATCCGGTTCGCCACATAACTGATATGCATGATCTGATAAGCTTTCTGTTCAAACTCAAATCCGTCAAAGTACATGGCTTTTCCCTCGTTGGATAAGACCACATTTACCATAAAATCGCCCAGCGCCTTACAGTCCTCGTAGGACATGTTTTTTTCAAAATAAGCGGTATTGAGATCATCGATAAATGCACCGATATCGTCCATCGTGCAGGGTTCCTCTTTCAGGGACTGCTCCATAATATATAAAAGGACGGCAAAAGTCAGATTTATCTGCTCATCCGCCTTGATAAATCCGTATTGCCGCCAGGTAGTTTTCTGTATGATATTTTGTATCAGGGTGCTGTAACGCCCCACATTCTTCATCCGCTTTGGAAACTGTTTTAAAAATTCATACTGCATAACAGCGCTCCACTCTCTCTTCTTTTGTAAAAATCATCCCATCTGTTCCGGAATGCTCCGATAAATCCGCTTTCGCCGCCTGCGGAGGCGAAATTCATCCCATATCTGATATATTAATGATTTCCTGCGGGATATACAAGCCCTGCTCCAATATTTTTTTCATTTGTTTCTGCTGCTCTCCGGTGAAGTAGCTATAAAATGTTCCACTGATATTCCGGTTCTGTTTTTCTTTCATCATCGGCAATTCTATATCCAGCCTCCGGTATTTTTCAAGCATTGCCGCATAACCGCTCACAAACGGCAGGATCTTTCCTGTCTGCGCAGACAGATCTGCAAGCCTCTCATAAATGACAATCCCCTCATAGTCAAGATCCCCGAAATAAAAGAACTGATTGTCCCTGTGCTGCAAATAGGGTTCCGCGCACAGCGAAAAATCCTGAAAGGATCTCAGGATTCTCTTCCCTCCGCCATAGATCAGCGTATCAATTTCATATTCAAAAATTGCCCCTCCCCTTTCCAGCAAGTATTTTCGCATACTGTAAAATGTGTCTTTGTTCTCCAAGACCAGAATATTCTGGGGTATCCGCCGTGAATGTGTATAATAGGAAAAGGGCTCCGCTGTGTCATACATGTTTAACAGTTCCATGCTGATCCCGCAGCGTGACAAAATTTTTCTTCCCTGCTCCTCTTTCAGAAACTTTTCCCTCTGCCATATTTCAAAACTGCGCTCATTGACAGATTCCGGAGCTTCAAGCTTCTCCCTGTGATCCCTCAGATAGTCATTCAGCATCAAAACCCATTTTCGATCCTGTTCGTACTGTGAAAGATTTTTCAGATAATAATCCACGTTTATCGCCGGTACCATCTGATATTTCAACTCCTCAACAAGAGATGTATTATCTTTCGGCTGATCCAGGATCCAGTATGAATTATACAGAGCCGGCTTTTTTCCGTTCCTGCCCGAAGCTTTGACCGGTTTTATACGAGACGTATCGATCAGGCCTAAAATATAATGATACAAGTCTCCATAAGACTGAAATTTGTGCTGCTTTTGAATGCTTTCCAATGATATTTTTTTCATAGCAAAATTTACCCCTATGTTGACCGGAAATCCCGATCCTCTTTTGTCCCCGCTGCAAGGTGTACGTCGTACAAGGCATGATTTTCTCCTGTCATGTCTTTCTGCTATTTATTATACTCACGGAAAGCTCTCTTCGCAAGAAACCCTTTACGTTCTTTTTTCATATTCACTTATTGTTCTCATACTGTCTCATTGTCCGGATAACCTGTCCCGACATCGGGAGCAGTGCGATCATGTTAAAGATCGTCATCAGTCCGATTCCGACATCTCCCAGATCCCACACAAAAGTATAAGCTGCCAGTCCGCCAACAAACAGCATTACCAGGGCGAGCAGTTTATAAGCCGTCTGGGACACCCAATTGTCCCCAAATAAATAAGCGACATTTGACCGCGCATAAAACAACACGCCGATAAAGGTGGAAAAACTAAACAGCAGCAGCGTAAATGCAATAAAAACTACGCCAAACTTTCCGAGATGAAACTGCATCGCCGCCTGCAAAAGGTCCATGCCCTCCAGTCCCGCGAGATTTTCCTCCGGGGCAAGCAGCATGATCATAGCGGAACAACTGCAGATCACAATAGTGTCAATGAACACGCCGAAAGCCTGCAGCATTCCCGCCTTTGCCGGATGATTCACGTCCGCTGCAGCAGCCGCACAGGGCGCCGAACCGGAACCTGCCTCATTGGAAAACAGGCCTCTCTTTACACCGTTCATAAGCACCGCGCCAAATCCTCCGGCCGCCACCTGACGGATACCGAACGCCTCCTGAAAAATCCGTACAAACACATCCGGCAATGCCCCGGCATTTTTTATAATAATGAATATCGTGATCAGAAGATAGCATCCCGCCATGATCGGAACAATAATATCCAATACTTTCACTGTAGCATTTTTCTGAGTACGATCACCGCTGCTGCGGCTACAAGAATGATCGTCGTATAAATCGGCGGAATATGAAAAGCATTTTTCATAGAGGATGTCACCGAATTGCTGATCACCTGACTGATTCCGCACCAACAGATCAAGCCGGAAACGGCAAAAAGTACCGCCGTCAGGCTATACCTGCGTTTTGGGTTTCTGCTCCATTTCCCCTGTGTCATAAAATGATGAATATAATATGCCGGACCGCCCCGATATCCTCCATAAAGAGGATCTTTCTGTCTATAAGTCTGTGCCAGTGTCGCCTCCGCAAAAGCAGTGGATGACCCTAACAGCGCAAGTACCCACATCCAGAAAACCGCCCCGGCGCCGCCTGCGGAAATCGCTGCGACGACTCCGACCAGATTTCCCATTCCCACACGGGTCGCCGTAGATACGATGAGCGCCTGCAGCCCGGAAATACTGCCCTTATTTGAATCCTCTTTCTTTTCCATTGTGATGCGCAGCATCTGCGGAAACTTCCTGATCAGAACAAATCTGGTCCGTATAGTAAAATAAATTCCCACCGGAACCAGAATCAGGATCAACAGAGAGATCCCCAGTGTATTCCCTCCCGGTAATGTGATTTTTAACAGATCCCCCCACAAAAAATTATATAGCGCCTTTATCACAGTCATGTAATTTTTCTCCCCCTCTATTGCATCTCATAGTTGGTAATAGTATAATTTCTTTCATATGATTTGTAAAATTAATAGCAATGATATGTTCCATCTAATTTTTCGATGCTTATAGTGAGGGAGAGAATATGGATATTAAAAATTTGAATACCTTTATTTACACGGCAGAATTAAACAGTTTTACCAAAGCGGCAGAAAAGCTTGGTTATTCTCAATCTACTGTTTCTTTTCAGATCAGACAGTTGGAAACCGAACTGGGATTTCCTCTTTTTGAGCGCATCAATCACACGATCGCCCTCACAGACAAGGGAGCCGAAATTTTGCGCTATGCGCATCAGATCAATCAGACATGGGGAAAAATGCTTGAGATCGCTCAACCCCAAAAAGAAATTCACGGGCACATACGGCTCGCAACTGCGGACTCTCTCTGTGCGGCCATTGCACAGGATCTCTTCCGAAACCTGAGACAGCAATACCCCGGCATTACGCTGAATATCACCCCTGCCGGAACGGACGAGATGTTTCGCCTGTTAAACCAAAATGAGGTTGATTTCGTATACACGCTGGACAATCACATCTACCACAAGGATTATGTGATCGTAAAGGAATCAAAGGAGAGCGTCCATTTTGTGACAAGCTGCTCCAATCCACTTCTGAACCGCTCCAGGATCACCATTGCCGAACTGGCAAAACAGCCGTTTATACTCACGGAAAAAGGAATGAGTTATCGGCGCATCATGGATGAAAGACTGGCGTGCCTCTCTCTGGAGATACTGCCTGTCTTTGAAGTGGGCAACACGGAATTGATCTGCCAGATGCTGGAGGAGAATGAAACCACCATATCTTTCCTGCCGGATTATTCCACCCGGCAGGCAGCGCATGAGAAGAAGCTCCAATATCTGGACGTCGAAAATTTCGAAATTGAAATATGGACTCAGCTTTTGTATCACCATGACAAATGGGTCTCCCCCCAGATGCAGGCATTTATCGATCTGCTTTACTGATCTACTGATGCTCCAGACGAAGGTATTTTTCCTTTGTGGCCAGGCCGCCGCGGATATGGCGCTCTGATTTGTTGACGTCCAAAACCTTTCTTGCCTCAGCGGCAAGGGATGGGTTGACCTGGAGAAGCCGGTCAGTAATATCTTTATGTACCGTCGATTTGCTGATCCCAAACTTTTTTGCCGCCTGACGCACGGTCGCATTGTTGTCTATGATATACTGGGCGATTTCCATAGCCCGTTCTTCGATATAACTTTTCACAAAAATCCCCGCAAACATTCGTTTTTACAATGTATGCGGGATTTTTCAAAGTATACCCGGCAGCGCCCTCACACTGTTATCATTTTTCTGATTTTTTTCAATCCGTCCACATAAATCTCCGTTCCCATCTCAACGCCTGTCACTTTGACTGATTTTACCCCCTGGCTGGTTTCTGCAAGAAGAATATCTCCCGGCACAACCGCATCCCGCAAAGGATATGACCATTTATATTTCTTTTCATTTGTCCCCGGCATATGTATTCCATATACATATTTTTTTAACGTATTACCCCGATTCTCCAAAATGCATTCTGCATAAGTATAGCCTCTTTCTTTCATGATCAAATACGATATGTAACCATCCAACAACTTTCTATTTTGATCCACAACGATCGGATTCGGATATGTCAGATTATTTTCAGAAATTCCATGTTCCTCAAAATAGTTCCTATACTTATTTACTTTATCCGGCTCAGGTTCCGCCATGTCTTCAATCTGTATCTCATCCAGTCTGCACTTTGATATCGACTGCATAACGCCCAAATATATTTTATTTTTCAGCCAGTCGGTTTTTTCCAGGGCTTTCCAGGCCTCGTCAATAGCCAGATCCTCATCATACCCATCTTCCACAAAATACATATTTCGCAGAACCCATTTCAGATGATACGGTCTTACAATATCATCGATTCGCTCCGGTATCCTGTCCATTTCATATCGTGATATCCCTTCCATATTTACAGTCACCATTAAAAATTTCATATATTACCGCCTCCTTTGCCATTATTCTATCGCAGATCATAATAAAAAACATTCAATTTGTAATTGAATACCTATGACACAAAAAAGGCAGCCCTCAGGCTGCTCTTCTTGTCAATTCCATATAATACCGCCAAATACGCTTCGGCATTTCTCCCTCCCTCATCTCATATATTATGGGAATCTCATCCCAAATCCAGCATTCATAATATTCCTCCTGCTGTCCCACGATCAATGAATCCATTGACACATTCAGTAGCCTGCTTAACCGATAGAGATTATCCAAACTGGGCAGGCTTTTTCCCGAAAACCATGCATATACAGCCTGAAAAGAACCTATGAACAGATTTTTTTGAATATCTTTCACCGATATATCTCTGCTTTTGCATGCTTCCCTTATTCTCTGCCCTGTTTTTTTCATATCAATTCCCTGCATATTTCCTCCTGTTAAGTTTCACAAAAAGCGGCGTCCCCGGCTCCCCAGATCAACCTCATGTCTTCTGAAAATGCTTCTTCATATCTTCCAGAAGAAAATACTCGCCTTTCGCGAATGGCGCATCTGCCTTATGTCTGTCGCTGCTGGCGCTTGGCAGCAAATGATATTGGTCGGAAAGCTTTTCCAAAAATTCTATTTTATCTTCACCATATTTCTGGTAATACACCTCTATTCCCAACGGATAATCGGAAGCATTCCGGAAATCTTTCACCAGTTGTTCTATCTCGGCATCGGAAAAACGGTAATGATAAGGATGCGCCAAAACAGGCAATCCACCGGATTTGGCTATTCTCCGCACACATTCCTCCATTTTTATATAAGAAACACAATCCGCCGGATTCAAATAATGTTTACTGCGATTGCCGATCCACAGATCCATGGCGTTGTCGCGATCACACCCATATCCCTTTTCAACCAGAAGATCCGCGATCTGTGTTCTTCCCAGCTGACGCGCATTCGGGAACTTCTGCCGCAGTTCCTCCAATGAAATTGTAATGCCAAGCGTAGCAAGTTTCCCAATAATTGCTTTTACATAAGCATCCCTGTCTATGTCGGAAAATACATCGTTTAATCCCCGGTCGATCCCGTTGAAAAACAGACCTACAATATGTATTTCCACCTTTCTCCCGGCTCTTGTCCGGTAACTTGTGCTGAATTCACATCCCGGAATCAGCTCCAGATTCCCTGCCCGGCGGGGACTGTAAATTGCAAAACAATTGTGATCTGTGATTGCTACGGCACTTAATCCCGCATCCTGTGCCGCTCTCACTACTTCATCCAAAGTCTGCGCCCCATCAGACATGGATGTGTGTAAATGAAGGTCAATATATCGTTTCTTTTCTGACATTGCTCCCCCTTTATGAAATATTTTATCAAAACAGCTTTTCTTATAATCTGTCCGCCCAGTCTTTTTCTTTAAATCCCACAAGCACAGTATCCTCAGCCACGATAATTGGTCTTTTTACAAGCATTCCGTCTGTCGCCAGCAATGCATACTGCTCCTCCTCACTCATAGCGGGGATCTTGTCCTTTAATCCCATCTCTTTATACAACTTGCCGCTTGTATTGAAAAATTTCTTCAACGGGAGCCCGCTCTTTTCATGCCACTCCTTTAATTCCTGCGCCGTTGGATTCTCATCCTTAATGTGGCGGTCCGTATAATCTTTTTTATTTGCATCCAGCCATTTTTTTGCTTTCTGGCAGGTGCTGCATTTTGGATATTCTACAAATAACATCTCATTTTCCTTTCTGGTTTCCTCAGCAATGCTCCATCTCAACCCGAAACCTCTGCATTCATCATATCACCACTTTGCTAAATAAACAATATATGCATTTACAAGCTACTGCCATTTTCTCTGCAGAACCTCGCTCTTTAAGAAAATCTTGTTTCTTGC
>CAZJSI010000064.1:12791-15667 GCA_964548675.1 uncultured Eubacterium sp. | reverse complement strand
TTCCCACACAACATAAACATTTTCCGCATGATTCTCACCTCCCTGTTATACTGAGACGAAATCATTTTCCATTTTGTGACAAAATAATGTACAAATTTGCATGAACTTTTTTAGTGAATTCTCACAATTCTTATTTCACACTGGATATAATCTTTAATAATTCATCCTTTTCTATATTTTTTCCTTCAAAAAACTTCTTTCTTACTATTTTCTGATCAATCTCCTAGAATTTACATTATTTTTTCCAGTTTCCAAAGCATATCATATTTTACCCAAAAAGGCAACTGCACCCATATTTTCCGCTCCCCATATTTCCTTTCCCCCATGTTTCCTTTCCTCCATGTTTCCTTTCCTCCATGTTTCCTTTCCCTCATGATTCCTGCTGTCATTGACGGGCAATTCCCTTTGACACAAAAAATGCTCCCGAAGGAGCATTTTCTTTCATATCATTTTCACCTTTATCTTCTTTTCCTGTTTGACCGGAAATGGCTTAAAAACGTGTATACCGTCAAAATAAACGCAAGGACATACCCAATCGCACCGAGCGCCGGAATTCCCAAAAGCTTTGGTTTCATATCCGTGGTGCAGATAATGCTGGAACTGATCAGCAGCGCCGTAATCAAAAATCCCATGACCAGCCTCCGCACAAGATCATTCAGCATTATCGTCAAATCCTGTGTTGCGTGCAAATCCATGTTGATCCGGGTCTGGCCATTCATGTAGCTGCGCAGCAGATCCGAAATATAGGATGGAATTTTTAATCCTTTACGCAAAGCCCAGTACAGTTCCTGTCCGTTTTCCTTTAATTCCTTTTTCAGGTCAAAGTCCGCCCACTTACTGCCGGATATCCTGGCCGTCGCCACCTGTACCACATTAATCTCCGGAGAAATCTCGGCAATCACGCCCTCTATCGTGGTAAGCCCTCGCACAAGCATTGTCAGACTGTGGGGCATAGACACACGATTTTCCTTCATGATATCAATAAGATCCTGCATCAGAGTTCCCATGTTAAGATCACCAAAATTGGCAGAACCATATTTTGCAAGCCAGTCCCCGATATCCGAGTAGAGCATTTTCTGATCCGGTTTGTCATGAAACTCCCCGAGAGAAAGAACCGCCTCCACAATGGAGCTTATGTCATGAGTGGCGACACCCTTTATCACTTTGCCCAACAATGCCTGATCCCGCTGGGAAAACCGTCCCATCATCCCCATATCGATCCAGACGATCTTTCCGTCTCGGATACGCATATTGCCGGGATGGGGGTCTGCATGGAAAAAACCGTCTTCCATGATCTGTTTGACATAATTGTCCGCCATCTTGGTTCCAATCTCATCCAGATCATAGCCGTTTGCCAGCAGTTTCTCCCGTTCATCCACGCCGACACCGCCAATATACTCCATCACAAGCACCTGTGTCGTAGTATATTCCCGATAAAGAGCGGGACTTGCCACATAGGCGACATTGTGGTTCAACCGGGCAAATTCCTCCATATTGGCGGCTTCCGCCATAAAGTTCATCTCTTCCTGGGCGACAACCCACAGTTCATCCAGTACCTGGTTCATATCCACCAGGCCGTTCATATTGATGGGCGGCATTAATTTTACAGCGCGATGGAGAAAGGCGATGTCCCTGGACATCGTGTCATAAATTCCCTGTCTTTGTACTTTTACGACAACGCCTTCACCCGTTTTTAATTTTGCACGGTGTACCTGGGCAATGGATGCCGAACCAATGGGAACCTCCTCAAATTCAGCAAACACCTCTTCCAGTTCGCTCCCATAGGAATCCTCAATCACTTCTTTCACCTGGGAAAACGGCATCGGCGTGACATCCGAGCGCAGGCGCATCAGCTCATCACATATTTTTTTCGGGAAAATATCCGACCGCATGGACATGATCTGCCCCAGTTTAATGTAAGTAGGGCCTAAATCTTCCAAAATCAAACGTATTTTTTCCGGCGATACGCCCCTGGCTATATTGTGTTTGTGTATAACTGAAAGAATCTCTCTCAGGCGCGTTCCATTCGGTTCCTTACTCATATGCCATCCTTATGCCTATTTGTCAGCATCCTCCTGCGATTTCTCCTCCGGTTCCTGCGCTTCCTCCATCTTTGCGATCTGTGCTTTCAGAGCCGCAATCTGTTCCGGCGTCATGCTCTTCAAAACATCTGTAATATCCTCTGTTTTTTCCTCGGCCGGAGTTTCCTTTTTGATCGTCTGCTTCACATTGTGTTTCAATTCTTCATTCAAAACCTTGCCCTGCTCAACAGTCAATTCACCCTTTTGTACCAGTTCATCCAGTATTTCTTTGGATTTTTCCGCTGTCGTTGCTGCGGCTCCGATACCTGCCAATATAATTTTTTTCATGCTGTCACTGATTTTTTCCATGTTTCTGTTCTCCTTTCATCATGTATCCCATTCAAGCTACAAATATTATAGGATGATTATACACCAAAAATGTATAAAATAAAACCGGGATTCCCCTTAAGATATTATAAAAAAATCACTTCATAGGCTATGACATGAAAAGACCGGGGAGCTACCCCGGCCTCTATTTCATTATGCTTCTTCAAAATCTTCCTTACCTACTCCGCAGATCGGACAAACCCAGTCTTCCGGTAAATCCTCAAATGCTGTTCCCGGTGCGATTCCGTTATCCGGATCACCTACTGCCGGATCATATTCATATCCACATGGACCACATACATATTTTTTCATCATTTATTCCTCCTCATTGATAATAATAATCGTTATTGTTTTTACAGTGATATAATATCCCATCCGCGCACGTTTGTCAATAGAAATATATCTCTTTTTGCAAAAAAATATGATATAATGTCGAAAGACATTATATCGCGCGCGTAGCTGCGCATA
>CAZJSI010000064.1:0-12691 GCA_964548675.1 uncultured Eubacterium sp. | reverse complement strand
AAAAAAATATGATATAATGTCGAAAGACATTATATCGCGCGCGTAGCTGCGCATAGGTCGCCACAGCGAATGCCATATGCATCATACTATAAATTGATCAGAGGTGATATTATGATTCATATTTTACTGGCGGAGGACAACATCTCCTACCGCGATCTTATGCAGATACATCTGGAGCGGATCGGCTATCGGGTGTTCAGTGCGGATGACGGAGAACAGGCGCTCATGATCCTGGAACATGAGCCCATTCATTTACTCATTGCCGATATCATGATGCCGCATATGGATGGACTGGAATTAACCCGCCAGATCCGAAATGCGGGTTACACCATGCCCATTCTGATTATTTCAGCGAAAGGAGCGTTGGATGACAAACGGATTGGATTTCGTTCCGGGGCAGATGACTATATGACCAAACCAATTGAGATGGACGAAATGCTGCTGCGGGTGGAAGCATTGCTGCGCAGGGCCAATATAGCAGAAGAAGCGGTATTAAAAATCGGAGACTGTATCCTGAATGCGGACACAATGACCGTATATTGGCAGGATTCCGAAATCCCATTGCGTCAAAAAGAATTTTTAGTTGCACAGAAACTCCTCTCTTATCCCGGTAAAATTTTTACCAGGCAGACGCTGATGGACGAAATCTGGGGGTTTGACTCGGAAACAGATCCCCGCACGGTAGACGTCCATATCAAACGTCTAAGAGAGAAACTGGGGCATATCGATGCCTTTGAGATCCAGACCATCCGCGGGCTTGGCTATCGGGCTGTGCTGATCTGATACTGTCATTGTCCGGATTGCCGCACCATTTCGAAAAGGGAGGTACTTCATGAAAAAACTGCGCCGTAAATTAACACTGATCTTTTTCTTTTTGGTACTGTTTTCATCTGCCGCAAGTATCACGATCTTCTATATGATATGGAACAATATTGTTTTCAGCAAAAAGGATATCCACTATCTGGTATTTGGATTTGCCCTGAAAGATCTCCTGCTGCTGCTGTGCGCCCTGTCACTGGGAATTACTCTGATTTTTGTCTTTTCCAAACGAACCGCCAATCCGATCACCGCACTCTCCCAGGCAGCGACGGAAGTCGCCTCTGGAAATTTCAATGTCCGGGTAGAGGAAAGTGACAGAAAAGATGAGATCGGGGAATTGGAACGGCAGTTTAATCTCATGGTCCGTGAGCTGCAGAGTAATGAATACCTGAAAAAAGATTTCATATCCAATGTTTCCCACGAATTCAAAACTCCCCTTGCCATCATCGGCGGATACGCCAGCCTGCTCACGGAGGATAACATATCAGAGAGCCAGCGGAAGGATTATGCCGCCATGATCGTAGCGGAAAGCAACCGCCTCTCGAAACTCACCAGCAATATTCTTCAGCTGTCCAAATTAAACCAGAATAAGATACCCGCAAAACATAAAATATTTTCTCTGGATGAACAGATCCGCCAGTGCATTTTACTGTTAGAACCAAAATGGTCTGCGAAAAATTTAAAATATCAGTTGGAACTTGCTCCTGTTTCCTATTTTGGTGATGAGGACCTGCTCTCGGAGGTCTGGCTGAACCTGATCGACAACGCCATCAAATTTTCCCCGGATGATTCCATTATTACGATTCATTTAACAGGCAGTATTTATTCCGGATGTGAAATATGCATAAAAGATCAGGGAATTGGTATGGATGAAGAGACAAAAACACGCATCTTTGAACAATTTTATCAGGGAGACACTTCCCACAGACAGGAGGGAAGCGGATTAGGACTTGCCATAACGGCAAAAATCCTGGAACTCCATCACGCCGGGATTGAGGTACAAAGCACGCCGGGGGAGGGCTCTGCATTTTTTATCACACTTCCGGGAAAAAACCGTGAACGCGCGGCATTTCCGCAGGGCGCTTCGTAGTGTTCCCCGCGCAGCAAAAAACGGTTATTGACGATCACGCACGATCACCAATAACCGTTTTCCATTTTTATTCCGTTATCATCTCATAGCCATAGTGTTCAAAATAAAATCCCAGTCTCCCATTGATCTTATCCCGAAGCTCCGGCTTCAAATGAAACTTATTTTTCTGATAGTTTTTCTGACTTTCCAGATAAGCGTCAAAATACGGCTTCGCTTCCTCAAATCCATCAATACCAAGATGCTCATAAATCTCTTTCACATGTTTTTCCGGATCTTTGCAGAAATCCTCATATTTCAGGTCGATCCTGTCCTCCGCGGGCATCTCCTCCAACTCCCGGAATGCCTTTTTATATATCCGTTCAAACAGACTGATCGTAACGTCCTCGATCACCTGTGCAGAAGCCGGCTCATTCAGGCAGAACAACCCCATTTCCTTAGTGAACATATTGATGGTGGACATAACAACCGTATAGGGATTCCGGTAAATATTGATAAACTTCGCACCCGGATAGCACCTTTTCAGAGCGCCGATCCTGCACGTATTTTCCGGACTCTTCAGCAAAAGCTGTTTTCCTCCATACAGGTAAGTAACCTTTTTCAAAATGTAATCATAGGCCTTGCGCCATTCTCTCTGTTTGCTCTCATCCTGCTCATCAATAAAAGCCGTTTCAATATATTTTACGCCGTTCCCGCCATCGGGAAATACAAGCATATGGCTGATCGCCTGTGTGGATATCGTCGCCTGGGCAAATACCTCTTCCATAGGAAGATCCAGGGTGTATTCCAGATTGTCCATAGGGCGCGCGCCCTGAAGCAGCTTTTTCTGCGCTTTCGCCAACAGATGTTTCATAAAAATGCAATTGTTAAAAGTAACCGTCCTGACCGGGTCGAACCATCCGAACTGAGGGTCTCTTGTCAGCAGGTTCTGCAGAAACGTAGTCCCGGAACGCCAGTAACCCACGATATATACCGGGTCTTTTTTCAGCTTTGTCCTTTTGATTGGAATATAAAATACGAGCCATTCCAGAAAAGCCGGAACTGCCAGGACAAATGACACGGCTGTGATCAGCCTCGCCTGCGGCCTGTTTTCCTCCGTAATGGGATTCGATCTTTTCAGACGCACCCAGTTATCAAATCTGCATCCCATCAAATTGTGGGATAAATTGACTTTCTTTTTCATAACCAACTTCCATTTCTTCCTACTTTGACGGTCGAAATCCAACCGTCTCCCACACCAGGACTCACCAACGAGTTCCAAATGACGTATGAAGTATACTCCCCGATTGTGAACTATATATGAACCGGCACAAATGCTCAGTCCTCATTGGATGGAAATTGTAAAAATAATACACTGTTATCCACATTTTCCATATAGCGGACCGTATCAAGCCCCTCGCAGTAATCCGTCAAATGATATTCCTCCACAAAATACTGCTGTGCCTGTTCATAGAGCTCCATATCCGAAAACTTGATCTGTACGAGACTTTCCCCGTTATTATATGCAGTGCTGATCATCTCACCGATCAGATCCGGATCCCACTCACTGACATAGCGCCCCTCATGAACATAGTAGTTGTCCGCCGTAGCCGTACATTCCGGCAGGGGAATTCTCTCATCCGCCTGATGGGTGGACATTATCGTCTCTGTCGCAGCGCCAAAATAATCATAATCAATATACTTATTTCCCTCAGACGGTTCCTCACTTTCCTCTGAATCCCGGTAAATGTACTGAGAGTTTCCCCATGTAGTATCTATATAATAGTATTCCCCATCCAGCATCACAAGATTCCACGCATGATTTTCCCCCTCAGCGGTACCCACCACCGTAGCGCAGGGAATTCCAAGCTGTTCCAGTAAATACTGGGTGGCATAGGCATATCCCTGACAAATCGTCTCATGGTTCACAAAAGCACTGATAATATTCTGATTATTTACGGAATCCTCCACATAATCCACCTCTGTGATCAATGTTTCATAGACATACAGAGCTTTCTCATAATCCGTTCCGTCTTTTGGTGCATCTGCCAGCATGCTTTCCGCTCCCGCATCAATCCGCTTCTGCATAGCATCCTGCTCCTCCGACGTCATCGTGTAAGTAGGATTAATCTCAATCGCCGTGATCTCGTCATCCCTGCTGTAGGTCACATAGGAAAACTGATCCAGCCAGAAAAAGTTACAGTAATCATAACGCACCGCCAGATATGCTTTTTCCATCTCCGCGATATCTGTCGTCGCAATCTGTACATCCTGGGCACGGTTCTGAATGGTATAGACGATTTCATCATATACCAGTTTTGTGTTCTCATCCAACATCTCATAGGCATATCTGCCCTCTGATACGCTCTCCACCTGCAATGGCTGGTCTCCGGTAATTGCCGACTTCATCTGGTCAACCGTACTCTGGATCCCGCCGGTGCATCCGGAAAGTCCTGCCGTTAATACAAAAATCAGCACAACTGCTGCAATTTGTTTTATTTTATTCTTCTTTAACACGCTCTTCTCCCTATTCTACTTCATAAAATGAAGCCACACACTTTGACAGAGCTTCCATATCTGCGGTTCCCATGAGTTCCCGTATGGAATGCATCGCAAGAAGCGGTATCCCGATATCCGCGATCGCGATCGGCAAAAATGCAGATGCAATGCTGCCCAGAGTGCCGCCTCCCGGCACATCGGAACGGTTGGCATATTTCTGATACGGAATCTTTTTTGCATCACAGATCTGCTGGACTGCAGCGATCACCCTGCTGTCCGTGGCATAGGACTGGGAACAAGCCTCCTTGATACAAAATCCCTTTCCCAGCTTCGGCGCAAGCACCGGATCTGCCTTTCCCGGATGATTCGGATGGATACCATGGGCCACATCTACAGAAAGCATCATACTGTCATAGAGCACTTCCTCCGCCGCAGGTTCCTCCAGACTGCGCAATATCTTTTTTAACAGGTTCAGAAGCTGCATGGACGCCGCTCCCTGAGCCGTACGACTGCCGATCTCCTCATTGTCAAACATCGCCGCCACATTGATCCCATGAATACTTGCATCCCCGGTAACGCCATCCAGCAGTGCCTGCACACTGGTCGTATTATCGAGATGCGGCGCCGAAATAAATTCTTTGTCCATACCGACAAAAACCGGCTCCTCCACGCTATACAGATACAGGTCAAAATCCAGAATATCCTCCGGCTTCACCTGCAGTTTGTCTGCAAGAAAACGCAAAAATCTCTTCTCATGATTCAATTCCGTCTTGAGCCCGGCGATCGGCAGCATATGTGTCTGCCGGTTCAGCTCCACGCCCTTGTTAACCTCCCGATTCATATGGATCGCCAGATTTGGTATCGTACAGAACGGTTCCCTGATATCCACAAAGCGGATTTCCGGCCTCATGACACGTTCACTTCTCACAGCGACCTTGCCTGCGGCGCTCAGCGGCCGGTCAAGCCACGTGTTTAAAATTGCCCCGCCGTACACTTCCACATTTAACTGCAGATATCCCTGATTTTCCATCTGGGGGTCTGCTTTGATATATAATCCCGGAAAATCGGTGTGTGCCGCCGCTATCCTTACCGGAACATCCCTTTCGAGGTCATTTCCCACCGTAAAGGCAAACAGAGACGAATCCCTGTGTTTCACATAATATTTTCCCAACGGCTTAAGTTCCCACATCTCAGACATGGAAAGCTCAGAAAATCCATCTTCCCGGAGACGTTTTTCTGCCGCCAGCACTGTATGATAGGGGGATGATGAATCCCGCAGCAATTGAAATAATGATTCCATTCTATTTTCCTTTCAGGCACTTTTGGATTGATTTTTATGTGCCAAAAACTTATAATCAGATTAATAACGCAAAAACAGCTCCTTTTATGAAAAGCTGCTTTGCATCCATTTTATAAATTTCGCCACTTATCATAACACACTCTTAAGAATTTGTGAACAGGAGATTTTTTCATGATTGCTTTACAGATTGCCGATATCGGTTCTTTTATGAACAGCCTGCTGAAAGGAAATATGTTTGACCATTTTCTGCTGCAGGAAGCTGTCATAACACAGGCGGCGTCTTATACGATTGACGGGGCCCTGAACAGGGATTACTACTCCGATGAAGAGCTGGAGGAAATGGAGTTGACTGACGTTTCCTATCTCCCTTTTTCTTATGTACGCTCCGTCTGTTTTGAATTATTAAAAGGAAAAAAGAAGCCGGGATATTTTAAATTCATATTCCTGCTTTCGCCGAAAAATCAGGCCAGCACTGTTGCAAGATCCGGAAGCAGTTTTCACAGTGAAGATATCTCCGCAATGTACCTGCACCTGACTTACAAAAACAATATACTGACCTGCACGACCGGAATTTCCTATAAACTGTTTTCCCTGGACAAGACACTGGAACAGGAATGGGACCGGCTGGTAAAGATTTTCTTCCGGCAGAATAAAATAGAAGTGGAACAGGTCGGATAAGATTACGGCTTTTGACACTCCCCATAGCTAAGGCAAAGGGAGTTACAGCACTTTTTGATAAACGAATTCGTGGACTGCGCTGCAGCCCACGAAATTTTGTATAATGATTTAATACATTGCCATACCGCCGTTTGGAGAAATGATCTGCCCGGTGAGATATGTTGCATTAATGATATATGACATACACTCTGAAATGTCTTCCGGTGTTCCAAGACGCTGAAGCGGAATCCCCAGGCGGAATGCCTCAACCTGCTCTTCCGGAAGGGCATTTACCATATCGGTAACGATCAGTCCCGGCGCAATACAGTTTACACGAATATTATTTGCCGCATTTTCTCTCGCAAGTGCTCTGGAAAATCCAAACATCGCGGATTTCGCCGCACAGTAATCGGCCTGTCCGTCCTGCCCATAGAGAGCGCAGATCGAAGAAATGTTAATAATACATCCATTTTTTTGTTTCTGCATGTACGGAAGTGCAATATGTGTACAATGCATCGTACCAAACAGCTCAATACCGATCAAACGCTGATATTCTTCCGGTGTAATATCATGAAAATATTTATTGCTCTGAATTCCGGCATTATTTACCAGAACAGCTACCTTATCACCAAATGCTTCAATACCAGCATCAAACATTGCCCTGCATGTTTCATAACTGGATACATCCCCCTGAAATATGATGGCTCCCACACCATATTCTTTTTTTACCTTATCCGCAAGCTCCTGTGCAATGGTCCCGCTCCGGTCAGATACATAATTGATCACCACATCATACCCCTCTTTTGCAAGCTGTGTGATCATAGCTGCTCCAAGCCCCCTGGCGCCTCCGGTAACTACTGCAAACCCGTCAATTTTTTTGTACATAATACTTTCTCCTTTCCTTTCATCATATAATTATGTTATAATTCTGTATATTTATTTTATCATGTGTGATCATTTTCAACTTGTCACGTATCGAAAAAAAAGAAAGGCGGTTTGTGCATTATGACAAATGAGCAAAAACCATCCTGCGAGCCGGATCTGGGAAAAGTCTACACGCTCTTTTTTCAATCCCTGTACGAAGATGGAATTGAGCCGATCATCAAAATTGCTTATGAAATATTTCATCGTCCGGTTTTATTGACCGATGAAAATTATCGATTATTATATCAATATCCCAAACGGAAATTAAATCAGGATATATGGGATGCATTATATGATACGGGTACGCTGCCGCTGGACACTGTATGGGAATACCAGAAAATATTTCTTACCGATAAACCCGCCGGCATATATGAACCCTTTTATGCAGACTGGGGACCGGCATTCGAGTTTCCGAGAATACTCGGCGAGGTATATACCCGTTCCAAGAAAATATTGGGACATATAGCTATCTTTATGATGGACTTCGAATTACAGCCAAATGATTTGGAAATCACAAAAATATTCATTCAGGCATTGCTGATCAAAATGTCCCACCGCAACAATAATATTTTGACAAATTCAGGATATTTAAAGGATCTATTATCCCCGGATACATCCTCGCAGTTAAAAACTCTGGCATGCAGCATTCTGCAGAAGTATTTGAAAGGAAATTTCTGCCTTATGGTCACGCCGATCGGCGAGAGCGCCGCCCAAAGGGCGTATGCCGCCTCTGCGGTAAACCGCCTGAACACGACTTATCGGGACAGCATCAGTACGATATATGACAATTGTATTGTCACACTTCTCGGGGAAATGAGTACACCGATACAAACCTGCAAAGAGCGTACATTTCTGATCAGAGTAGCTTCTACATTGCAGCAGAGCTACAAATATACCGGATTTTCCAACTCGTTTCAGGAACTCTCTGATATCCGGGTTTACTATCCGCAGGCATATTACACTGCAATGCTCCGGATGGGGGATATCTGCTTTTATTCCGACTCCATTCCGCATCCGGCTTTTGCGCTGCTCATGCATCACGTACCAATGCAGACATTTATGCATCCGGTACTGGACGAGATTCGGTACTATGACCAGGCCCATGCAACAATGTATTTTGAAACCCTGAAATGTTACAGCCTGACAATGCATAACAAGGATGCCACAGCGAATATTTTATGCATCCACCGTAATACGCTTTTATATCGTCTGAACAGAATACAGGAAATTTTTCACCTCCCCTTTGAAGAACCACAGATCGCACTGTCTCTTTTAAACAGTTTTCAGATGTGGGAGGTATGCAGCCGAAAAGAAAAAAATACCCCTAACGACAATTAAAACAGGTATCCGGTCATGATCTTCCATACCGGATACCTGTTTTTCCTATATGTATTCTGTTTATTATCTCGGGCGAACCAGATATTCTGTGATCTTCCCTTCAGCATCTACAGTGGCTGTTCCCACACAGGGGATTTCCAATCCGGCAAGGAATACATCATATTCCATTGAATTCGGATTCAGTTTCACAATTTCAGCTTTTACATCATAAGTTTCGAAAACACCCTTGAACGCAGCGCGCACCTCCTCTTTTCCATGTGCAACTACATCAGGAAAACCGTTCGGGCGGGCTCCTCCATCAACAAAATCACATTCCTCCGCAAATAACTCTGCTATTGCGTTGCAATCCCCTGCATTTAATCCTGCAACATAAATTTTCAAAGTTTCTGATACCATAGTCTTCTCCTTTCACTCGCTCTTATATTTGTTCAGAAAATTGATCAAATTTTCTGTACTGCCCGGTAAGCTTCGTAAATTGCCCATTTTGCGTCACGGGCTTTCACTGCATCACCGACAGTGTAAATTTCCGGCGCAAGTCCAGTCGGGTCGAATGGTACATAGGATCTGGACCCCAGGGCAAGAATCACATGATCATATCCATCCAGGGTGATCTTCTCGCCATTGCACTCCGCAATAACTCCTCCTTCAATAAATTCAAGCACTTTTGTATTGCAATGAATTTCAACTTCTTCTTTTTTCAAACGGTCTACCAGATCATTGCGAACGGTCAGATACAATTTTTCGGCAACAGTGGGCAGCATCTCAACAATTGTTACTTTTGAGCAATAATCTGTCGCATATTCGGCTGTCTCAACCCCCACTTCGCCTCCGCCGATGATCAGAGCGCTTGACTTCAATACCGGCTCTCCGAGAAGTACATCATTTGCCTGTACTACTCCTGTATCATGAATTCCCGGGATCGGCGGCACGATCGGCGTTGCACCTGTCGCCATGATCAAAACATCCGGATTCAGTTCCCCGATCAGTTCCGGCGTCGCTTCCGTATCAAAACGAATATCCACGCCATTCTTTTTGCACATATGCAGCTGATAGCGTATTGCACGTGTAAGTCCCTGTTTAAACGGCGGATACGCAGCTATGAGGAACTGGCCTCCCACACGATTCTCCGGGTTTTTCTCCAACAGTATTACTTTATGGCCGCGGCCTGCTGCCATAAATGCAGCCTGCATACCGCCAGGTCCTGCGCCAACGACCACTACATTTTTCGGTTGATCTGTTAATTTCAACAGACGGTCTGCACGGTGGCTGGACTCCGGATTTAACATACAGCTTACACCCCAGTCTCCCGGCATCAGATTTTCAGGGAAATTGAACTCCATACATCTCTGTGTACATCCCAGACACGGAATAATATCTTCGATCACACCCGCATACATTTTATTCGGGAAGTCCGGATCACAGATGGATTGACGGCCAAGCGCCACCGCATCGCAGTCGCCGCGTTTTAACGCTGTCTCAATCGTATACGGATCATGGAACAAACCTACGGAAATTACCGGAATGTCCACTGCTTCTTTGATACGGCGGGCAGAACCAAGATTCCATCCCGACTGCCAGCTGGAAGGCGGCACGATCGTCTGCCATGTCTCATAAGTTCCTGCGGAAATATGCAATGCGTCATATCCGTAATCTTCAAGCATCTGCGCGAATACTATCGTTTCCTCCATTTCTATTCCACCGATACGATTTTCTTTTGAAGAAATGCGGGCGGTAACAACGAAGTCTTCTCCACAGGCATTTTTTATTCCCTCTACAACAAGCTTCATAAAATATGCACGTCCCTCTACTCCGCCGCCGAACTCATCGACACGCTTATTCGAACGCGGTGAGAGGAACTGGCCTCCCATGTAGCCATGTGCCGCATGGATCTCTACCCCATCAAACCCTGCTTTCTGACAACGGACTGCCGCATCTACATAATGCTGGATCAAATCGTATACTTCCTGCGTCGTGAATTCATGCGGTGTCTCACGGTTTGTAGGACATGGTACGCTGGATGGCGCAACGATCTGTTCTCCTGCCATAGCCGCCACTGTCTCACGTCCCGCATGATGTAACTGAACAATCGTGCGTGCACCATGATTTTTGATATAATTAGCCAGTTTTGTCATGCCTGCGATTCCCTCATCACTCCATACATTTGGCTCATCCGGCATACCGACACCACGGCGCTCCACAGCAGCAATCTCAATTATGATAAGCCCAAAACCACCGGCTGCACGGGCACCGTAATAATCCAGAGTTGGCTGTATAACCAATCCTTCCGGATCAAACACACCGGAATCCATTGCCGGCACGATCAATCGATTTTTCACAATCAGGTTTCCGATTTTGTAAGGACTAAAGGTTTTTGAAAAGTTCATAAGTTTCCTCCTCTTTTATCTTATTTCATGGCTTTCAGCCATGTCCCCCATAACGCAGCACGTTATTTCTTTCATGCTTATCTTAATCTAAATTCCTGTAAAAAGGGATGGTAAAACCTGAAAATCAAAGATGTCCATTTGTGCAAAATAACAAAACCGAACCTAATTGTGTACAGTAGAAAAATAAGAACAAATCAACGGAAGCACATATCAGATTTTCTTTTAACGGCCTGGCCTGTCAACGCCGTCTCTGTCAAAAATGCTTCCCGCTATCACGATACATATACTTCCAATAAAAATACAAAAATCCGCCACATTGAATACCAACTTCCGAATTCGGGCAACAGGCACTTTCAATTGAAAATAGTCAGTGACATATCCGTGGTAAAACCGTTCCAGCAGATTTGCCAGCCCGCCGCCGACAACCAATGCCAGTCCCGTTTTCAAAGCCTTTTTCCCTCGCAACGGCAAGGTCAATAAAAACAGGATCGTAAGCACTCCCACCGCAGCGGCTCCGATCGTTTTCACTATTTTCGGGCGCTCCTCCAGGCGGTTCTCCGCCATACCGTAATTATGATACCTGCTTAAAATAACAGGCAGCCCTTTCACTTCCCTCGTTTCATTCAATTCGATCTTTTGGTGTGCCCGCCTGCGCAGAAAGAATTCCACAGTGCACACCGCAATTATAATTCCTATATAGATCACGATCTCACCTCCTCTTCAATGATCTTATATGCTTTCAGAAACGGTATATTTTTTTCCCTGGCTATCCTGGCGACACTCTCATATTCCGGAGCATAACGTTTTCCATCCGGCTGATGCAAAATCTTCACATCCACTTCTCCCAGAGACGTCATCATTTTTCGATTCTCCCGCTCCAATACCGTTCTCTGCATCAACTGACGGCGGATTCCGATCGTCGTCGTCTCCTCAAAAAGAATCTGCTCCATCCGTTCCCTGTCCGACGGCCTGCACAGAACGGTCAACAGATACGCAGGCCGGTTTTTCTTCATATACACAGGTATGTAATTCACATCCAGAGCTCCCTCTTTCAAAAGACGCTCCATAGCAAACCCAAGGGCTTCCCCGCTGCAGTCATCTATATTGCACTCCAGCTTGCAGACCGTATCCCGCTGTACGGTACTCTCTGCCTGCTTTGCCTCCTGCACCCTGATCAGAACATCCGCGATCCGGCGTACCGCATCCTTTTCCTTTTCTGTCATTTCGGAATCCTCTATGATTTTTTGAATTTCCAATATCGCATCCATTTCACACATCTCCTTGACGCTCCCCATAGCCAAATCCAGGGGGAGTACGAACTGTTGGTAAAAAATACTCTTCTTGATATAAAATATAACAAAAAAGATTATTACAGACAACGGCTTTCCACTGCTTTTTTCATTATTTAAAAGTTTCATATAAATTTTTCTTAAAAATTCCCAGAAATGGGGATGATTTTTCATAGATATTTAGGAAAATACCGATCACAGCATTTCCTTAGGAATATTCAGAAAACCATCCTTAAAATATGTTTGATATCCATTCTGTCTAATATAACCAACTATTTTTATATGATTACTTTTTTGTCTTATAAAAAATGCATAAAAATACGACCGATTTTTTTAAATCATTGTGAACACTTACACGCGAACATTTGCTATTATAATAACTGTAAAAACCCCCAATACATTATATAGTTTTTTG
>CAZJSI010000063.1:0-15757 GCA_964548675.1 uncultured Eubacterium sp. | reverse complement strand
TATCGGCAGAGCCGATGCATGCCTCGCAGCAAGAATGCTGGAGCATTCTTGAACTGTCACATATCCCTCTCCTGCTTCTTTTTCAGCAATGCCGCGGTATCGATCACATCCGACTGCTTACTCTGCCGTTTCTTCTTATCAGAAGATGTCGCGTCCGCCCTGTTTTTCACTCCGGCATTTACAGCTTTTCCGGGCATTTCAGCCTTACCACGATTCCCTTTGCGTCCGGATATTTCTCTTTTTCCTCCATCTTCGCCCTCTCTGTTCATTCCGGCTGCCGCAGCTTTTTCTGCATCGGCAGATGCTCCGTTTTCCTCTGATGAAAGATGCGCTCCGGCTCTTTTTACCTTCGTTCCGCTCTCCCGGCGCTCTGCACGCACTCCTGCCGCCTTTGATCTCACCCACAATGCGGCGTTTCCTGCAAAGGCCATCCAGTCAATATGAAGCCTTCTCATCACAATATCCAACACAAAGAGCAGTACCGCCAAGATCATAAGTGTCTGCGTGATGTCTGTTTTCGATACCACTCCCTCAAGTTCCGTGTCAAAAACCTCTTCCGGCTTTGTAATATATTTGCCATTAATCTGATCTACAAACCCGCCCAGATTGCTGCTGATCTCCGCAAAACGATATTCCTGAGAATACTGCAGCGCTGCCGCAGTGTTGACATTTTTTACAATTTCCTCTCCGTCCTGCTTGCGGACATTAATACTGTAAACTCCGATCTCATCCACGTCCACCTGAGCCCGGTATTTTCCGGGTGAAACCGCGCCCAATGTCACATCCTGACGGTTCCCATTCTCATCCGTCAGCACCGCCTCTATATCTGTTCCGGCAGTAAAATCCTCCGTCTCATAATCAATGATAATGGACGACGCCTCCTGCGTCACATTCAGCACGTCATTTCCAAGGTCAGAATTTGAAATCGTCCAGTCGATGATATTCCGCCACAAAGCGGCATAATTGTCCCATCCGGCAAAATTTCCCGTCCATTGATTTGTTCCGTCACTGTTCCACGCCACGCTCCTGCCAAGCCCGTACTGCCACACTGTCAGGATTGGATCTTCCCTGTCTGATTCCAACAGAACGGTTGATGACGATTTCGGAGTCGCCGCAATATATCCCAGCAGGCTGGGGCTTCCTTCCTCAAAGATCCCCTCCAGGATCTCATGGGAATTCACGATTGTCGGGACAAATTCTTCGTTGATCAGGTAACTCTCCGAGGACAAATATACCTCCTGGGCAAAAATCCGGGGAAGGGAGGTTCCTGCATCGGAATAGTAATATCTTCCTCCGCCCTCATCTGCCAGCCACTCCAGCGTTCTGCTGTCTGCCCCTGTACCTACTGCCACCGTAGAGAGCGTGATGCCGCAGTCCCGCATTTCCTGCAGTACATCATCATATCCATGAAAACCATCCTGTCCGTCTGTCAAAAGGACGATATGCTTCAGAGCCGCATCGGAACTTTTCAGCTTATCTACCGCTTCCGCCAGGGCAGGATAAATACTTGTGCCGCCATTTGCCTGAATCCCGGAAATTTTTGACACGATCGCATCCGTATCTGTCGCTTCCTGCAGCGGAACTGACCATGTAAAAGTATCGTCAAAGGCGAGCACACCAACCTCATCAATCTCTCTCAGAGAATCCAGTGCATTGACCGCAGCCTGCTTCGCAATATCCATACAGGTGATGCCGCTTCTCTCTGTGGAGGGAGAATCCATACTCCCCGAATGATCAATGACCATCGCCATGGCAAGTTTTGGAATTTCTTTCTCCCCTTCCAGATCCATGGACACCGGGAGCACCGTCTCCAGGGGCGTATTTTTATAATTCCCCAGCGCAAAACTGTTTTCACCGCCAATTGCGATCAGGCCTCCGGCATAATCCTTCACATATGTTTCCAGAGTATCCAGAAAACCATCCCGCAGATCATCCGCATAGACATCCAGCAGCACGATCGACTGATATTGATTCATATCCGCGATCTGTGCCGGCACGCCGGAAGGAGTCACCACGTCATAATCATAATTGCAGGCGTCCAGAATATGTGTAAAAGGTTCGCTCATTCCGCTTTGCCCTTCCACCAGCAGCAGCTTTGCCCGCGCTTCCACCGTGGTAAAAGCGCTGTACGTATTATTTGTGGATACCGTATCCTTTTCCGCCTCCACGGTGACACGGTAGCTCTTCAATCCGCCCTCGACTCCCTCATCCGAAAACAGGAGCTGATTATATCCTTTCTGTAATACCACATCCCGCTGCCCTTTGAGCGTCCGCCCGGAATACAGGGTAACTGTGGCGTTTCCGCTCTCCGTGGCATAGATCTCCACCTGAACCTGGAACGTATCTCCCTGGCGGATCGTATCCGGCAGCGTGACATCACTGATATAAACCTCCTCTTCCACGGAACTGTCATAAGTCACCACTTTAAATTCTATATCACTTCCGCCAAACGCACTTACCGTGTTGGATATGGTTCCCTCATTTTCCGCGCCGTCAGTGAGAAGTACAAGCCTGCGGGCACTCCCCTCCGGAAAAAGCGCCAGCGCCGTCTGCACTGCCTGCTCCAGATTCGTACCTCCCGTATTGACATTTGACTGGAAAGAAGTAAATACTTTTTTATCGCTGACAAACTGTTCGATCCGGGCGTCGGAGCCAAACACCACAATTCCTGCCTGATTATCCTGCCCCATATCCGCGATCGCCTGCCGGACAAATTCTTCCTCCTGCCCCTGCACACTGTTCGTACTGTCTGACAGATCTACGAGAAAGATTGTAGTAGTCACTTTGCTGTCTTTATGAACACTAACCCCGGATATGGCAAAAACTGCCAGCGCAAGTACAAGACAACGCACAGCCGTCATTCCGATCCGCCTGCTCAGAGACCTGCTCCGCATATATTTTGCAAACCATATGATAAATCCTGCCGCCACAGGCAGTAATATAAGCGCCCACGGACGCGCAAATTCCAAGTACATGCCGCTACTCCTTTACCGTTGCATTAATCCGCATAATTTACGAAGTTTTCACATAGATCTCATTCCGCAATATCTACAAAGTTTTCATACAGATCACATTCTACGATATTTACGATGTTTTCGCATAGATCGCCCATTCTGCGCCCATGAGTATCAACAATATGATCAAAAACAGGTTCCGAAGCTCCATCGCCCCGACACGCCCTGCCCCCTGCGCGCCATCCTGTGCTGACTCCATGCTCTGTGCCGACTCCACCATGGATTCCGAGCCACTCGGAAACTGAACCGCAAACATCTGCATCTTCTCCGCGTCCCCCTGTTCCTGGGAAACCCGGTATACTCCGGGCTGCTGTTTTTCCAGATAGGAACCGGCCGCTTCCCCCGCCGGAATCGTCTCCGAGCTTCCATCCGGTGAAAAAACAGTGATATCCGAGCCGCTGCTGATTCCGTGAACCAGTATGCTCTCCCCGGCCACATAAGAAGTTTTTTCCGTAAGGCCGCCGTCCAGTAAATATCCCGACAGTTCCGATATCAAAATCGGGAATTCCGCCTGCAGGCCGAAATCCGTCTCGTGCAGGTCGAATCCCAGAACTGCCATGCGATGGCCGCCATAGATCCCATAAAAGCCCGCCGTCTGTTCCCCTGCCTGCAAAAACGAAGTCCCCCACACCGGCACATCATAAACATCAGAAGCATTTGCCCCAAAGGAAGCATCCGCCGTATAATACGTCACATCACTGTTTAAAATCGTCAAACGCGTCCCCTCTACACTGCCGGACGCTTCAAAAAATTCCTCGGCAGCACAATGGAAAAACATAAAATTTCCTGTTTGCGGCAGTTCTTCCGGAATCATTCCGTCAAAAATATAGAGATCGCAGCCTGCTCCGTCCGCCGTATCAAACACTCCAAGATCCGAGGTGCGGTAAATCTCCACTCCCGACAGATTATCAAACGCTTTCTCCACAAACAGATTAGACTGCGTGAGCAGAAGAACACGGCTCGTATGCTCTTCCTCCAGCACACACCACGCCTCGTTGTCACCGGAAAGTGCGTCTGTCTCATTTAATTCCGCCCTCAATGTTTTCACCACATCCTGCACCTGATCGGCGTCCAGCTCAAAATACACGGAAGACGTCTCGCCGGCAGGTATCTGCACATCTGCGATTTCCAGCAGATTTTCATTCCCCTGGACATCCTCTCCGTATAAATTCACTTCTCTGGCAAGCTCCTCATTTCCATAGTTTGTCACCTGGGCCAGTATCAGCAGTTTTCCCTCTATCACACTATAGCTGATACTATCAAGAGAACAATTCGTCACATCACTGTAAAAATTTTCCACCTGCGCACTCAAATCTCCTTTGTCGAACGCCGTATCTGTAAAAAACACGATTTGGGAATCCTCCGACTGGCTGACACAGGACTGTACCAGTCCAAGGGTTGAAGAAAGGTCTCCTGCCAATGCAGTCTGTTCCATACTCCGTATGCATTTTTTTGCCTCGATCTTATCCTGGCTGTTGGAAAGCGCAAGCACCGCCTGTTGATTTCCGCTGATGACATAGATGCTGCTCCCCTCCGCCAGACGGTCCACATAGTCGCAGGCAGCATCCTTCGCCGCTTCCAGCCGGGTCTTTTCACCGTCATAGAGCGTATCCATACTCGCACTGTTGTCCAGCACCAACACGGTCAGGGATTTTTCGCTGCCAATGGATGACAGCCATGGGCCCATGAGGGCAAGGATAAAAAGCAATACCGTAATGACCTGCAGGATCATCAGCAGATTTTTCCGCAGTTTTTCCCACGGTTTGGCCGCCTCCGTTGTGCGGTAAACTTCTTTCCACAGCATAATCGCGGAGAAATCTTTCTTTTTCACATTCTGCTTCAAAAAATAAAGCAGGATAATTATCGGCACCAGCGCCAGAAACGCCAGCGGCCACCATACATGTACGCCCACCTATCCAAACAATCCTTTCTGCCTTAACGCCTCAAAAATGACTTTTTCCAGATCCTCATCCGCTGCTATCTGCTGGTATACACAGCCGTAACGTTTCGCCATGCGCTGAATGCCGACATTGTGTTTTTCCAACGCCTCACGGTACATACGGATCGACTGGCGGCTCATCGTCACCCGGACACTGCCCGCATCCTCCATATCCCGAAGTTCCAGCGTTCCTTCCTCGTCAAAATCAAGTTCTTCTCTCGCAAGCACCTGAATCAGATAAACTTCCTGGCGCTTATATACCAGATAACGTATCGCATCCTCCAGCTCATCATTCTCCAAAAAATCAGAAATGAGTATACAGATTCCTCTTCCCCGCAGGGCGCTGCGCCGGATCGCTTCATTGATCCGTGCCGCTCCTCCGAAAGAGATTTGCTCCAGTTCCCGCAGCAGCTTCTGAAAACTGCCCCGCCCGATCACCGGACTTGTCTTTCCCAGCCTTCCGCCCTGAAAAGTCAGCACTTCCACCCGGTCGAGCTGCCCCAGCACAAGCCAGACAAACACTGCCGCCAGCCGCTGTGCCATGACAGATTTCTTCTGCTCCCCGTATTCCATGGAACCGCTGGCATCCAGAAAAATATGATACCAGGCTTCCTTCTCTTCCATAAACTGCTTGATATACAATTTGTCCAGACGCCCGTACACATTCCAGTCAATCCGGCGGATATCATCCCCCGGAAGATACTCCCGGAAGTCCGAAAATTCCACCGAGGAACCTTTGGCAGAGGATTTGCGTCCCCCGCTCTGTCCCTGATCCAGCCGGATATGCGCCGCCATTTTTAAATGATTCAATTTTTCAAAAAAATCCGCATCAAATAATTCGCTCATATTCCACCCGATCTATTGTCTCTGTTTCCGGACAAAACCAATAATTCCGTCTATCAGGTCATCCGCGCTGACGCCGTCGGCAATCGCCTCGAAATTTGTGATCAGCCTGTGGCGCAGCGCCGGACGCGCCACATAATCCACATCCTCAAAGGCCACATTGTAACGCCCTTCCACCCAGGCACGGGCGCGGGCTGTCTTAATGATCGCCTGAGCTGCACGGGGACTGGCGCCTGCAGCTACATATTTACATACTTCCTCCGGTGCGCCCGCTGCCTCCGGGTGAGTTGCCACCACAATAGATAGCGCATAATCCATAACCGACTCGGAAACCGGCATCTGGCGAATGAGCTCCCTCATCCGCAGCACCTCATCTCCGGTAAGAACTGCCGTCAGTTCCGGACGCTCCGTGCCGACAGTGATCTGTAAAATTTCTTTCAGCTCATCCTTCGACGGAAATTCCACATACAGTTTAAACAGGAAACGATCCATCTGCGCCTCCGGCAGAGGATAGGTCCCCTCATTCTCGATAGGATTCTGGGTCGCAAGCACCAGAAACGGACTAGGCAGTTCATAAGTCTTTCTGCCCGCAGTCACTGTTTTCTCCTGCATCGCCTCCAGAAGCGCCGCCTGGGTTTTCGGTGTGGCACGGTTAATTTCATCTGCCAGTACCAGCTGTGCAAAAACCGGTCCCGGCTCAAACTGAAATACATTGCGGTCCCCTTCTTTTAAAATAAGATTTGTACCCGTTACATCCGCGGGCATCAGATCCGGCGTAAACTGGATTCTGGAAAAACTCATCCGGAACACGCGCGAAATAGCTTTGACAAGTTCTGTCTTTCCAAGTCCCGGCACGCCCTCCAAAAGCACGTTTCCATCCGCCAGGATCGCAAGGATCAACTGCCGGATAACATCTTTCTGGCCGATGATCGCTTTCCCGATCTCTGCCTCACACGCATTGACTTTTTCAGTCATTTCTTTGATTTCCTGTTCACTGATTCCGCTCACGCTCATGCTCTCCTTTTTTCTATATTTCTTCCCGCTACTGGTTTAACTGTTCAAAATAGTTCTTCACGATATCCTGCACTCCGGCCGGATAATCAGCCCCCTGTATCTTCGACATCGCCTGATCACTGTAGGAACCGATCACCTGATCATAGGCAACGGAATTGCCTGACCAGGTCAGGGACGGGCCGCCCTGAGAGGAATAGGATGTGCCCTCCCCGGCAGAACCGGTCAGATTATCATCCTCACCTACTCCATTCGGAACCGCCACCAGTTCGCCGTTGTAGGTCGTCTCCTGTTCTTTCCCGTTTTTACCGCCATAATTCCAGCCTGTGCCGCCTCCGCTACCGCTTCCGTTTCCATTTCCACTGCCATTGCCGTTCCCACTGCCATTTCCGTTCCCGCTTCCATTTCCGTTTCCATTTCCGCTTCCATTACTGCCATTCCCGGAATTGCTGTTTCCATTTCCGCTTTCGGAATTGCTGTTATTACTGCCGGAATTACCATTATTGCCATTTTGGCCGGAGTTCGACTGGCCCTGGGCAAGTGAAGTCTGTGCCTGTTGTTTCATGGTTCCGACTGTCGCCTGAGCCGAAGCTAACTGTGAGGAAGTCAGGCTGCCTGAAGGAATGCCGGATGCAGCGCTTTGAAGCGCTTCTGCCATAGCGCTGTCCTCTACCGACTGTGCCAGCTGCTCCAAAATCTCCGCCAGCTCTTCCAGTTCTTCTTCGGACAATTCACTCAGATCATCGACCTCCTCCAGTTTCTCCAACATCTCCTCCGCTTTCTCTGCTAATTCCTCCACATCGGCTGCTGCCTGGAGCGCATCCTGGCCTTCCTCTGAATTCTCTTTTTGATCTCCGCCAAGAGAAGCCGACAACTGCTGCATTTTTTCTTTTACCGATTTGTTTTCAGTCTTTTCTGACGCCTGAGACAATTTATACTCGGCTCTTTCCAGAGTCTTATCCAGCGCTTCCTGGGTCTGCGCCTCACTCAACTCCTGTTTTAACTGATCCAACAGATCCTTATATTCTTCATATTCCTCTGCTGTCAGATCTTCTTCGGCCAGTTCTTCGCTGACCTTTTCTATTTTTTCTTCCTCTTCTTTTGCCTGTTCAGCCACCAGGTGACGCTGCTGCGCCTTCTCTTTCGCCGGAGAGGGCGCGGCAAAGCTTACAAGAAAGACAGCTGCAGCCGCCGCCAGAATTACCGGCTGTTTCCATGTAATACCCAGAGGAAGCCTTCTTTTCACAGACACTTTCCTGAGATGCTCCCAGGCATCTTTCTTCTGTAATCCGGCAAAAAAACTGTCATTTCCGATTAGTTCCCATGCTGTAACGGTCCGTTCTTTCAACCCGGTCTCATCCAGGGCCAGAGCGGCGTCACGTATACCCGGACGGGTAACCATGCCCCAGCAAAAAGCTGTGGCCAGGGAAACCCCTATCACTCCCAGCGCCCAGAAATGGACGCTGTACCACGGAGTAAAATACGCAATGATCTCCAACACCGCCCCGCCCAGGACTCCCACGGGCACGCACCATATCAGTTTTCTTACCAAGTGCCGCCAGATCACCCATCGGTGCAGGCGTTTTACAAACTTCTGAATATCTTTATCCTGATACACGTCTCATTCCTCTTTTTTCTCATCACTTTTTTCTTCACAGGCCGTTCTTCTTTATCTCTACCGCTTTTTTACAGGCCGTTCTTCTTTTTCTTACCGCTTCTTCACAGGACGTTCTTCTTTGCTGTCACTTTTTCTTTTTTACGGGCTGCTGAAACTTCTCTTTTTTGCGCACCGCATCCAGCCGTCTCGCTGCCAGAAAGATAAAAAACACGCCCAACGCCGCTGTCACAATAAAGCTGATCCAGTACCAGTGTACAGACAGGCTGACCAGTTTCGGAGCAACGGTTCCGACTGTACCGGATTGTAACATTTGGCTAATAAAGCTGATTCCTGTATAAGTGTGCAGAATGGCATCGACAAAACCGACAGCAGGGTTCAAATACAGGATCATCGGAATCCACCCCATCTGAACCGTCATCATACTGCCCGTTGAAGCCGCCCCCGTATTTGCAGCCGCATTGATCATGATGCTGTACTTGCCGACATATATACCTGCCACAACCGCAATCGTCCCAACAAAGAACGCCAACTCTACCACCAATGTCATAATGATCGATAAAATTGTCTTTTTGAATAAGGCGGCACACCATACGCCGACCGCACCGCAGAAAAAGGCTGTCACCATGATCGCCACCAGAAAGACAAGCAGGAACTTCCACTGGATGCCTCCATATAAAAATGCGATGGACATGGCGGGAATGCTGCTGATGACAAATAAAAGCACATTACACATGGAGGACCCTAATTTTCCAAGTATGATCGTAACTGATTTCACCGGCGCTGTCAAAAGCAGATCCAGCGTCTGTCTCTCCCGCTCCCCTGCGATGCTTCCCGCTGTCAATACCGGGATAATGATACAGATCAACCCCAGTTGTAAAAAAGCGAGGATCAGGAAAATATTTGTGAGCAGTTCAAAATTTGTGCTTCCATTATATCTGATACCGGATAATACAAGAAATCCCAGCGCGACCAAAGCCATAATACCGCTGTAACACATCAGCGCAATGGGGAATTTAATGCTTCTGGAACCCAGAACCAGCTCCTTTTTCAAAATCGGATTTCCTTTCATTACGCCTCACCTCCCTGCACATTTTCCGTTTCCTGTCCGTTTTTCATATTATCTTCACTCGTCAGCTCCAGGAACAGAGATTCCAGATTCCCTTTTTCTTTGTAAAAACTTTCCACCGGAATATCCGCCTGCATCAACCGTTTTAAGAGCTGTGCGCTGTCTGCATCGTCCCCGGTATAATCCGAAACAAGATAATCCTCCCGCACGGACACTCTGCGTGAGTGGGGATCTTCTTTTAAAATCCTCACCGCTTCCTCCTGGCGTTCCAATACCCGCACATGAAGCGGACGTGCATGCATCGCCCTCATCTGTATATCATCCACTGTGCCGTGCATGATCAGTTTTCCCCGCTGCATAATTCCGATCGTATCGCACATATCCGCCAGCTCCGGCAGGATATGGGAACTGATAATAACTGTTTTACCCATGGAACCGAGGTTTTTCAAAATTTCCTTCATCTCAAATCTCGCTCTCGGATCCAATCCGGAAGCCGGCTCATCCAGGATCAATAATCCCGGATTATGGACAAGGCTGCGGGCGAGGCAGAGCCGCTGTTTTATACCTCTGGAAAGGCTGTCTACATAAGTGTCGGCTTTATCGGACAGATTTACCAGATCCATCAGCCCCAGGCAGGTCGTCTTTGCCTGCTTACCCACGATCCCATACAGGGATGCGTAGAACTCCATGTATTCCAATGCCTTCAGATTATCATATACCCCGAAAAAGTCGGGCATATAGCCGATTTTCCGCTTAATCTTATTGTATTCCGCAAAGGCGTCCACGCCCTCGATATAAATATTGCCGCCGGAGGCAGACAATAATCCCACCGTGATCTTCATCGTTGTGGTCTTTCCCGCTCCGTTATGCCCCACAAATCCGAAAATCTCACCCGGCTCGATATGCAGGTTTAAATCATCTACCGCACGGAAACTGCCAAAATTTTTATACAAATGTTCTATTGTAAGCATCAGCGTCCACCTCCAATCGCCGTGATCTCGGGAGCATAATCTGTCTCATCGATCAGCGAGCTGACAAATTTCATCTCGATAATACCGTTTTCATCAATATATGGACAGCCCTCCGGGAACTCCATCACCCTTCCGTCCGTAAACAGCTCGTCGTATTCACCCGTCTGCTGATTATAGCCGTAAACAGTTACAGTTCCGGTATTTCCCCATTGAGATGCATCATCCTGTGCGCGGATAAGTGCATAAACTTCCGTCATGACCGGGCTGATATCAAAAGAAACCTCCACCTCGTTGTCATACATCCAGCCGTCCAGATCCCAGTCATTCGGCACTCCTACGGTATATGGGAATAACAAGGCGGCGTCCGCATCCGGATAATCCTCATAAGGTACCTGATCCCGCCGAACCAGCATAGCCGTATTTACTTCCGCCACTTCTTCCTGGGACACATAGTCAGCCTGCCACCCGGGAAGCCATGCAAAAGTATACGCGCTCATGGAATCCATAGAATACAAATACTCATAAGAGAACAAATTCCATATATTTTCCAACTGCTGCTGAAGATCCGGGTCATTTTCTATGCTTCCATAATTATAACTGTAGAAATCCATATATCCCGGTTCAAAATACTGATTATCCGACTCTTCAAAGGATTGGCTTTCGCCGGCCTTCAGCTCATCGATTATCACCATATAATTCTCTGTATACACGGTAACCATTTTCAGATCATAATCCGTGTTATTGGTAACTGTTCCGCGGATTCCGGATATGCTTTTGCTGATTTCCGTCTCCAGTCCAAATTCTTCCCGGGCATCGGCTGCACATTCCGCCGTCATATAAGTAGAACCAAAAGTACTGCCGTTTTTGATCGTCAGCAGATATCCCTCCGCCTGCTCTCTGACTGCCGTTTTATAATCATAACTATCCCCGATGCTGCCATAAGAATTGTACCATACATAGCTGCCGTAATCCTCCAAAAGCTGCAGATGAAACAAATTCTGATTCAGGGTAACCTCTTCTTTTGATGCTTCCGGCACCTGAATACCTATATATGCCTTCTGTGAAACGGCGTCTTCCTGGGAATCATAATAAACCGATGTGACTGAAGCCTCCTGAGGCGCTGAAATACGCATATCCCTGCTGAGAAGAAATACTCCCGCCGTCACAACAACAGACAGTGCCGGGATAATTCCCCACATCCATTCCCGCTTATCCGCCGCTTTTAATATCAAATACAATCCGGGGCCTGCAAAAAATACAAAAGCCGCAAACAGGACTGCAAGAAGCGGCACATTGGGGTCGGCAACCGCGTGCAGACTGTCCACCGCGCTCGCTACTGACCATGAATCCGCAGAGCTCCCATAATTCAAATCCTGCATACGCTGTATACTGTAGCCGGATGCGGAGGATTCCAAAAGTGTCTCCGCCATTTGATTTTTTCCCGCCCAACTGCTGACCGGCTCCATTCCCAGGTTAAACGCGGTCAAAACCACACGTCCCTGTCCGTTGTCCTGTATCCAGATCAGTTCAGGCGTACTTAAGATCCCCTCCAACGTATGTCCTTCTCCCACAGAAAGATCTATCACGCCGTCGTTCTCTGTAAACGATACCGCATCTCCCCCTTCTTCCAGCCTCAATTCTCCTGACCGGAAAGAGTCAATATCTCCGCTGATAAATCCATCCTGAAATCCGGACAGAGTCTGGCGGTAATCGGATCCTGTCCCAAGGATCAGGATACCTCCGTTTTCCATCCATTCCTTCAGGGCCGCATACTGGCCTTCGCTCAGCGCGGATGTATCAAAACTGTTGATGACCAGATAACTCAGCGCTTCCAGGCCGGACGCCTGTTCCGGAAATGTATCACTGCCTAATTCCACGATTTGTGAAGGCGCCGAATAAGAGGAAAAGTTAAGATTTTTTCCGTCAAAATAGTTCAGCGCAGTAAAATCATCGCTGAGAATTCCCACCAGTATGCTATCGCCCGACTGACTTTTCATCTGAATATCATATTCCAGCACAACTTTCCCGGACGTATTGACCAGCTCCATCTTCATCAGAGCCATCCCATACATACTGTCCACCGACATGGAAATTATTTTCTCTTCCCCTGCGGTCAGCATAATATCCCTCTCGTACGCCACCGCATTCGAACCGTAAGAACTGCCGGGAACGATGACCCTGACAATTCCCTCGAAATCCTCATTTACACTTTCCAGATACAAACTCAACGGTACAGGCGCTCCCTGCTTGTAATACCCGTCGAGCCCCGGAACCGCACGTACCTTAAAATCTCCCGTTGCCAGGCCGCTATCTTTTTCTTCCGATTCCTCCTGTGCATTTCCGTCTCCTGCCTGCGTCTCCTCCGGCTGTGCCGCATACGCAGCCGTTGATACCGATACGGTAAAAAACAGCATCAGCGCCATGCAGAAAAACGCTGCCAATTTGCAAACTTTTTTCATCATTTCACCTCTTATTATCATACTTTCAACGCTTATTGTATGAAGATATTGTATCAGAAATCCATTAAGATAAGAAGTGATTACATATTAAGATTTTTTTAATCCCCAAAAAACGGCTGCGAACCACAATACGTCAAAGTGTATCATGATCCGCAGCCGTCTTCTTTTATCCTGTTAAGCATGAATCAGTTCGTTCAGCCATACTTTCATTTCCCCCGGTTCCCGGTTATTCCAGTAAGCATAAGGAACCGCCTTTAAGGGAACCTCCTTCAACCGTACCGCATGCTCTCCGTACAATTCATTCCCGCTCCATGCCTTTTCGTCGATCCGTTTCCCACGCATGGAAAGCTCCACGATTCCGCCGAACAGATCCGTCTCCTCTTCCTCTATCGTCTGATCCGTATCGACAAAGATTTCCGCCAGATTTTTCCCGTTGTCAGTCTCCTCAAGGCAGTAGACAAGAGGCCCTCTTGCCACGGCCACCTTTCCGCAGTCGGCCCTCACATTCGGATTTGCCCGAACAAACCGTGCCGGAGCTTCAAAGGAAACTTCCAGCTCTGCATTTCCGTTCAGTGTAAAATAGGCGTAGCCCTTCTCCACTTTTCCCCGGCTCCCCTGTCCCGCAATGTTCACCTGATAATCCCGGGCATAGTCCGGCACGCGTACGGCCAGCGTCATTCCCTGCGCGGGCACATTGTCCACCGTGATCTTCACCCGGTTTTCCAACGGGAAGCGCGTCTCCATACATACGCGGGCAGTCCCGTTTTCCAACTCCACTTCCGCCTCGTTGGAAATGAACAGGTTCACGAACAGTTCCCGGCTGCCGACAGAATAAATGTACTGCCCGATCGACGCCAGTGTCCGGGCGATATTTGGCGGACAGCAGGCGACGCCGAACCATTTCTGGCGCACGGGTTTCACATGCCGCATGGAAGTGCAGTCCATACAGTTATCCGGCCACACCTCAAGCGGATTTACATAGAAAAAGCTTTTTCCGTCCAGGGCGATCCCTGCCAGCACCGTATTGTAGAGCGCTCTCTCCACCACATCCACATAGGAGGCGTCCCCTGTTATATTCGCCATACGGCTTCCAAACATTGCCAGCCCGATAGAAGCGCAGGATTCCGAATAATTCCTGTCATTCGGCAGGTCGTAATCCGTGGTAAAACGCTCCAGATGCCCGGAAGCGCCGATGCCCCCGGTAATATACATCTGCCTGTATACAATGTTATCCCACAATCTCCTGCATGCTTCCAGTAATTCTTTGTCCCCGTATTCACCGGCAAGGTCCGCCATGGCGCTGTACATATAAACGGCGCGGACGGCATGTCCCTCCGCTTTCTCCTGCTCCCTCACCGGTTTTGCCGACTGGGAATATTCCGGCTGGTAGTCAAGCAGATCCTGCCAGATATACTCATATCCCGGCTCCTGCATTTCTTTCTCAAAATAGTTCCCTGCTGTTCCCCTGGCGTCGATAAAATATTTTGCGAGGTCCAGATATTTTTTCTCTCCCGTGACCCGGTAAAGTTTGACCAGCCCGAGTTCCACCTCCTGATGCCCCGGATAGCCGTGGATCTTCCCTTCTTCCCATCCGAAAGTATCACAGAGCAGATCCGCAAGCTTTCTGGTCACATCGAGGAACCTTGTCTTTCCTGTTCCCTGGTAGTAAGCCACTGCCGCCTCCATCATATGCCCGGCAGTGTAAAGTTCATGGCCTTCCCGGAGATTTTTCCATCTCTGCTCCGGCCTTGCGATGGTAAAATATGTATCCAGATAACCGTCCTCCTGCTGCGCCTGAGCAATCAGTTCAATTGTCTCATCCGCCAGTTTTTCCAGTTCACTGTCTTTGCAGGCAGCCAGGGTAAATCCCACCGCTTCCAGCCATTTCGCCACATCCGTATCCTGAAAGACAGCGCCGTAGAATTCTCCCTCTCTGCGTCCCGCCGCGATCGCCAGATTGTCCAGACAGTGCGACGGTTCCGCATCCGGGATCCGGTCATTCATCGCTTCCCACTGATAGGGAATGATCACATCCTTCACCAGATTGACATGTTTTGACCAGAAAAAATCATCAATTTTAATTTTCCGCAGATCAATCGAATGTAGTTTCATCCTTTTCTCCTATTTCCCTATAACCGTCTCTTTTTCCTGCAATGCCGCCCTGATCACCCTGCCGTCCTCATAAATTTCAAGCACGGCGTCGGATAATGCTTCCTGCGTCACGATGATCTCGCCGCCTTTTTTCACTGCGCGGATCACGTTCACGATATTTCCTTTCTGATCCGGGATCCGGCACACTGCCTCTTTCCCTTCCACCGGCTGATACAAACGCAGCGTCACTCCCTCTGCATACTCGTAATCCGGACGGTCTTCCCGCGCCCCGACGGCCAGAAGCGTGTTTTCCCGCACATACAGCGGAAGTGAGAAATAATCATACTCATCGGTATGCCAGCATCCGCCCCGGCGCACTTCCCCGGAAAGCAGATGTGTCCATTTGCCTGCCGGAAGATAATACTGCGCCACATGGTCCTCCCGCATCACCGGAGCAGCCAGAAGAGCCTCGCCCAGCATATACTGCATATCCAGATATGCCGCAGCCGGGTCGTCCGTAAATTCAAATACCATTGGACGCAGAAGCGGCGTACCGTCCTCATGAGCTTCCACCGCCTTCGCATACAGATAAGGCATCAGCCGATGTTTCAGCTTTGTAAAGAATGCGACAACGTCCGAAGCCTCGTCGTCAAAGAGCCACGGCACACGATAACTCTCGGAACCGTGCAGCCTGCTGTGCGAGGACAACAGTCCGAACGCCGCCCAACGCTTATACAGATCCGGC
>CAZJSI010000062.1:0-15923 GCA_964548675.1 uncultured Eubacterium sp. | reverse complement strand
TTGCTGGGGTTGTAGCGATTTCCTTTCCTTCAAACTGTCAAAGACAGGATTATAATACAATATGGTGAAAACCGCAAATTATTCTTTGTGGGCTGCCAAAAATGATTTTGTTTACAGGTTCCGAAACCGAATCAAAAGCTGTTTAAAGTATTCCGGAAGCGGCGCTGAAAACTCCATATATTCTTTCGTTGTCGGATGGATGAATCCAATTACCATTGCATGAAGTGTCTGACCTGTTAAACCTTTGACGGTCAGATTTTTCGGGTTTCCATAGACCTCATCCCCCAATAGCGGGTGGCCGATACTTGCCATATGAACGCGGATCTGATGTGTCCGCCCGGTTTCGAGTTGGAATTCCATGTAGGTATATTTGTCAAAACGTTCCAAAACTCTATAATGTGTCACCGCAGGTTTCCCGTTTTTTTCATTAACAGCCATTTTTTTGCGCTGCGTAGGATGACGCCCGATGGCTCCTCTGACAGTACCGGTATCATCTTTTACAACGCCGCAGACAATCCCGCGGTATTTACGGGTTACAGAATGTTCCTTGATCTGTTCTGCAATATCCATATGAGCGATATCATTTTTGCATACAATCAAAGCTCCGGTTGTATCCATATCAATGCGATGTACAATACCCGGCCGTATTTCCCCATTGATGCCGGACAGGCTGTCCGCACAGTGGTACATGATGGCATTGACCAGTGTACCGCTGTAATGTCCGGCGGAAGGATGTACAACCATTCCCTTTGGTTTATTTACGATCAGTACATCCTGGTCTTCATACAGGATATCTAATGGAATATTTTCCGCCTGAATCTCTACCGACTGGGCCTGGGGAATCAGAATACTCACAAGGTCGCCATAATCTACTGAAAAACCGGCTTTTGTTACCTGTTTATCATTCACAGATACATTGCCGGATTTAATCAGTTTCTGAAAAAAAGTGCGTGACTGCTCTCTGTAAATGGAAGAGAGATATTTGTCAAGACGTTCTCCCCCCTGGCACTCTTCTACCTCAAAAGATTGTTCTTGTATCTTTTCTTCCATAATTTATTGTCCCTTTTTTGACAAACCAAAATTTTTCAACAGTTCATCCCAATCCTGCTCTTTGTATACAAACAGAACGAGAAGTACAAGAAAGACTGCGGCGCAGGTGACATAGATATCCGCCACATTAAAAATCGGGAAATCAATTAAATTAAAATAAAAGAAATCAACTACATATCCCTGAGCCGTGCGGTCAATGAAATTTCCAACCGCACCTGAGGCGATCAGTACAAAAATTGCACGCAAGCGCACGTATTTTCTTGTATACGGTGTACGAAAATAGCAATAAGCAAGCACGATCAGTATAATGATCGTGATCACAATAAAAACGGCTCTTTTTCCCTGGAGAATACCAAAAGCAGCTCCCCTGTTTTCAAGATAATATAACTGAAATACATTTTTGATCAGCACAACAGGCTCTTGATCTTTCAGGTGCAAAACGGCCATTTTCTTGGTAATCTGATCCAGGATCAGCAATACAAAAAAAGAGACGATTCCCAGAAAAATTGTCAAAATTTTCTTTTTTTCCATAAATACAGTCAACAACTCCTTTATTATGAGACATTATACAAAAACGCTCTCCCATCCGATATAAAAGCCAGTCAGTTTATGCTGACTGGCCAAATGTACAGAAGTGCTATTAGATATCAGTCTGCAGAGAAGAAACATCGAACGCATCCATAATATTCTGGAAATCACCGGAAATATCAACAGATGATGGCGTTACAATAAAAATATAATTTGAGATTTTCTGCAGATTTCCTCCTACGGCAAAACAGGAGCCTGATGTAAAATCAATAATACGCTGTCCGATTTCCAGGTCAATCCCCTCCAGGTTGAGTACAACTGTCCTGTTATTCAAAAGAGTTTCCGTGATTTCTCTTGCATCCTCTACAGATGTTGGTTTAATTACACATACTTCCATGGCTGCACTTCCTCCCTGTGTTTTTCTGGATGGCCGCATTGGCGTTACCTTTGAAGAAGATTTTGGCTGTGTCTTGTTTTCCCTTGCGGCGGTAAATTTCGGTGAGGTTTCCTCTTCCTGCTTTGGTTCCCGGCGGAATCCCCTTCTTTTAGGTTCTTCTTCATAATCGTCATCGTCATCGTAATAATCTTCATCATAAAAATCATCGTCGTCATCTGCGTTTAACCGCATTACATTTAAAAATTTATCCATCATTCCCATTTTCGTTATTCTCCAATCTGTTTAATTTCTGAAAGTTTTATGATTGAATACCATAATTTCTCTCACCAAAAATGCCTGTCCCGACACGAACCATCGTGGCTCCCTCTTCGATCGCAACTTCATAATCGCCGGTCATTCCCATGGACAGAATGCGCATGTCTACATTATCAATGTTTTTTTCTTTGATGTCAACAGATAATTCCCTAATTTGCCTGAAATATTTGCGGTTGTCCTCAGCGTTCTCTACAAAGGGGGCGATCGTCATCAGACCGCATATATGGATATTTGGAAGCTTTGCCGCTTCCTCCACAAGCCGGATTGCCTCCTCACGGGAAGTACCAAACTTGGTCTCCTCGCCGGCTATATTGACCTCAATCAGAATGTCTGTCGTCACATCGTGTTTTACAGACTGGCTGCTTATCTCTTCCGCCAGACGGTAAGAGTCAACAGAGTGGATCAGATAGGATTTTCCCATCAGGTATTTTACTTTATTTCTCTGTAAATGTCCAATCATATGCCAGTGTATGTCCCTGGGCATGGCCTCAAACTTGTCCATCATCTCCTGAACCTTATTTTCACCGAACTCACGGATGCCTGTATCATAAGCTTCATTGAGCATGGATACGGGTTTTGTCTTACTCACTGCAATTAATGTAACCTCCGAACGGCTGCGTCCGGCACGTTCGCAGGCAGCCGATATTTTTCTTTCTACTTCTTCCAAATTTTCGCGAATCATTTAAAATGCCTCCTTTTAATTAGCAAATTCTCCCTCATCGACGGATGTTCCGTCGAGGGCTATGTGGTCATACAGAGAAATTCCATAGGAAGTTCCTGTATTTACAATGGTATATTCTTCGTTTTGTGATAATATATCAATTTGTTTGAATACGGCGTATCCTTTATTTACATTGTACACTCCCTGAAGGGTGGCTTTATCCTTAATCGTGTATCGTTCCGAAGAGCCCTGTATCTGCAGGGTATCTCCGATCGACAGATTTTCTTCATCCACATAATATGCATCCTCTGTCTCATAATAAAGCTCCGTTGAAATAAAATCCACCGTCTCTTTTTTCTTATCCGTTGTCACTTTGAGGACGCCGCTGCCGGATGAATTATCACCTTTTCCCACATACTCTTTTGGTATGACGAGAAATTCTTTTTCTGTTATGGCGGAATTGGGTATTTTCAATCCGCTTACGTTATCGGACCCCAGCTCTATTTCCAGATATCGGTCCGACAAAAAACGTACCATGGAATTATTCAGATCCAACTGCAAAAAACTCTGGGAACCATATGTCTTTATGCTCGCCGTTGGATTTGTCTCTGTACCGTCCTTTTTAAATTTGAGATGCAGAACAAAAGATTCCTGTCCCTCGCTCAATTCACTTTGATAAAGTTCCTTCTCTTCTTCTGTGATGGGAACCATAATATGCCAATCTTCTTCCGGAATGATTTTATACAGCGCCTGTCCGGATACAACAGAAGTATTTCCCTTTAAATTATTTTTTGTATAAGAAGAGGGATTGTACATATCCGCCTGAAAGCTGTCGGGAGTAACATCCTCATATCCATCCGTGTAAAATGCGAGAATGCCGTCGTCCTGTGAACGGATAAAGGAAAATGTATTTTGTGATACGGCCGTGCTTGTCTGTTCAGACAGGCTGTCCAATGCACTGACATACAAATTCTCCTGTATTTTTGCATTGATCCCTTCCTTAAATGAATAGATATTATAAAACTGCATGTTGGAATAACCAGCGGAATATTCCGTTATATCATTCTGTATTTTTATCAGCTCGTCCTGCGACAGATTGCTTCCGTCCAGTCCGGCCTCTGAAATTTCTTTTGAGATATTTCCGTTTTTGTCAATAGAGCAGATCAGGTCATTATACCCGGCCTTGTCCCCCTCTTTTTTGTAATAATTGATATCGCCGGATTCACCTGCATAGCAAACCTCTTCACTGCGCAGTGCCAAACCGGTATATACCATATTTTTTGCAATCTGTCCTTTCTGTACTTCATATATGGAAATATGATTTGCTGTCAGATAAGATATCAGATAGATCAAAAAATATACCAGGACAAAAACAAATATTACAACACCTATATTTATATGTAAGCGTTTCCGATAACGCACAACTTTTCGCTTTTTCTTCATTTTTCAGCTCCAAATTCAAGACTCACATAAATTTGTTACTCACTATCTGTAGATGTGGGAGTCATCTCACATCTCTGATATAAAAATTATTTTTGTATAAATTTAAAAATATATGCCCATACTAGTGCCATAAGGAGGTATATATATGAATACCAAAGTATTAGATATCATTCTTCTTGCCCTTGTTATAATTGGCGCAATTAACTGGGGATTGATCGGTTTTTTCCGGTTTGATCTGGTTGCCTGTATTTTTGGCAATATGTCATGGATATCGCGCATTATTTATGCTCTCATCGGTATTAGCGGGCTTTATATGCTCAGTGCATTCGGACGTATCAAATCATTTGGCGAATCATGAGTATATGGATACTATTGATGATATAGAGGCTCCAAAGGAGTTTCTATGTCATCAAAAAGGTGTCTTAAGGAAAACCTTAAGACACCTGAAAATACGATTCTATAAAGAAACAATAAGTCTTGCTTTTGCACACTCAGGCAAATCCGCCTCGTCCTTAGAAACACTTAAAACAAATTTTACATTGAATTTTTCACTGATGATATCCAGTTTTTCAATTGTATGTACAATCTGATCGTCTTCAATATTTGCGATTGTAAGGAAACTGTCGAGATACATTTCCTGAAGGTCGTAATCCTGTGATACGATGCCACAGATAAACCCAAGAAACTCATCACAATTGCTGATCGGATAATCTGCCACATTGATCAAACGAACTTTATTTGTTAATTCATGCATATGTTTCTGACTTTTATCCAGATATACGATATTACCGGTAGCACTTTCTACAGCAGTGTTTACCTTGTCCAATAAATATTTTGTCTTGCCCTTTCCCTTTTTGCCGGCAATAATTTCAACCATTGTCTTATCCTCCTACCTTTGCGCTGCGTCCATTCCTCTTCCCATATATAGTATAGGTCGAATAAAAGCAACCGCTATTTATAGAATTATTATATTATATCCATCTGCAAAATACAACCCGTTAATTAGAAAAATTAGTGAGCAATTCCGTCATCAACGTATACAGATGGCTTTTGGAATTTCCTTTTAATACAATCGATATGATCGGCTTATCATCCTGATTCCTGCTATACAATACCAGACAGGAACCGGCATCATCGGTCGTTCCTGTTTTGCCTCCGACAACGGTAACATTTTCCGGCATATCATAAGTCCCGAGCAGGTATCCGTTTGTGTTAAACCATACCTGGTTTACTTCTTCACCCGAACCGTTCCGGTAAGTTGTATCATATTTTGTTGTGGAAATATAATTTACAAACCGTTCATCCTGAATCGCTGTATTAAAAATAAGATACAGGTCATAGGCCGTTGTGTAATGGTCCTCATCCGGAAGGCCGTGAGGATTCACAAAATGAGACTGGGTCGCGCCAAGGGAACGAGCCTCCTCATTCATCAATTCTGCAAACTTTTCGATACTCCCCGAAATATGCTCCGCAATTACATTCGCGGCATCATTTCCACTGCAAAGCATCAGTCCATACAGCGCCTGGTCCAGCGTAAGGGTATCTCCTGCCTGGAGCCCGCAGATAGAAGAACCGGACATCAGGCTGTCAATTGCTTCTGAAGATACTGTCAGCGTATCATCCAGATTTCCATATTTCAGTGCAATATATGCCGTCAATATTTTTGTTGTACTGGCAGGATAGCGCTTTTCATAAATATTCTGGGCATAAGTGATCTCTTCGTCATCCAGCGAAAAGACGGCCGCAGTTTCGGCGTAATCGGCGTCGACGGCATCGGAAACCGTATTTTCCGTGCCTCCGACACACAAATCTTCTGCCATCAGGGAAACCTGTTTTTGAACAGTACTGCTCGTGAGCTGATAATTGTCGGATGTGTCATAGATCTGATAAGCATCCGCGAGTTCTTCACGGCTCGTACAGCCTCCAAGCATTACGCTGAGGAGCAGCACCGGAATACCTATTTTTAATTTATTTATACATTTCACGCCAGTCCAAATCTCCTCTGTCTAAAGAATGAATCAATAATTCTGCCGTCGCCACATTTGTAGCGAGCGGAATATTGTGCGTATCACACAGACGTACGATATTATTCACGTCCGGTTCGTGGTTTTTGAATGTCAGCGGATCTCTCAGAAAAATAACAAGATCAATATAGTTATTTTCAATATCCGCGCCAAGCTGCTGGGAGCCTCCCAGATGTCCGGCTAAATATTTGTGAACGGACAGATTTGTGGCCTCTTCCACCAATCGTCCCGTCGTTCCTGTCGCGTAAAGTGAATTCCTTCCAAGAATTCCCCTGTAAGCAATACAAAAGTTCTGCATTAATTTCTTTTTTGAATCGTGTGCGATTAACCCAATGTTCATTATTCTATATCCCCCGTTCCATATTTTCTGGCCTGCAGGCCAACATTAAGTACCATTCCCAAACCGATAAAAAGACTCATTAGAGATGTCAAACCATAACTCACAAATGGAAGTGGTAATCCGGTATTCGGCATCAGTCCGGTTGTAACACATATATTGATAAAGCCCTGAAAGCCGATCAACGCCGCCATCCCACAGCATATCAGCCTTCCGCCCAAATCTTTCGCATTTTTTGCAATCAGTATGCACTCAAAGATAATCAATAGCAATAATATAATTACCGTTAGACAACCAACAAAGCCTAATTCCTCTCCGACTATGGCAAATATGAAGTCTGTCTGCGGTTCCGAGATAAAATTACCGTTTTTTACAGACGAGATGGAGCTGTTGTTCAATCCTTTGCCCCAAAGCTGTCCGGAACCAATTGCCATAATAGAGTTATCCTGCTGATATCGGGCATCCGAATATTTTTCCGGATCAATAAAGGACATAATTCGTGTGTACTGGTAAGGCTTCAACGGAAGCGCTCTCTTCAGAATCAGTATAATGCCGACGATCCCAACAGGCACGGAAATTGCTAAGGCACCTAATACTATTTTATAACTTAATCCCGCAATAAACAAGAGGGTAATTAAAATCATTGTGGTAACGATCGTGGTTGAAAGATCCGGTTCCTTCACGATCAATAGCAGGGGGATTCCCATCAGGATAACCGTAAGCGCCAGAATTTTCCAGGTATTCAGCTGTTCCTTGTACTTCATAAAGAATGAAGCAAAATAAATGATCAACAAAATTTTGCAAAGTTCGGAAGGCTGAAACCGCAGTCCCGGAAGTTCGATCCAACGCGTAGCACCACCGGAGTCGTCACCAACGATGAGAACCAATCCCAACAGAACAACGGTCAACAGATAAATGAGCCTGCGGAATTTCAGGATAAAGCTATAATCGATCAGAGACACAATTGCCATTGCTATCAGTCCGCCGATCAATCCCATAATCTGCTTGTCCTGGACAGATTCTTTGGCACTGCCGATGACCAGTATACCGATGATGCAGAGTATCACAACATATGCAACCAGTCTGAATCTGTAATCCTTTATTTTGTATTGCTTAAACATACTTGTCCTCCAAAAAGAGTTTCATCTTATTATGTATCAAAATGTTTGATATATTAATGTGCAAATATCGGGCGGTTTTTGTGTCTTTTTTTCCGCTCTCTTCTTCTGCCTCCGGCAGTTTTCGCATAGTCGGGAATCGGAATCTTCCTTCCCAATATTCTGCGGCAGATATTTGCATAGGCATTTCCGGCAGGTGTGTCGCTGCCAACCAACGGGATTCCCTGATTTGTAGATATCACTACTTTTTCATCGTCTGTGATCGCGCCGATCAGCTCAACACAGAGAATATCAGAAATATCCCTTACATCCAGCATCTGTCCCTGGCGAACCATATCCGGACGGATGCGGTTTACGATCAGACGCACATCACTGATTCCCTGCGAGAATAAAAGCCCGATGACCCGGTCTGCATCGCGGACAGAAGAAATCTCCGGAGTAGCGACCACAATGGCTCTGTCCGCACCGGCAATGGCAACCTGAAATCCCTGTTCAATGCCCGCCGGACAATCCAACAGTATATAATCAAAATCATTCTTAAGTTCCGATATCAGTTTTTTCATCTGTTCCGGAGTAACAGCGGATTTATCCTTTGTCTGGGCTGCCGGTATCAGGTAGAGTTCCGGAAACTGCCTGTCACGGATCAAAGCCTGCCGGATGCGGCAGTTTCCCTCTACAATATCCACCAGATTATAAATGATCCGGTGTTCCAGTCCCATTACCACGTCCAGATTTCGGAGTCCGATATCCGTATCGATCATAACAACCCTGCGGTGCATCAGAGCAAGCCCCGCTCCGAGATTTGCGGTAGTAGTCGTCTTTCCGACGCCGCCTTTTCCAGATGTAACAACAATCACTTCACACATACAAAAGATACCTCCTGTAAAAAATTTTGTTTTTTTGATATCTTTTGTATATCCAGGTCCTTAATCCCCAAATGTGTTTGAGGAAGCTCCGACGTCGGCAGCCTGTCCATTCAGCAGTTCGTCTTTGGAAACTTCGCCAAAATAATATTTCATCACATTGTCGACAAAATCGCAGGCGTTACTGGAACCGTATCCATATGCAATACGGGTTGCTATTGCAATCTGCGGGCTGTCAGCCGGAGCATACCCTACGAACAGGGCGTGGTTCGGACGTTCCTCGTTTTCCTGAGCCGTACCGGTCTTACCGGCCAGCTTCACATTCAGATCATCAAACTGATCATGCTCTCCAATAGCAAGTTCCATACCTTCATGGATAACCTGCCATACGGAAGAGGAAAGTTCTGTGATCTCATTGCGCACGGACGGTTGATATTCCTGTATTGTATTGCCTGACGAATCCGTCACTTTATCCAAAAGTGTAAGGTCATAGACCGTACCGCTGTTTGCAAGCGAAGCTGCATAGCGGCATAACTGCGAGGTTGTATACGCGTTATTACTCTGGCCGATGGAGGCGTCAATCGGGTATTCGTTTGCAATATTGGAACTGCTTTCCGATATCTCGATGTTCGTCTTGTCACCCAGGCCGAACAATTCTGCATATTTTTTCAGCGCAGCCAGGCCCTTCTTTTCATCATAGGTATCTCCATTCATACTGAGACGGTAGCCCACTTCACTGAAGAAGGTATTACATGAGTCTCTGATCGCCTGTGTAACATTGATCTTGCCGTGATTGGACGGATAAACCCAACAGTGCAGATCCCTGCCAAGTTTTGTAAAAGCTCCGTCATCCTGAATGATCGTTCCCGGGCTGATCACACCCTCAGTCAGCCCCGCAGCTGTCGTTACCATCTTAAATGTAGAACCGGGCGCCGTCGTCTGCTGGGTTGCGTTATTATACAATGGAAGAGACCCATCCTGCAGCAATTGATTGTAATACGCCGAATCCATTGTATTTGCCAGCCTGTTCGTATCATATCCCGGATATGTCACGCTTGCAAGCAGTTCTCCGGTATTCGGATCCATGATCACACACGAACCGGTGCATGGATCCAACGCAAGCTGGGCCGGAGTGATCTCCAGACTTTTTATCTTGTTTTTCAAAAAAGTGTAGGCACTGGTTGTACCGTTCACTAATTTTGACATGGTTTCCTCATCCTGCTGTAATACTCCCTGCTCATAAAGAATAAGACAGAGCTGCGTACCTGTTATTCTATCACTGTAGATCAGATATTTATAAACAATCTTGTCGAAAGCATTGTCTGTTTTTAGCTGTTCCATCACGTAAGAAACCAGAACATTATAGATTTCTCCGGTATCCGCATATTTTTCGTCCAGGTCAAAAGCAGTAATATCAATCCATGACGAATCAATGGCATGTCTTAAATATTCCTGAACAGAGATATCACCGTTTTTCCAGTCCTGGTAAACGGAATCTGACGAATCAACTGCCTTTGCATTAAAAATGTTCTTGTCCTGAAGCATTGTGATAATATATGACATATATTCCTGCATCTCATCCGAAAGATCATTGTAAGCCGTATTGCTCTGCAATGAGCTCTCCGCATTCTGCAGAGCGGTTCTCTGCTGTCCCGCAAAAATACTGTAAACATCCGCCTGCTGTGTGCCCTCTTCGGCCGAGGCCATTTTTTTCAGGTCAATGACACTGTTTTCTATTAATGCATTGTATACTTTATAAATCGGAATATACAACTCGGAACTGTCGCTGGTTTTCGCATTGATAATTTTGGTATGCAGGATACCTGCAAGCTCCTGTTCCAGCATATCGTAAATTGCCATCTGAAGAGTCGCGTCAATTGAAAGATATACGTCGTTACCCGCAGACGGCTCCTCATAATCTTTAATTTCAAGAATTTTTCCGAGATTATTTACATAAACGGTTTCAGAGCCTTTATTTCCCTGAAGCTGAAGCTCCATGACCTGTTCAATGCCGGCTTTGCCGATAATATCGTTCAGAGTGTAACTGTCATCCTGCGCAGACAATTCCTCATATTCTTCCGTGTCAATTTTTCCGGTGTAACCGATGATATGGGAAAAATATTCCGGATAATCATAGACACGCTTTGTGTCTTCCCGGACTTCCACGCCCTGAAGTTCAAAAGCATGCTCCTTGATCATTGCTACCGTCTCATCCGATACATCCTCCGCAACACTTGTGGCAATATATTTCTGATAGGAATTTTGATACAATCCATAACGCACGATCATGATCTGATACGCCCGGTAACGATCATAGGTCGCCGTACCATCCGCATTAATGGCAAACTTGTTCAACAGATATTCATACATCTGTTCCGGCGTCGCCTGGGCTTCGTCATATCCCAGATCAGGATTGATCTTCAGGTCGTCAATCTTTGCGCGTCCATAGATGTCCGCGCGGAAACGCATTAGTTTTGTATCTTCCACTAAATATGAGAGATTTCCGTCAGTATCCATATAAAGATTGAAATCATTTACAATGGTATCGCCGTTTCCTTCGATCATATCGATCAGTATATCAATCTCTTCATTCAGCTTTTCAGCACGCTCATCATTTCTGGCATATGTCCCGTTGTCCTCCAACGTAACCGTATAAGACAGCTCATTGTGGGCAAGCAGGATCCCGTTGCGGTCGTAAATGTTGCCCCGGGTACCTTCGATGGAAATTTCCTTTTCGATACTCAGAGTATAGTTATTCAGATATTCTTCGCCATTGACGATCTGAAGCGTAAACAGGTGCTGGATGACATAGATAAAGAGGACCAGCATCACGATCCAGAATACAAACAATCGCGATTTTACTATTTTAACAACCAATTCTTTTATTCTATCAACCAAATTTAGCTGCGCTCCTTCTTTCGATTTCTTCTAACTTCTGATTTATCTTCAATAAAATAAAATACAATAAAATTGCAACGATCATCGTATAGACCAGTTCCGGCAGGATCGTATGGATCAGATAGTAACCGAATGCAAAACGTCCGCGGAACCAGAACAATACAAAATATATGATTATATTGCAGAAAAAGTCGCTGAGAGCGATCAGTGCGATCGGCAGCTTGACTTCATCCGGGAAGAAAATTCTCTTAAAAAATCCATTCACATATCCGATATACATATAGATCAGTGCATAAAAACCAAGAACGTTTCCGAACATGATGTCCATCAGGACGCCACAGAAAAATCCCACGAAAAGGCCTTCTTTTTTCCCGCGCATAAATCCAAAGGATGCAGCCAGTACGATCATCAGGTTCGGTGAAATGGATGCGATCGACAGTGACTTGAAAATTGTGCACTGTAAAAGGAAGCAGACAATGATAGTTACCGCCAGTACAATTTTACGTCTCATAGCCTACTCCCCCTATTGTTCAGATGTGATATCTTTTGTCTGTAAAATGACAAATACATCATCCAGATGTTCAAAATCCACGATTGTTGCAATATGACCTGATTTTGTCAGATTGTTTGCATCCGTTGTGATGTCGGTGATATATCCGATCGGAATGCCCTCCAGGAACATATCGCTGATATTGGATGTCACAAGCTGGTCATTTTCTTTTGCCTTGTCTTCCCTGTCTCGCATATCCGAAAACTCGATCAGGCTGCTCTCATTCATGGATTTCAAGCTTCCGCTCACGACACACAGATCGGATGTGGAAAGATTTTTAGCGCTGACATTGCTGTTATCATCAATGATGGAACGCACTTTCGCATAATTTGCGCCTACTTCCGTCACGATCCCCGCAAGGCCGCCGTCCGCAATAACGTTCATCCCGATCTCAATGCCATCCTTGCTTCCCCTGTCGATCAGAAAGGTGGAAAACCAGTTTCCGGCATCTTTCCCCACAACGTTAGCCGCTACTTTTTCATAATCGGAAAAAGTCTGATCCATATCGTACAATTCTTTTAAATTGTCCAGTTCCTCCTGATTCAACTGTACCTGATTCAATTCGCTCCGGATTTCCGCGAGCTGCGCGCGCAGTTCTTCGTTTTCCGCCTGCAGCTCTTTCTTAAATTCAAAATTTGCTTTCAGATCGGCAAGAAATGTGCCGATCCGATTCACGCCCTTTTGCATAGGGACAATGACATATCCCGCAACAGTGGATGCACCGCCTGCCGATATCGACAGCTTTGCGCTGCATCCTATCACAATGATACAGAATATACTCATGATCAGCAGCACATACTTTGCCGGAAATTTACTTTTCTTTTTTCGTTTCATAAACTGCCTCTATTTATTTGAATATTCTTGTTCTCATGCTGTAAGCAAGCCGTTTGAATTTTTCATTGGTGACAACCAGACTTAAACCGCGGACAACGGCTTCGTCCGGATCTTCACAGGTATTTACCCTGATATTTGTGATCTCTGTAAACAGTTTGTCCATATCTTCAATTTTTGAACCGCCTCCGGTCAGATAAATTCCGGAACGGATAATATCCTTTGCAAGCTCAGGCGGCGTTTTCTCCAGAATCATTTTTATCGCATTGCAGATGGAACTCAGATTATCCTTGATGGCTGTATACACAGTTTCTGCTTCAATCTCCATCTCGATCGGGAGTCCGCTGACTACATCCAGGCCCACAACGGTATATGTACCGTCCTTACCGGGCAGCGCGCTTCCAATATGTTCCTTTAACTGCATCGCTGTTTTTTGCCCGATGACCAGGTTAAAGTTTTTCTTGATATAGGTAATAATAGATTCATCCAACCGGTTCCCGCCAAAATGGAGAAGGTCGCTCAAAACAAGTCCGCCCAGTGAAATGACGGAAATTTCGGTTGTATCCGCACCGATATCCACAACCATCACGCCTGTCGGTTCATTGACGTCAATTCCCAGACCAACTGCATCAGCGATCGGTTTATCACAGAGAAGTACGGACTTTGGTTTCATTCTGCTCTTAAAAAACAGATCATAAAAAGCTTTCTTTTCCACCTCGGTAATATCCGTAGGAACTGCCACGATGAATTCAGACCCTTTGACATGCCCCTTTGCATTTTTATCCAATAACTCCTGAACCATGGTCTGCATGTTGTTATAATCAGCGATCACGCCTCCGGTAATTGGAAAAGAAACCTGAATTGCCTCTGGAGCCTTTTCATACATGGCGTATGCCTCATCCCCATATGCATAGAGCTGGTTTTTATTGATGATCGCGATCGTATTTTTCTCCTTGATGATCTTGTTGCTGTGCTTGCTGAAAATTTTCAGATTACAAGTACCTAAATCAATTCCGTATATATTGGCCATTATTCTCTCCCTTTCTCGAATAGAATGCCCTGCTCCCGGAAACTGAAATACCGGTTATCTCCGATAACGATATGATCCATGAGCAAAACATCCAATAGTTCTCCACATTCTTTTATCTTTAGTGTGACTTCAACATCTTCACGACTCGGTTCCGGATCGCCGCTCGGGTGATTGTGAAGAAGTACAATGTACTCGGCATGAGCCGAGAGAGCCGTCTTGTATATTTCACCCGGGGATATCAATGCTGTGCGGGACGTCCCTACAGAAAGTACTTCCTCTCCGATCAGCATGTTCTTGCTGTCATACATCGTGAGAAGCAGCATTTCCTTTGCTTCATGCCGCAGACGCTCCATATAATAAGAGGCTATGGTGGCGGGATTTTCAAGAAGGACTTCCTTATGTCTGCTCGCCATGGAAATACGTTTTGCCAACTCGCCGGCACACTTTAACTGTACCGCTTTGACTTTACCGATTCCCCTGATCTTCATCAGATCGTCCAGGTCCAGATAAATCAGGTTCAGCAATCTGTCAGGTCCGGCATTTAAAACACGGTTAGCCAGGTCAATGCTCTTTTCGCCCTGGATTCCGGTACGGATGATCACGCTGATCAGTTCCGCATCTGACAGAGCCGAAGCCCCCTTTGCCACACACTTTTCATAGGGTCTCTCATAATCCGGTAACTCTTTGATTGTCATAGATTTCTGCATAAATTATCCTGTTCTACTCTCTCTATGCAGGCTTTATCATCATAACATAAAACAATTTTTCTGTACACCGAAAAGATGCTAACATTTTTTGTAATTATCTTAAAAATTTATTAAATATGTGTAAATGTCCTGCATTCTGGAATCCGGCTTCGGACATTTACAATATATTGAAAGGCCCGTCAACCAGTCCGGCGTCCACGATTTTCTGCAGGGACATTAAAATACCTAATTTTGCATGATACCAGGTAAGGCCGCCCTGAAAATATACTGCATAGGGAGGCTTGATCGGGCCGTCTGCACTCAATTCAATAGAGGAACCCTGTACAAAGGCTCCTGCGGCCATAATGACTTTGCTGTCATATCCAGGCATATCCCACGGTTCCGGGGTAACATAGGAATCCACCGGAGCAGCAGCCTGGATTCCCTGACAAAATGCGATCACGCCCTCGGGGCTTCCCAATGTCACGGCCTGAATGATATCGTGACGTGATTCCGTACCGTTCGGGATAACCGGAAAGCCAAGCCTTTCATATATATTTGCCGCAAAAATCGCACCTTTTAAAGCGCCGCCTACAACAGTCGGAGCCTGAAACAATCCCTGGTAAAAGGACTGGATGATGCCGAGGGAAGCGCCGACTTCCTTTCCAAGCCCCGGGGATGTCAGACGGTACGCCGCATTTTCCACACATTCCTTTTTCCCGACAATATAACCGCCAATTGGAGCCAGGCCGCCGCCAAGATTTTTGATCAGCGAGCCAACGATCATATCTGCACCCACATCCAACGGTTCTCTCTCTTCCACAAATTCACCGTAACAGTTGTCCACCATGCAGATCACATCCGGTTTTACAGACTTCACAAAGGATATCAGTTCTCCGATTTTTTCTACGGAAAGAGACGGGCGGGTCTCATATCCTTTTGACCTCTGGATCGTCACAAGCTTTGTCTTTTCATTGATGGCTCTGCGGATACCCTCAAAATCGAAATCGCGGTTGTTTAACAGATCTACCTGACGATAGGTGATGCCATATTCTGCCAGAGAGCCTCTGGACGGACGGATGCCGATCACCTCTTCCAGCGTATCATATGGTTTTCCCACCGGGGATAACAGCTCATCTCCCGGGCGCAGATTCGACATCAGGGCAAGGGCAAGAGCATGTGTCCCGCACGG
>CAZJSI010000061.1:0-15923 GCA_964548675.1 uncultured Eubacterium sp. | reverse complement strand
TGGGCGGCGCTATGGACCTTGTTGTAGGTGCTAAAAAAGTTATCGTTGCTATGGAGCACACACAGAAGGGCGCTCCGAAGATCTTAAAGGAGTGTACATTACCTCTGACTGCAAAGGGACAGGTAAACCTGATCGTTACTGAGATGGGCGTTATGGAAGTAACACCGGAAGGTATCGTATTAAAAGAGTACAACCCAGAGTTCACAGTAGAGGAGATTCAGGCTGCTACAGAAGCAACACTGATCATCGCTGATGATTTAAAACCGATCGAATAATCGGAAAACGCGCTGACGATTTCTAATTATAAGGGGATCTTGCATAAAAAACGCATGTCTCCGTGAAGAAGCAATCCCGCAGGAATTCGGGTTTCAACGAAACCCGGATCCTGCGGGATTACTTCATTCTTGAATGTCAGGAAGTTAAAATCGGCATTTCCTGACATCCCTTTGTTTATTTTTTAGAGTTAAGTATAGGATTTCAGGCATTTGTCTGTGTATTAAAAGTATCGTCGGCCGGGACATTGCAGTATCCTTTCTTCACCCGGTTGGATCTGTCCATATGGTAAAGAAGCTCTTCCCTGGAAATGACTCCGACCACCCGCTCTTCCCCGTTAAGCACGGGGAAATAGCGATAATTGGTCTGCTGCGCCCTGCGGGCACACTGTTCTGCATCATCATCTAGCTGTACTGACAAAAAATCTGTCCTTTTCATCCACATATTCACCGGAAAACTCCGAACCAGGATCCGCCGGATCGTACTCTCAGGGAACTTTGACCGGATGACAGTTTCTTCACTGTCCGTGTCATATTCGTTTCCGGATGTAAACACAAGGCTTTCCAACAGCACATTTTCCTTTTCATTGACGAGAACGGTTCCGTCTACCGTGTCCAAAACATTTTTTAATGGAAGATTCACATTTTCAGCTTCTTGTCTGGCAATATCTTTAATATATGCCAGTGTGATGTCGTGCATTGTGATCAACCCGATCAGATGCTCCTGCTCATTGACCACCGGCAGCGTTTTTACCTGCTTTTCGATCATATAATCCCAGGCACGCTCCAGTGAAGTGGTGGAATAAATTCCATGAAAATATCTGACTGTTATATCTTTGATCTTTTGTCCGTTCATTGTGATGCCCCTCATTTAAAATCAGATTATGCAAATACGATTTCTGTTCCTGTCTTTCCTTCCAAAGCATCGATCGCTTTATCCAGGCTGGTAATGATCGCTCTCTTATCCGGATAGGTACGAACAAATTTCATTGCAGCTTCAACCTTAGGAAGCATACTGCCGGGTGCAAACTGACCTTCGTCAATATACCTCACTGCATCTTTCAGGCTCATCTTATCCAGATTCTGCTGATCCGGTTTGCCCCAGTTGATGGCAACCTTTTCCACCTCTGTCAGGATCATCAAAATATCTGCATCTACTTTTTCCGCCAGCAATTCAGCCGCAAAGTCTTTGTCGATAACTGCCGCTACGCCATCCAGCGTACCGTCCATGTTCTCAACTACCGGAATTCCGCCGCCGCCGCAGGAAATTACAATTGCGGAATCCCAGAGATCCTGAATTGCTTTGATCTCAACAATTTTCTTCGGGATCGGTGAAGCCACAACTCTTCTCCAGCCTCTTCCCGCATCTTCTTTCATGTTATAGCCTTTTTCTTCTGTCAGAACTTTCGCCTCTTCCTCTGTATAGAAGGCGCCGATCGGTTTTGTCGGGTTCTGGAAAGCAGGATCGTTCTTGTCCACAACAATCTGTGTTGCCACGCTGACAACAGGGAAATTGATATTTCTGGAGCTTAACGCATATTTTAACGCCTGCTGAATGTGATAACCGATATATCCCTGTGACATTGCTCCGCATACGTCAAAAGGCATTGCCGGAGTTACATCCTTTGCAGTCTCGGAAGCGAGAAGGATTCTGCCCACCTGCGGGCCGTTTCCATGTACAATGGCGATCTCATTTCCGTTGCAGCTGATGTCCGCGATATGTTCACAGGTCTTTTTTACGACCTCCAGCTGACCTTCTGCGGTCGGCTGGCTGTCTTTGGATTGAAGGGCGTTGCCGCCCAGTGCGATTACAATTCTTGCCATATCTTATTTGATACCTCTCTCTTCCATGAATTTCTCTAAGGATTCTTTTGCTGCTGCTTTCTGAAGGTCAGTTGTATCGTTGATTCTCTGATACTGCGTGAAGTAAACAAGAAGTCCGCGCATAGCTGTCAGACGGTTTCCTGCTTCTTCCCAGCAAAGTGAGGAATCGGAATCAGCCACTTCGTCTGTTACATCCTCGCCTCTTGTTGCCGGCAGGCAGTGCATGAATTTGCAGCCAATGTTTCCCAGAGCCATTAACTCGCGGTTTACCTGATAATCATGGAATACGCGTACACGCTCTTCCTTCGGCATCTCATTTTCGTATAATCCGTACCATACGTCTGTGTAGATGAAATCAGCGCCCTTTACTGCCTCTCTGTCATCTGTGATCAGGAAAGTACCGCCGCTCTCTTTGCAGTTCTCCTCAAGTTTTGCAACGCATGCTGCACTTGGGCTGTCCTGAAGCTGATGTCCTTTTGGTCCATAATGTACGAAGTGCATACCGCATTTTGTTGTGATCATACCAAGGGAAGCGCAAACCTGTGTACCGTCGCCTACAAATACTACTTTGCAGTCTTCCAGTTTCTTGCCTCTCGGCAGGTTCTCCATGATCGTACACATATCACCGATCTCCTGTGTCGGATGGTTGTAATCGGACATACCGTTTAATACCGGGATGGAGCATGCGTTTGCAAGATCAACGACTGTCTTATGCTCGATAACACGTGCCATAACTACGTCGATCAACTGGGATAATACTTTACCTGTATCGCCGATCGTCTCATGGCCGCCCAACTGGATCATGCCAGGTCCAAGGTACTGAGCGTGTCCGCCCATCTGCTCCATAGCTGTCTCAAAGGATACACGGGTTCTTGTAGAGGACTGCTGGAAGATCATGCCCAATGTTTTATTTTTCATAAGTGGCGGATAGTAACCTGCTTTGATGCTTTTTTTGATCTCCAGAGACAGTTTGACAATGTCAAGAATCTCCTCTTTTGTTAAGTCCTGTGTGTCGATAAAATGTCTTACTCCGTTTGCGTACATAATTGTTTTCTCCTTTTCTTTTTTATGCTTTATATTTTAATTTTTTTGTTTCATTTTCATTGGGGATTCCCCCCGGGCGCATGGTTCTGCGCCCGGTCGTTGATGTATATATCATAATGTGGAAGGGAATTACTTAACTTTTGGCTGCTGCTGTGTAATGCAGTGGATGTTTCCGCCGCCGTATGCTACTTCCTCTGTTCTCACGCCAACTACTTTGCGGTCCGGGAACATAGCCTGAACCTGTTCAACTGCCAGCGCATCGTTCTCGTCACCGTACTGCGGTAAAATGATTCCGCCGTTTACGATCAGAAAGTTCATGTAGGAAGCGATGGATACTTCACCTTCTTCACGCGGGAGTGTTCCCTCTACGTAATCGATCGTGTCCGCGCCTGTCAGATAGCAAGGCTCTTTTGTCACACATAATTTGTGAACTTTCAGTTTGCGTCCCTTTGCATCGGTAGCTTCGCACAGGGTCTTGTAAGCTGCCTGAGCTTCTTTGTAGAACGGATGGTTTTCATCTTCTGTGTAGATACAAGCTACTTCACCCGGACGAACGAAGCATGCAACGTCATCAATGTGTCCGTTTGTCTCATATGGATCGATACCGTCTTTTACCCAGATGATCTTTTCCAGATTTAAGTATTCTTTTAACTTCCCTTCAATCTCTTCTTTTGTCATATGTGGATTACGGCCTTCGCTTAACAGACACATCTCTGTTGTCAGAAGTGTTCCCTCTCCGTCAACGCTGATCGAACCGCCTTCCAGTACAAAGTCATCTGTACGGTAGGAATCAACACCTTCAATTTCACAAACTTTCTGAGCTACCAGATCATCCTGATCCCACGGGAAATATAATCCGTCTACAAGGCCGCCCCATGCGTTGAATGTCCAGTCACATCCACGGATACCGCCGTTGTCATTGATCACGAATGTCGGGCCGCAGTCACGAATCCACGCATCATTGCTTGCCATCTCAACAACACGGATGTTTTTCGGAAGCTGTACACGTGCGTTCTGATACTGGGATGGATTTACACAAACAGTTACCGGTTCAAACTCGCTGATCGCTGTTGCCACGTTCACGAATGCTTTCTGTGCCGGTTTTGCACCGTTTCTCCAGTTGTCCGGTCTTTCCGGCCAGAGCATCCAGATCTGTGTCTGCTCCTCGTATTCTGCCGGCATTCTGTAGCCGTCCTGTTTCGGTGTTGTTCCCTCAATTCTCTTTGCCATTTTTTCTTACCTCTCTTTTTAATTATTTTTACGGTTTATTTGCTGCAAACCTGTTTTTTCACTTTTTTATCTGTTACAAACCTATTTTTTCACTTTTTTTACAATGATCATTACTTCTCCCAAAACAATGAACAGGACCGCTCCTATTGTAATCGGAAGTGTTGCCGTAAGTGTCTCTGAGTCAAAGGACAGCGGCACTGCGGTGAAGATAATGGAAACAATGATCAATACCATCGGTACATATGCCAGAACATTCAGTAACACTTTTCCGCCCGGCACCCTGAAAGGTCTCTCCGTATTCGGATCGTTCTTGCGCAGCTTCAGGAATCCCGGGAACATCGGTACATAGGATAATAAGAACATTACCAGGTTCAGTGAGAAGAAGCTCCAGAACAAGTCCTCATTCGGGATCATCGGTGCGATAATAACTACGATGGATGCCACGATACCATTCATGATTGCTGCGCCTGTAGGCATATCATTTTTAGCGCTTCTCTTGCCGAATACTGCCGGCATATCCCCGTTTTCTGCCGCATAGGCAGCTACTTCATTTACACCTGTGGACCAGGAAAGCATATTTCCGAATAAGGTAAGCAGGAATAAAATTGCTACTGCGGAGATAAAGATTCCGCCGCTCTTGCCTGTCAATAACATAAATGCATCGATCAGGCCGCTGTCTGTGTTGATCTCGGAAGTCGGGATCGCTGCTCCGATACCAAATGCGGAGAACATATAAATTGCTGCAATTACAAGTCCGCCGATTACGATTGCCTGAGGAATCTGTTTCTTCGGATTCTCCATATCATCGGACATTGTACAGATTACCTCAAATCCCAGCATGTTAAAGATGATAACGGAAATGAAGGATAAACTGTTCAGGTCAAAGGACGGAAGCAGGTTCGTCGCTGTGATCGGGTTTACCATTCCGTTCTTTACGGCTCCGTAGATACCGAAGATACCAACGCCAACTGCCAGGATTACTTTAATTGCAGCCGCACCGTTTAAAATCCACTTTGCATCTGCGGTCGGGGTAAAAGCAATAAAGGTAACGATCCATACAAATGCCAGTTCAATAATAATTGCCAGAACCGTACTCATCTCTTTTCCCGTGATCAGTGCAATCATATCCGGGAACATAACTGCCAGGGAAGCCATCCATAATGGAAAGTTGATCCAATAATACCAGGAAACTCTCGCCCCCCATTTGTGTCCATGTGCTTTGGTTACCCAGTCATAAAGACCGCCTCCGTCATCATATGTAGTTCCGAGTTCCGAAGAAATCAGTCCATATGGTACTAAGAAACAGATCATCATGAAGATCCACCAGAAGTACTGGGAATTTCCGATTGCTGCAACCGGGGCTGCCGCCTCTGCCACGAAAACGACACAGATAACAGTCAGGACCGCATCAATCATTCTGAATTTCTTTTTCTTGCCTGTTGCTTCACTCATTTTCATAAGCTCCTTTCTCTTTTTTGTTTTGCTCTTTGCTTGTGATGACACAATATCACAATAAAAATCGGTTTACACTCAACTTTTGGTTATATGTTTATATGCATTTTGACGGATTAGTTTATAATCTAAACTAAACTTTTATACATTTTTGATAATAACCGTTTTCTCACTTTGCACATTTCATTCAGCATTGAGAAAAAGTATGCTGCACACGCCCCTCGGTCAAAAATCTCGAAAGCACAGCTTTTCTTGCCGCGCGCGTAGCTGCGCATCGTTTTCCCATAGGGATTTTGCATCACAGGAATATTGCAGAGCAATTTCCTATGATACAAAAAATGGCCGCCGGACAGATGCGCAGGGCATTCTGGCCGACGGCCGCTTTTACTCTTTATTCTTTATTTTTCTATTTTTTCTTTTTCTGCGTACAATGCAGGATCAGCTCCCCGATTCCCACCAGGATGACCGTCTCTATGGTGATCGGAAGCGTACTCATCAGTGAAGCTCTGTCAAATCTCAGCGGAACCGCCGTAAATACCAGCGCCATCCCGATCAGTATCATCGGCACTACAACCATTATCTTTAACACAAGATCATTTCCGCCGACTTTAAACGGACGGTTTATATCAGGATTGATCTTTCTCAGTTTATAAAATGCCGGAAATACCGGAAGATATGCCAGGAGGATCATGACCACATTGACTGCGAAAAGACTCCAGAACAGATCCTCGTTCGGAATGAGCGGTGCGATCAATATCACGCAGGATGCCACGATTCCGTTCATGATCGAAGAACCGACCGGCATATCATTCTTCGCTGCTTTCCTTGCATATATCCCGGGCATATTGTTGTTCTCCGCTGCATAACATGCGATATTATTTACGCCCAGTGACCAGGAAGTCATATTTCCGAACAGAGTGGCCAAAAACATCAGACCTACGATCTGGATAAATAATCCCGTCTGCCTGTTTGTCATAATCTGTATCGCCGCGAGGATTCCCGTATCTCCGCTGATCTCTGATGTGGGAATCGCCACGCCGATTCCAAAAGCCGAAAAAATGTAAATGACCGCGATCACGATTCCTCCTGCGATGATGGCTCCGGGAATCTGTTTTTTCGGATTTTCCATACTGTCGGCAAAGGTACATACAACCTCGAAGCCAAGGAAGTTGAACAAAATGACAGATACATAGGACAGGCTGTCCAGGTCAAGTGTCGGGAACAGTGATTTGACCGTATACACATTCGCCATTCCCTGTGTGCAGGCCACATAAATCCCGATTCCTCCCACCAGGACCGCCAGCAGGATCTTGATGACCGCCGCGCCGTTTAAGATCCACACGCTGTCGCATACCGGAAAAAAGCTGATAAACACAATGCTCCAGGTAAAGGCAAGCTCAATGATCAGGGATAAAACCGGTCCTATCTGTATTCCAAAGGCGCTGTTCAGCGTGATCGGAAACATAACCGCCAGAGAAGCCATCCACAGCGGAAAATTTACCCAATAATACCAGGAAACCCGCGTTCCCCATTTGTCGCCGAAGGCTCTCTTCACCCAGTCATAGATTCCTCCCGCTCCCTGATAGGTGGTTCCCAGTTCTGCGGAGATCAGCCCATAGGGCAGCAAAAATGCAATGATCAGTAAAATCCACCAGAAAAACTGTGAGTTTCCGATCTCCGCCGCCGGAGCTGCCGCCTCCGCTACAAATACAACACAAATTACCGTGAGGATGACGTCCATCATCCTGAATTTTTTCTTATTTCCGCCTGCTTCATCCATTATTATTTTTACCCCCGTTTTTTATTTCGTCATATCTCTCTTCGTTTACTGCTGCCATGATATTTCTCCTCACAATATTTGCACCGATATACTTCCCTCTCTGGGTCTGTGAGTACAAATACCTGTTCCAGCTCCTGCTCTACCGATGTAATACATCTGGGATTTTTACATTTGATCACGTCATGCAGTTCCTCCGGCAGTGACAAACATTTCTTCTCCACAATCTCCCTGTCCCTGATGATATTGACGGTAATATTGTGATCAATAAACCCGACGATATCCAGATCCATTTCATCCACCGGACACGCAATTTTCATGATATCCTTTTTCCCCATTTTCCCGCTTCTCGCGTTCTTGATGATCGCCACACAGCAATCCAGTTTGTCCAGGCGCAGATACTTATAAATCTCCATGCTCTTTCCCGCCTGAATGTGATCCAGTACGAACCCCTCGTCGATGCGTCCCACATTTAATGTGCCGTTTTCCATCTGTTTTTCCTCCTACACTTCAATCTCGAGCAGCTTCATTATGAGAGCCATTCTGATATAAACACCGTATTGCGCCTGCTTAAAGTACGCCGCCCTCGGATCTTTGTCGATCTCAACCGCTATCTCATTTACCCGGGGAAGAGGATGCATGATATACATGTCTTTCGGCGCCAGTTCCATTTTTTTGCTGTCCAGAATATAGAAGTCCTTCATCCGAACATAAACATCCTCATTAAAAAATCTCTCCTTCTGCACGCGGGTCATATACAGGATGTCAAGCTCCGGCAGCGCATCTTCCAGACGGACCACCTCTCTGTAATCAACATGAAGCCTGTCCAGGACATCGGTGCGGATATAACCCGGAACCCGAAGTTCTTCCGGAGAGATCAGAATAAATTTCACCCCCGGATACCGGACTAATGCACGGATCAGGGAATGCACCGTGCGTCCGAATTTCAGATCCCCGCAAAGTCCGATCGTCATGTGATCGCATCTTCCTTTTAAAGAGCGAATCGTCAACAGGTCTGTCAACGTCTGCGTCGGATGCTGATGCCCGCCGTCTCCCGCATTGATCACCGGTATCGTCGCATACTGGCTTGCCACCTGCGCCGCCCCCTCCTTTGGATGGCGCATTGCTGCGATGTCCGCATAGCAGGAAACGGTTCGTATCGTGTCCGCCACACTCTCCCCCTTTGCCGCAGAGCTGGAATCCGCACTGGAAAAACCGAGGACGCTTCCTCCCAGATTCAGCATTGCCGCCTCATGGCTCAATCTTGTTCTTGTACTTGGTTCATAAAAGAGCGTCACCAGTTTTTTCCCCTCACAGACGTGCGCATACTTTTCCGGATTCTTTTTAATGTCATCTGCCACATCCATCAACTGTTCCAGCTCCTCTACAGTGAAATCCATCGGGCTGATCAAATGTCTCATAATACACTTAAATTTCCTTTCTTTGTTATTAAAATCCTCTCTTTGATGGGTTAAATTTATCACATACACGTAGTGGTTTAATAGTAACCGGTGAGTTCTAAGTTTCTATTTATTTTATCTAATTATCACATAAACTCGCCTAAACTTTTGTGCATATTGCACTAAAAAATCGATTTTTTCCCAAAAATTCACGTTTACAAACTTTTTCCTCTTTGCTATACTCTTATCATCGTTACAGCAGTGTTTGATTCGAGTCATATTTGACCATATTAACGGGTCACATTTGATCATATTAATGAGGAGGAGTTTGAAAGATGGATGTTATTTTATCAATTTATAACTATTTACTTTTAATCTTATTTTGTCTGCCGCTGGCAATCGCATTGATGGGCTATCTGCAGACAAAACGTCCTGTTTTTCTGATGACATGCCTGCTGTTCGTCCTCTATATAGCAGATAACCTGGTTATTTATATGACAGAAGTGATAGAAAGTTTTTCAGACTCTTATGATTTGAAATTCATGACCGTACCTGCATTTAAGACATTGATCTATGCCAGTACATTCCTTTGCCTCGTAAAGATCATTGAACATTACCTGGACAGAAAAACACCCGCTGCAATTCACTGTATTTTGGCAACGGTGCTGGCAGTATTACTTTTTATCCCGCTCCTGCCAAACAGCGCCCTTAAAGTATGGTGCTACTATTTCCCGTGCCAGGTGTTTACTTTTATTCTCGGACTTTATACCTTAAATATGATGAAAAAACAGCCCGAACGCGAGAATGATCCGAGTTTCGTACGGTTTCGGAAACTGGCTCTCCTCACCGTCGTATTTTCTGTGTTGATCGTGATCGAGGATACGATCGTGATATTTAATTTCGATATTTATAATAACCTTATCGTAAAGATCAATAACCGCAGCTTGACGGAGGATATTCTGAGCATCATATACTCGATCGCTGCGATCCGCATTTTGGCTCCCTTATTTCAGATGTCATCATCGGACGCTGCATCTTCTTCCATGCAGCCGGAAGAAACCCTGAAAACGGATGCGGAGGTGCAAAAGGAGCTCCTGCCATCCGATCAGGATGAGGAAATTCCACTTCCCGAAACTGCAGACACGCCTTTGCCGCTTCCCGAATATCAGGAACCGGCTTCCCCTCTTCTCAGTTCCGGAAGCGCCGGGGATTATTCCAAGTTTTTCCTGTTCTGCCGGGAGTACCAGTTGACCACCCGCGAGCAGGACATATTTAAATTGCTTCTGGAAAACAAAAACAATACCGAGATCAGTGAATCCCTGTTTATTTCACTGGGCACCGTCAAGGCACACGTACATAATATTTTTTCAAAACTGGAAGTGAGCAAACGGCACCAGTTAATTGAGAAATATGAGAGTTTCCAGGCAGAGGAAGAGGAAATAGAATAATACAAGTGTGCTTCAGACTTTTCCGCAGTAAAATAAAAGCTAAGAAACTTTCCAACGGTTTCTCAGCTTTTTTCTATACTTTTTCAATTGACTGCCGCAGCTCCAGCATTCGCTGGTCCATATTCCGGACATCTATGGCACAGGAAAACAATTCTTTCTTTAACATCTTCATCTTCCTGTGATGCTTCTTATATTGCAGTTGATATTCCAGCACCGACCAGAAATCCATTCCGATGGTGCGAAGCTGAATCTCAACCTTTCTGCCGTTTTGAAACTTCACGATCATATGCAGGCTCTGATATCCGCTGTTCTTCGGCTTCTTCACAAAGTCCTTTTCCTTCAGGACGGTGATTTCCGGCAAGGTACAGATATAATCCCGTATCCGGTAAATATCATCCAGAAACAGGCAGACAACGCGGATACCCGCCAAATCATTAATGTACAATAAAACATTTTCCTCCGTCAGTTCCCGGCCTTTCTTTTTTAACTTTGCTACAATACTCTCAGCGGATTTTAAACGGTATTTTGTATGACTTATAATACTCCTGCCCAAGATCCTCTCCTGCTGTTTTCCAAACATTTCAATTTGAGCAAGCAGAAACTGCATACACTGCAGATATTCCTTCAGAATAACCGGATCTTCTAAAACCAACGATATTCTCTCTTCTTCCTCCATTCGGCACCTCCTTCTCATAATAGTTAGTATATGCAAAAAATCACATACAGTTACTATTATAAAAAGAAGTTGTAAAATTCAGTGATGGGTTCCGGTAAAATTTTCGTAAATATCGTTTTGAAAAGCAAATCCATTTGGCTTTTTACCAGGAGACGTGCCTGATTTTACCTGGCGGCCCTTCTTGGCACAATTTTCGGCGCAAAAAACGCCGCCAGCGACAATATCAGCGCAGCCGCCTCCCCCGCCGGGAACGCCGCCCACACGCCGTTTAATCCAAAGATCAGAGGCAGTACAAACACAAATACTCCGGTCAGCAAAATACTCCTGCAAAAAGAGCAGATAAATGCACGTTTCAACTGCAGCACAGACTGGAAGTAATAAGTAAATACCAGATTAAATCCCATAAACAAAAACGCCGTAAAATAAATGTGTACCGCAGTGTCGGATATCGCAAACACCTCCGGGCTTCCCGCAATAAATAATGTGATCAGCGGACGTGTCAAAAGCATCCCCGCGCCAAAAAAGATCACTCCAAACACCGCCACACAGACAAACGCCAGGTTTCTTGTCTTTGCCACCCGGGATGTCTGCCCCGCTCCATAATTAACGGAAATAACAGGCTGTGTCGCCAGCCCCACGCCGTTAAACAGCGACAGGAATAAAATGCCCCAGTTACAGATGATCCCATACACGGACACGGCAAGCTCGTTCGCATAATGCAAAATCTGAATGTTAAAGAAAAATACGATGACAGCGTTGGACAACTCCACCATTGCGCTCGCCACGCCTCCGGATATGATCTGTCTTAATTTTCGCGCCGCCTGTGTCGGTTTTACCAGACGCAGCGTGTTTTTCCTGCTGAAAAAATGGGATGTGACGATCACAACATTCAGACACAATCCCAGCACGGATGCCAGCGCCGCGCCGGTCATTCCCATTCCAAGAGGAAACACAAAAATAAAGTCCAAAACAATGTTCACCCCGCCGCCGCAGAGAGTACCTGCCATCGCCCTGACCGGTTCCCCGTCATTCCGCACAAAGCTGTTCCAGAAGCTGGAGGTCATCGCTATGGGAAGAAGGATCGTGTACCACTTCATATATTCCCAGGCATAGGGGAGTGTGGTCTTTGATGCGCCAAGGAAAGTTAATATCTGGTTATGAAACAAAGCATAGACAATCCACAGCGCTCCCGCACAGGCCAACACGGCCATCACAGCCAACGTAAAATATTCAAATCCCTCGTCTTTTCTTCCTGCCCCTACTCTCGTGCTGTACATGACAGAACCGCCAATCCCAAGGAGCTGTCCGAAGAAAAATAAAATTGCCAGCATCGGGGTCAAAATACTAAACGCCGCCAGTCCGTCCGCCCCCACGCCCCGGCCGACCACAATAAAATCCACCAGAAAATAAATAGACATGACCATAGCGCTGCCCAAAGACGGTACAAGATAGCGCACAAACACTTTGCGAATATCGCCTTTCAATAAATCCATGATTCACCCTCTCCTTCATCCATATAGTTCATCTTTTTGCCGCATTTCACAAAAATATGCCGCACATATACTAACGATCAGCCTTTTTGACAATGCGGCCTTTTGCCCGGAAACGCACTTTCTGTATCTTAACGCAGATGAATTCGGTTGACAAGATGGGTTTATAAAATTATTACCACAATAAAAATAATAATGCAGAAAGGCCAGCCGAAAAAACGGCTGGTCCTTTTATCTGCCACATTTCCTATCTTTATCGTGCGTAAATCCAGTAATGTTCATATTCACTCATACACCAGTCCACAGCGCCCATGCACATTACAAATCCCAAAAGCAATACCATCATCAAAATGGCAGCCTTGTCATAGACAAACTGAATCCCTTCCCGGTGGGTCTCAATGAGAATTTCCACACCCAGCATGATAAATACTACCGGCCATAGGTGAAAAATAAAAGTGTATTTCAAGGCCGGAAATAATAATTTTCCTAAAAACAGTACGCCAAACAGGATCAGAGAGACTCCAAATGTAATGGAACCAATGCGGTGTGTCCGTACAGATTTATTATTTTCTTCCATGTTCCAGTCCTCCTTTTTGACCGCGGGCAATATGCGCGCTCACGGCTAAGATCATCATTGCTATTATCATGATTTTCATCATTCCTTTCACTCGCTCAAGGCACAGACAAGTGCGACCCAAAATTTTCTTTATTTTTCACTCCTGCTCCTCTTCCTCATCATAAATACTCTGCTTTTTGCCGCGGATCATGTAAACTCCGAGGGCGATCACAATAATTCCGACTATCACTCTTGAGAAAAGATTTCCGGCCGTGTGCAGCATGCTGGATATCTCCGGGAAATAAAAGGAAAATACGCTCATCATACCTTTCCAGAGAAGTATTACCCCGAAAAAGATCAGAATTGCCGCAAAAATATTTCTGTTTCTTTTATCTGACGCCTCATCCTGATTACCTCTGTTCAGGAAATGGAACATGTAATCATCTTCCAGTGCATAAAACTCCTCATCTGGCATAGACGCCAGATTATGCACGTGGAAAAAACTATAAAACCAGGCTATAAATGCCACAAACACCATCGGGCCTATCTCCAGCCAGCTTGCCAGTGCAATGATCAGGAAAAATGCCCCCATCAGGCTGACTCCCATTTTCATAAATCCCATATACATTTCCCCTGCTCCTGGCAGCAGAGAGAGTATAAATGTTACAAATCCGCTTTTCTTTCTTGTCATATTAGTAATCCTCCTTCCGGAATAATTGATTTGTCTTTTCTAAAATTGCGCTGCAAAAATCCGTTGTTTTTTTATTGATATTCTTTACCGCTGTATTGCGATTTTCTGTGCTGATTGTCACATTTTGCCGTGGAGCAAAATTTTCCGGGTTCGGCAGAGCAACCAACAAGATCAGGACTGCTGCGGCTGCGGCCACGATCTTCACGGAATATTCCTTAAACTGCTTTTCCCTTGCGGTTTTTTCCGGTAAAATCGGTTTTCCCTCTAAAATTGCATGTCGGATCGGAACGATTTCTACGGATTCTCTCATGAACTCCGGCTCTGCTTTCCGCAAGATCATCTGTTCCAGATAATCCGGAGCCTGGTACATGTTTTCTTCCACGCCTGCTATGAGATCCTGTAATTGTTCATCTGTCAGATAATTGTCTGTCATTTCATTTTTCATGTTCAGCCTTTTTTCTATATTCAGCTCTTTTTCCATATTCGGCTCTTTTTCTATATTCAGCTCTTTTTCCATATTCGGCTTTTTTTCCATATTCAGCTTTTTTTCTATATTCAGCTTTTTTTCCATGATCAGTTCCTCTCCTTTCCGTAAATTTTTCTGAGCATCCCTCTCGCCCTGTAAATCTGAGTCTGCACCGTTTTTATATTTTTCTTCTGCAATTGTGCAATCTCATCCGCTTTATACTCCTCCACAAAATACAATCTTGCGATCACATCATAAGGAGGTTTCAGTCTTCCACATGCTTCCACCAGTTGTTCCCGGACCTCCAACTCCAGAAAACTCGGTTCCGGAAGCCCCTGCTTACTCTGTTTTGTCTCAAGCATCTCATCCTCCGTTGATATCACTTTCCGCGCCGCCTGCCTGTTATAATCAATACATTTATTCGATGCGATCCGGCAGAGCCATGCCTTTTCATTTTCCCCGTCAAAGGATGATAAGTTTTTCAAAGCAGATAGAAATGTTTCCTGTGTCAGGTCTTCTGCTGCAAAGTAATCATTTGTCATTTTTACACATATGGAAAATACAAGATTCGTGTACCGCTCCATCATATGTGTTAATTGTTCTCTGGAATCGATTCTATCCACCTCCTTTGTTGAAAGCTTTCATATATTATAACGGAATGGATTTCCAAAAATCTTCAAAAAAGCAAAATATTTTTTTAGAAGTTGATTGCAAAACTAACTTCTGGTTTTATTATTTAAATCAGAAATAAAAAATGCAATGAAAGAATAATTTTTTAACGTCAAAATTTTTCCTATAGTATAAAAAATTATCCATTTATGATAATCCAAAACAGTGTGCATCTCTTTCACCACACTATTTGATATCATAAATGGATAAGTAAAATTACATACAGATCTGTTACTCACCACCTGTAGAGATGGGAATCATCTTACATCCGAAATATCACTGCATTCCTATTTTGTGGATATCTGCTCAATTTCCACTTCCGTAAGTCCTGTCAACCATGCCACGGCCACAATCGTCTGTCCCGCTTTCAGCAGATTTTCAGCAATCTCCAGTGCTTTCATATGCGCGCCTTCTTTCATGCCTTTTTGCAATCCACGCTCTTCTCCACGTGCCTCTCCGCGTTCCTCCGCCATATCTAACAATAGACACATCGATACTTCCTCCTCTTCTGTTCTCCTTAACACCCTTTCTTTTATTTTCCGATATCTGCTGTCACTCGAGATCGCACTCATCACATCCAAAAATTCTCTTACATGTCTGATCTTGCTTTCGTCATCGTTAAAAAACTGCTTTAATTCCTCACGACTTTTCCTGACAGAAAGATATTTTACGATCAGGCGAAAATCGGAATGAAATTTCCGGTACAATTCCCTATCTTTTCCCAGTTCCACCAGATTCAGCTCATAATTCATCAAAAAAGGTATTATGTTTTCTCTCCCTTTCAGATCAAGCATTTCCAACAAATTGCGGGGGCCTGTCCACTCTTCCCCGTAAAACAGTACTGTTGTGATCGTCGGTATTAATTTCTGTTCGTCGTGAATCCGCTTTGTATACGCCGGATCTTCCCTCTCCCGATTTTCATCCATAA
>CAZJSI010000060.1:0-16056 GCA_964548675.1 uncultured Eubacterium sp. | reverse complement strand
TTCTCACCACCTGTAGAGGTGGGAGTCATCTATCATCTGATATAAAAACCACCGTCCATGAATTTCTATCCCTGAGATAATTGTTTCATAAACGATGGTTTGATTCAATGACATTTTTTGTGAAAAAACGGACATTTTTTTATAACATTTTCTTTTTCTTTAAGATGAGCATGATCACAATACAGATCACCAGTGTCATCAGACAAATAATCCCAAAGCCGTGAGGCACCGTGGATAACGGCATCCACTTTCCATCCACATTCATTCCCCACAATCCGGAAATGATCGTAGGAATCGCCATTACCAATGTGATCGAAGTCAGATACTTCATGACATTGTTCAGACGGTTGTTGATAACCGAGGATAACAGTTCCCTTGTACCATTGATGATATCACGATAGATCATCGTCATCTCGATCGCCTGCTGATTCTCGATAATAACGTCATCCAGAAGCTCCGTATCCTCCGGATACTGTTCCAGTCGTTTGTAGCGGGACAGCCGTTCCAACACGACGCCATTCGCCCGCAGAGATGTGGCAAAGTATACGAGTGTGGATTCCAGCTCGTGCAGATCGATCAGATCCACATCTTCCGTGTTGCCTCCGACACGCTCCTCGATCTCTGTCCTCTTTTTATCAATAATGCGCAATGTACTCTGATACATGGCCGATGTGCGGAACAAAATCTGATACACGAAACGCATTTTTTTCTTTGTGGAAAACTCCCTCACCCTGCGTTCAATGAAATGTTGTAAAATCGGAGTCTCCTCCGTGCAGACGGTGATGATACATTCCTGCGTCAGCAAAATGCCCAACGGGATGGTCGTATAGTTCTTTGACTCATGGCGGATCTCCGTGGTCGGGATATCCACCAGGATCAGCGTATAACCGTCCTCCAGTTCGATACGGGAACTTTCCTCCTCATCCAGTGCGGCCCGCACGTCTGCCATATCCATGCCGTATCGCTCGGCAATCTCCTGGCTCTCTTCCATCGTAGGATTGGTCATCATAACCCAGACTCCCGGGTCCATCTCCGTCACTTCATGAAGAATACGGTTATCTGTTTTATAAATCGTCATCATACGCACACACCTGCCTTTCCGAGAATGGTGGAAAACTGTACTCTCTGCTCCGTCTTTCAGTATAGCAAGGTTTTTTGCTTTTTTGTAGTCCTATTTTCTCAATTTTTCATACTTTTTACAAAATACGATACTGCAATGGCTCTTTGTATTTTTTCATTCGGCCTTTAATTTTATGACAATTATATTAATTTTATTAAATTTTCAGTTTATTTATTGTTTGTATCCGATATTTGCGATATAATATAGTTGGTAAAAAGTTTTTCATTCATCGGGAGGAGGCGGCAGTGATGTGTAAAAATTGTATGATGTTACCCAAAAACCTTTGGATTCACGGCCCGGAAGAATTTTTTCAACTCCTGCAGACATTAAGCAATGGAATCGATGACGGACATCTTATTATTATCAGCCAAACGCATTCGCTTGACCAGCTGGCAGCAGGAAAAATAAAAGATCCTTTCAAGGCAGCGATGACAATCATCGTCCAATGCCCCGAGTGCGGTACATATTTTACTTGTGCATATAAAACGAATAAAGGAGCAGGATTTTGGAACAGAAACGGAACCCCATTTTAAATTGTAAAAAGAGATGACAGCATTTCAGTTTTTCATTGAAACCGCTGTCATCTCTTTTTTATATGATAGGAAATTGCTTTGCAATCGTGCTCGGCGCGGCAAGAAAAGCTGTGCTTTCAAAGTTTTTGATCGCGAAGGTGTATGAAGCACACTTTTCTTGTTTCAATGGAAATATCCACACACATACCTTCCTTTTCGTCATGAAACCTCCCTTGCCGCACGATTCTTTCTCACTTCCACAACGTTCAGCACAAACTGTTCCACTGCCGCAAATGTCCCGGAAACCAGATAATAAAGTCCTACTCCGGCAGGCAGGCTGATACAGATAAAACCGTTGAATCCCATCAGAATCAGCACGGATATAAGATTGTTTTTCTGCAATTCGAGACTTTTAAAAAAGCGAATATACGGAAACAACTGAGGCGCCATCTGCACCGCTACGGTAAGCACGGTCAGGATTCCATATGGATCTTTCAGCAAAAGCGACGGTATCCAGGGCAGAAGAAAAGAGGTGAGCTCCTCAGACAGAATCCCCCGGATCACCCGAAACAGGCAGTACATGACCGGAAAGGGCAGTATCATCATCAGACATCCCAGAGAATGCTTCCCCTGCTGCCGCATCAGTTTTTCCGATTCCTCCTGAAGCTTTTTCTCATTGTTTCGGTACTTCTTTTTCATCTGTTCCAATTGGGCGCTCATTTTCTGCTGTTCTTTCATACTTTTGCGGGAACGGATATCAAAGGGCAGCAGACAGGTCTTGATAATGACCGTGACTGCAATGATCGCCAATCCATAGTCTCCGGTCAACCGATATAAAAAATTCAGAAACTGCCCCAGCAGATCAACAAAAAAACTCATGACTCATCCCTCCCCCGTCTGCTTCTCTTTCGGTCAAAAACAAATCGGATCAGGGGAAGCATCCATATCAAGGCTGCTATGACCAGCATCACGGCTATGTGATCGGAATCGATCAGCACAGATATCAGAAATACCGCCGGCAGGATGATCCACCAGCAAATCGTCCACACCGGCTGCATCCGGTATTGTCCAAGCATGGTCCAGAAGCCAAAGTTGGAATGGAAGAACATGTCTCCCGTATAATTCACCAGATCTTCCGCCAGTTCCACTACCTCCGCGAAGCGTCTGCCCTGCTGCTCCTCTGCTGTCATATAGGTCAGGCACTTTTCCACGTCCATTGTTTCAATATTCTCTTCGGATTTCATAAAATCACATAACGCCGCCGCCCCCTGAAGCTGTTTCATCTGCTCTCTCAATTCCTGTTCCTGGGCACAAAGCACCTCGCATAATGTGACGCGCCCGGAAAAGAGCAGGGATATTTTTTCCACCGAAATTCCGGCTTTTCTCAAAACAATGATCTTTTTCAGCCGGATCACATCATCCTCGGAAAAATCCCGGTACTGACTCTCTTTATCTCTCGACGGAGCCAACAGTCCTTTCCTCTCATAAAAACGGATATTGCTCACGGAAAGTCCGGTCTCCTTTGCCACTTCACCTATCTTCATGAGTCATTCCTCCTTTAAATCCCTCTCAGAATAAAGCATGAACCAGGTTTAGAGTCAATACTTTTTACAAAAATTATTACAAAGTTTTCTCCTTTCAGCCCGCCTAAAAACGCCCTCCTCTCATATCGATAAATGACCAGTTACCGTCATTCAGTCCGCCGCCAAAATCAAATTCCATAACCATTTCATCCAGCATATCCTCATCCACAAAATATCCAAGCTGAACGGTTGTGCTTTCACCCACAGGCAGCCTTTTCAACAGATGATCTGTCCCTTTTTCACTGTCAGAAATCCATACCGGATAAGAATCACAATAATAAGATTCCATGTCCCCCCGTTCAAATTCACGGGTATCAAAATAATTCTCATCACCCTGTTTTATAACAAAGCTTAACGGATTACCTATCTGTACCAGATCGTCCTCATCCTCCCAGGATATATTAGTGATCGTCATTGTCACTAACACCAGTTTCGGCGTGACTGTTTTTGTCTCTGCCACATATAATTCCGGAGTTTTATATCCGTCTCCGAATCCGATCGTCTCCCGCTCATATGGCAGCAGATTATAATCTTCATCCACTCCAATTCCTTTCTTTAACAATTCCTGATAATTCAGATTTCCTTTCTCCATATCCAGATCACTCACGTTATCCCGCACTTCTACACGATCAATATGATAGCTTATTCCCTGGTATATCTGCGTGGCATTTATATCACACATTTTATCTTCCGGAAATTCAATGGATGTGCCATAATCCAGCATATTCCGGGTGTCATTTTCCACTTCATCCATATATTCGGATACCGTTATTACGGTAGACTCCACCGGCTGCTGTACGGGTACCAGCACCATCTTTTCCGCTATACTCAGAAACTCGTCTTCTTCCATCCCTTTTCCGCCATATTCCCGGATCAACAGCACATACCCGTAGTCCTCATAAAAAACAGCTACCTCTTTTCTCGCTTTGTTTTCCTCTTCCTGACTTTGGGATACTCCATTTTTTTCCATATATACTGCTTTGCGTCCGTTCACCTCTGTCTCCCGGCTGCTCAGGACATTTTTTTCATAAAAATCCTCTGTATCACCGTCCATTTTTAATATTTGCACATAGAACCCCTGCATGTTTTTGTCCTCTGTGGAATCAAAACAAATTGTATGCAGTATATCACTTCGCGTATATCCCTCCAAATCTACCGTCTGTAATTTTACATATTTCTCCTGCGTTTCGCTTTGCTTCTCCGTGATATTGAAAATTGTATGCATATTGTCCTTCTGCGTCTGTACCAGATAAGACGATATTTTTTCCGCCGCAATTGCAACCGTCGGTATTGCGATGAAAACCGCACATGCTGCCACCGCCGCCCTGGGTATTCTGTACTTTCTCCTGCTCTGATACTTTTTACAAATTTCCGCAAAGGTTTGTTCCTTTTTATCCTGCGGCATCTCTATTGTATCCAACATTTTTTTAATCTGTTTATCCATTATCTTTTAATTCCTTTCTGAGCAATTCCTTTGCCCTGCTTAATCTTGACCGCATAGTAGAAGCATTTTTATGCATCAGTTTTGCAATCTCCTCGATAGAGTACCCTTCATAATAGTGCAGATAAACAATATCTTTATACTTCGGCGGAAGTCCCAGCACTGTCTGCAAGATCAGCCTTTGCTCCTCCGGCATCCGGTCATACTGCATTTTCTGTCCTGCTGCTTCCTCATAGACGCTCCGGTTTCGTTTCCAGAAACTTTTCTGTACATCCTTACAATAATTTATCGCAGTACGGATGAGCCAGGCTTTCTCATGTTCCTGATCCTGAAAAACCGGGTTTTTCTGAAACAGGCGCAAAAATGTTTCCTGCACGGCATCCAGGGCCTCCTGTTCATTTTTTAAATACAGAAAGCAGACACGATATACGGTATCGCATTGCCGATTATAAATTTCTTCCATCTGCTCTTTCGTGCGCACATTCATGTATCTTCTTAGCTCCTTTCACTAATAATACGAATAGGAAAAGCAAATTGTCCATTTTTATACATCTGATATATAGCAGAAGGGGGAGGCCTCAAAATCACAAAATGATTTTAAGGCCTCCCTCTTCTGCCACATTCTGAAATTGCCCGATACAGTTCAAATGCTCCCGGATTACGCCATTCTACCGGGTGCACCGCCAAACGGAACTGCTATGCAGGCATATATCCGTTCTTTATTCCCCGTCTGATGGATGAATCGTTCTTCCGTATCGGTTCACTTCATCCATATATATGAACCATTTTTTCTCCACAGCCGGAATATAATATGGCACATAACGCCCCTTTTTTGAATAGGCATCCATTGCACGTCTCACCTCCGCGCGGATATCCTCTTCTGTAGATTCTTCCTTGTCGATCATCTGATTATCAATACCGCCAAAAAAGGTCATCCTGCTGCCATATTTCGCAAGGCATTCATCCATATCATTTTTCACCATCATGGGCTCGATCGCATCCACCCCGATCTCCACAAGATCCGGAATGATCTGCATAATATAACCGCAGGAGTGATGCAGGTACAGCATCCCATATTCATGAATACGCTTTACATATTTTTCTTCATTTGGTCTGATAAATTCCCGCCAGATATCCGGTGAGAAAAACATATTGTCATTCGTTCCCCAGTCATCGTGCATATGAATCACTTCCGGCTTTAAATATTTATATGCCAGATCAATGCATTTCAACTTATATTCACACATCGAATCAAAAAATGCATGAACCTCTTCCGGATATTCATAAAAGGCACAGAGCGCATTTTCCATACCGATCATCTGATTCATACGCTCAAACTGTCCGGATAAGATCAGACAGCTCACCACATCTGTCTCAGGATTCACATGCATTCCGGCGCACATTCCCTGAAAAATCTGTTCTATCGGCATGAAATCCAAGGGTGGAAATTTCACTTTCTCTCTCCACTCATCCATCTCCTCGAACATCCGGAAATCCTTTGCCACCGTATTCCCATCCACGATGGGATTCGGCCCCTGATTTGTCCATAATACACCCCATGCATCCGCACCTGTTCCATATGGATCAAACTTATCCCCCAGCTCAATATAGCGGTCCCCCGGAAATACAACATCTTTCATTGTAGAATAGACTTCCGGTATAAAATCCGCCTTTTCTCCCCGCATCAGCGCCAACAGCGCTTCCTTATTTGTCTGCATACCATAAACCTCCTTAAAATCTTCAAGCAGCTATTTGTTAGTATTAATCTAACATATAATCACGCTTCATAAAAAACAGTTCATGGATACATGGTTACAACTTCAGATTGTAACCTCGCGCAGTTCAAATTCTTCTTCTATTTCGCTCACAATATCGTTCAATCCATTCAGTCTGCTGTCCGGATCATAGACGAGTGCCGTATGGAAGAGAAACTTTCGCTCCGGGAAATCAAAACTTTTAATTTTCGCCCGGTCCATATTGGTAAAAGCCAGCGGGAAAACGGCGAACGCGCCTCCCTGCTGCAAAAGAGCATACATTGTATCGAAATTTCCCACCCTCTGAATATTTTTACAGGGTATATTTTCATAAAAACTATTTTCCTGGGGAACCGTATAGTATCCGTATCCCATATCCATTTTCAGAAATGTCTCTCCCCTCATATCCTCCGCAGTAATCCAATCTTTCACTGCCCACGGATGCAGCAGGGATACGATCACTTTTGCCTCATACTCCCCAAAGGCCAGACATCTGTATCCATCCCAGTTATCTTCCTCATGGGTATTCGTAAGCAGAATATCAATTTTCCCCTCCAACAAAAGCTTTCTCCCCTCGTGCAGATCGATCAGATTTAATCCTATCTGATATTTTGAAAAACGTCCAAGCATAAAGGATATCAGAGGCGTTACCAGTGACTCCTGGGGCAGCGCCGAAAAAATACCGATATTGATACGCTCTTTCTTGTCCCCCGCACGACGTTTTAATTCCTCCATCGTATCATTCAGATCCTGATCGATTTTTGAAAATTTCTGCTGTGCATATTCCCCCAGCCGGGTCAGTACAACACCCTGATGCGAACGCTCAAAAAGCCTGCCGCCCACTTCTTCTTCCAAAAGCCCGATCTGCTTTGTCAGAGCCTGGGCAGACACATACATCTGGCCTGCTGCTTTTGAAAAACTCCCTGTCTCCGATGCGCGCAGGAAATACCGAATCCTCTGATACAGCATACTTACACACCCACTTTTGCACAGATATCCTTCAGGCAGCATTTATCACAATAAGGTTTTGTCCGTGCCGTACAGACATCTCTTCCATGGTACACGAGACGGTGACAGAAATCACTGCCCTCCTCCGGCGGAACCAGCTTCCAGAGCGCCATCTCCACCTTTTTCGGCTCCTTGATCTGATCCACAAGCCCCATGCGGTTTACAAGACGGATACAATGTGTATCGGTGACGATCGCCGGTTTTCCAAACACGTCTCCCATGATCAGGTTCGCGCTCTTTCTGCCGACACCCGGCAGCTTCAGCAGCGCATCAAAATCATCCGGTACCTTTCCGCCGTATTCATCCCGCAGCATCCGCATACAGGCGCTGATATCCCTCGCTTTGCTTCTTCCCAGTCCGCAGGGACGCACGATCGCCTCAATATCATCCACCTCTGCATCCGCCAGAGCTTCCAGATCCGGATACTTCTCATACAATCCCTGTACTACCACATTCACTCTGGCATCCGTGCACTGTGCCGCCAGACGCACGCTGACCAACAGTTTCCATGCATCATCATAATCCAAAGTACATCCCGCATCCGGATATTCTTTTTTCAAACGTTCTATGATCTCTAAAGTCAATTTTTCTTTTGTCATTTGACCCTCCTGTTTTCTCTGGAAATTTCTCGTTTTTTTCATTATAATATACTTAAACAAATACAAATGCAAACAAAAATACAAGGGGGATTTACATATGACCAGAAAGCAATGGGGATTCCGCCTCCTTTTTTACAGTATCGGCGTTGTGATCCTGGCTGTGGGTATCACACTCAATACAAAAACAGGGCTTGGCGTCTCCCCTCTCATCAGTGTTCCATACAGTATTGCAGCGATCAACAGCCTGAATGTTGGAAATATCACTTTTGTTTATTACTGTATCGTGACCGTCTTACAATTGATCATCCGAGGGAAAAACAGAAACTGGTTTGATCTGCTGCAGATTCCGTTCAGCGTGGTATTCACCCGCTTTATGAATCTATTTTCCGTTCTGCTCGCATTCACGCCAGAAAATATTGGCCAACAGCTTGTGATCCTGTTCTTTGCCATTGTATGTACCGGGATCGGGGCGGCCATGTCCGTAAATATGAAGCTTATCGCCAACCCCTGCGACAGTTTTGTGCATATGGCGGGCGAACTGTCCGGCAAGGGTATGGGGTTTGCAAAAAATATTTTTGATCTTATCAACGTATCCATCACCTTTGTCATCGGCCTGTGCGCCGGACATCTTTTCATCGGCATCGGCCTTGGAACTGTGCTCACTGTTATCTTTACCGGAAGAGTCATCGCTCTTTTTAACCGGATTGCCCGCAAAAAAATAGATGAATTGTCCGGTATGGCATCCCGATAACATAGCAAAGGGATCATCTGTCATTTTGGAGTTGTTCTAACGCAACTCCGATAAGCCGGTCTGCCTGTTCCGCCATAAACAATGGAATATTCAAAACATCATCATCCAGTTTCAGATTATTCAACGAAAAGCGTACACGGAGTTTCACTTTGTCAGGGAATAATTCCTTGAATTTCTTAAGACTCTTACTTGCAGTGTTTGCTTCGGATTTAACTTCCACCGGAAAAATATCGTTTTCCCGTTGGATCAGAAAATCCACTTCGTAAGGCGGATTGTTTTGACTCCAATAGCGGGGAAAAACCTCAAACTGTGTGAGCAAAGTCTGCAATACAAAATTTTCAGTCAAAGCGCCCTTGAACTCAGTAAATAAGCGGTTGCCTTCTCCAAAAGCGGTAGGCGACAACTGAGCCAGCCGGCGGAGCAGACCGACATCCACTAAATAGATCTTAAACGCAGACAGATCATCATAGGCCGCTACCGGCAGACCCGGGGCACTGCTGCGGTAGATCTTATGCACCAACCTGGCATCTACCAACCACTGCAAAGCATCTTCGTATTCACGGGCTCTTGCGCCTTCTTTGACAACCCTGTAAATGAACTTCTTATTTTCTCTCGCCAGCTGAGAGGGAATGGATTTCCAGATCATAGAAATCTTCGGGTACTCGCTGATGTTGGGGTGCTTGGCAAAATCACGCTCATAGGCTCCGATAATGCCGGACAAAGCTTCCTGCATGGCAGAAACGTCGCGAGCCTCCGTCCACATCAACACGGATTCAGGCATACCACCAGTGACATAGTACATTTTCAATTTCTCGTACAGAGGATTGAAAAATGCATCAGGGATCGGCTCGATGGCGTCTATGCTTTCCAAATACGCCGCAAGATTTTTGTCTCCATTGGCAATCAGGAATTCCGAGAAAGTCATGGGGTCAATCTGCATGAAATTGACCTTTCCCACCGGAAAAGAAGATGGCTTTGCCAGAGCAATACCCAGCAGAGAACCGGCGCAGGCAATATGATATTGGGGCGCATTCTCGCAGAAATACTTCATCGAGTTGATGACTTTCGGGCAGTCCTGCACCTCATCAAAGATGATGAGAGTCTTTCCCGGCATGATCTTCTGGCCGGTGGCCAGCATCAGATTCTGGAGAATTCGATCCACATCTTTGGTAGTTTCGAAGAACTGCTTGTACTCTTCGTTTTCGTCAAAATTAAAATAAGCGGTATTTTCATAATAACGTTTGCCGAATTCTTTCAGAATCCAGGTCTTGCCCACCTGACGCACACCTTTCAGGATCAAGGGCTTGCGGTAGGGAGAATTCTTCCAATCCAACAACTTTTTTAAGATAAATCGCTCCATAGATTCGTTTCCTCACATTTTTATTGATGTTTTTGTGTGCATTAATCACATTTTTATTTATATATAAGTGATTCATAATCACGCTTTTATTGATATTTTAGTGATTTGTGATCACGCTTTTATTATATGCTGAAACCACAAAAAATACAACACGTTTCTTCTTTCGCTTATTCCCACGTTTGTTCTCTGCCGAATATCTCTATAACAAATATCCTCACAGCAGAGTTGCCGTTTCCGGCTGCTGTATGATAGAATATCTTTATCTTTGACCTGAGAGGTGACATAATATGCCGGATTCTACGATATTTTCACTACTGATTATTTTTTTGGATAATTTATCTTCCTATTTTATACTGGGAATCTATATGTTTGCCGCGATAAACGAGAAAACAGACTGGAAACTGCTTGGAAAACTTTTGGCTGTCACCCTGATTTCCTCGACAGCCTGGGTCTATTTTCTCTATCTGGTAAGCGGATTACCTACAATAGCCGCCTATGCCCTGGGATCGATATTGACTTATTTACTCACCACGGTTGTGCTCATGCATCTGCAGAAATGGGGCTTTTGGCGGTCATTCGCCGTAGTCGGCATCGGCGCGATTCTGCAGGTGGCGACCGGCTCCGTACTGAGCTCCGTCATCCGCAATATATCACTGAGCAGTATATCCAGTCTCCTGTATTACGCACAGCAGATGTATATTCTCTATCCCCTTGTCTCCTGGGTCATATGCATGATACTCAGAAAACTGCATTTCGGAAGACCCATCAGATATCTTTTGGATCATACCAGAAATATCTGCCGGACGGCCCTGGCAATCCTGGCATTAGAGATATCTATGGAAATATGCTTTACCTTTCGGCTGGGATTAACGGAAGAAACAATTTTGTCCTACAATGCCACGGTCATTATCCTGGCTTTCCTGTTGGTATGTATTCTCATGTACCTCGCCCTCCGACTGGAAAGCAGCCACAAGATACAGCTTCAAAAATCTATGCTGTTACAGCAGCAGATGTATCTGGAAAATCTGGAGGAACTGCAAAAAGAAATGCGTTCTTTCCGCCATGATTATAAAAATATGCTGTCGGGAATGTATCAGTACGCCCAGGACGGAGATATGGAAGAAATCCAAAAAGCGCTGAGGGAATTGGAAATTGATTTTGACCAGAAGATTGGGGAGAAGATCCGGATGACAACACAGATCGGGAATATCCGGTTACCGGAAGTGAAAAGTCTGATCCTGTCCAAACTCACGAAAATGCATGAAAAGAATATTTCCTGCCGTCTGGAGGTGCTGTATCCGTTTTCGGAAACCGGGATGGAAGTATGGGATTTCAACCGATGTCTGGGAATCCTGCTGGACAATGCCATAGAGGAAGCAGAAAAGTGCCCGCATCCAGAGATAGAGCTGCTTCTCCTGTATCAGAACGGATATCTCACCGTGCGGGTGGCAAATCCCTGTGAGGGAAAAATCGATATCTCCCGTATCTGGGAGGAGGGGTCTTCCACCAAAGGAAACGACCGCGGACTTGGACTTGCCAGCTATCGGAGAATTCTGGAGTCATATCCCGGGGCAGCTCCTATGACCAGTTTGGAAAATCACACTTTTATACAGGAATTTACGATTGGAGTTTAAACAATGATAGCAATATACCTGTGTGACGACGATGACGTGATCAGAGAACAGATTCAAAAAGAGATTGATTCCAAGATCCTGATCGAAGATTACGATATGAAAATAGCGGCAAGTGAGGGAAATGCGGAAACCTTTCTGGAAATTGTACGCCGGGCTCCTCAAAAGCGGAATATCTATTTTCTTGATGTGGATTTAAAAGATGAAAACTATGACGGTTTTCTGCTCGGTAAGGAAATCCGCCGGACGGACCCGCACGCCACGCTCATTTACATCACAAGTTTCGAAAATCTTGCATACCGAACCTTTCAGTACCATCTGGAAGCCTTTGATTATATTATAAAAAATCCGGAAAATCAAAGGGAGTCCATTGACCGTTGTCTGGAATCTCTCTGTCAGCGCCTTCAGGATGAAAAACAGAACGACGCCGTCGGCGTTTATTCCGTAAAAATAGGAAACACATTAAAACATGTACCCATACATGACATTCTCTACTTTGAGACATCATCCAGGGCACATCATGTCATCCTGCACACAGACTACAGCCGGATCGATTTTGTCGGCGATCTAAATGAGATCGAACAGCAGATGGGAAATGCATTCATCCGGACGCACCGCTCTTATCTGGCGGCGGTCGATAAAATCACAGAGATCGACCTGAAACATGGGAAAGCAAAAGTAGGTCAGCAGGAATGTCTCGTTTCCAGAAATATGAAATCTGCTGTACTAAAACGGATCAGCGGAAAATATTGACGGATTTTCTGACTCTAACCGGAACAGTTTTACCGTACCCGCAATAACGTAAGAGAAAAGTGTTGACGAATTTCCTGCCTGCCATTCGGGAAGAAAAAGAACCGTTTGGGAAATTCCGGTCATTTTTTCCAAAAAAGTGATAAGATATACGGGAAAGGAGTTGAACAAAATGAATCAGGAATATATACGGTTAGATCACATATCAAAACAATTTGACAAAGAGCCTGTATTGAAAGACCTGAACGCCGTTTTGGGGCAGGGTGAAATCCTAGGATTCTTAGGACCGAGCGGCGCCGGAAAGACAACAACCATCAAAATCCTCACCGGACAGTTGAAACCCACATCGGGAGACGCTTATGTCCTGGGAATTCATGTGAAAAATATCGATGAAACGATTTATGAACAGATCGGGATTGTAACAGACCATTCCGGTATCTACGAACGTCTGACTGTTTATGACAACTTAAAATATTTCGCAAAAATTCTGAGCGTAAAGCCACAGAGAATCGATGAACTTCTCGAACGTGTAGGACTTCAGGAACACCGGAAAAAACCTGCCGGGAAATTGTCCAAAGGCCAGACCCAGCGTCTGGTTCTTGCAAGGGCGGTCCTGCACAAGCCTAAAGTCCTGTTCCTGGACGAGCCGACAAGCGGCCTCGATCCGTCTACGGCGTTGGAAATCCACCGCCTGCTGCTGGAACTGAAAAGCGAGGGGATGTCCATCTTTCTGACAACACATAACATGGAGGAAGCCACAAAAATGTGCGACCACGTCGCCCTGCTGAATGATGGCCGGATCGTGGAATATGGAACTCCACAGGAATTGTGCCTGCGCTATAACACGGAGAAAAAATACCGGGTCCTTTTGGAAAACGGCGAAGAAATCGTTCTGGAACAGACTCCAAAAGATATTGATGAACTCGCCGAACTGCTGAAAAATGATCAGGTGGCGGCGATTCACTCCTGTGAACCCACATTGGAAAACGTATTTTTGACAGTGACAGGGAGGAAATTGCAATGAAGATCGTACATGGAAATAAACTGGCTGCCATCATGGAAATGAAGCTGAAAGCTCTCTTTTCCAAAAATTTTATCATCATGCCGATATTTGCCATCGGATTCACGCTCGTGATGAAAATCGTCTATAGCTCCATGCTCGGCGGAGAAGATGTTGATGTTGAGTTGACCACATGGCTCAACTCCTATGTTCTGTCTCTGGGCGCACTGATGAATATTACGATGACCGGAATCTACTGCGTCAGCGCCGCATTAGCAGAAGAGAAAGAAAAACATACCCTGCGGGCATTGATGACCTCTTCTGTAAACGGTCTGGAATTTTTCCTCGGAAGCCTCATCCCGGTAATCCTGATGATGACCGTGGTAAACGCCATTATCGTTATCGTATCCGGTATGTCTATGAGTGGAAAAGAATGGGGCGTCTATCTCTCCGTCTCCGCCCTGTGCGCCATCGCCAGCGCAGTGATCGGCATGATATTTGGTATCTTTTCTAAAAATCAGGTCACGGCAGGGACCATCACTACTCCCGCGCTTTTGATCTTTATGATGATCCCGATCTTTTCGGCATTTAACGACATCGCCGGAACAATAACAAATTTCCTCTTTACAGGAGTGATCATGGCAACGATCCAAAACATCGCATCCGGAGAGGAAAAAATTCTGGATATTTTTCACATCCTTGTCCTGTTCGTGGAAATCGTGATCGCGGTGATCTGTTTTCTGGCCATCTACCAGAAAAACGGATACGATACGGAGACAGTGTAGCCTGCGGCCGCACCCTCTATACACGCAAAAGGGAGCTTCAATGGCACGCTCACCAACTAAAGATTAAATGCATCTCGCACCCTATACACGCAAAAGGGGCCGTCGCATTAAGAAGAGCATATACTAGATATAGTAGTAAATGTCTATATTCTAAAACTATATCCTGTATATCCGGTACTTAATGCGACAGCCCTTTTCTGATCTGTTAAATTTCTGTGCTGACCGCATCCAGAACTTCATGAATTTCCTGCTCGGACATTCCCGTAAATGTGAGGATCACAGTGTAATTTCCGTAAGTCACCATTGTCGTAGTGCGCGTCTCGCCTGTCTCCGTATCATCGCTGAGTGCGAAAGTATCTCCGTTTTTGGATACATATTCCCGCTGATTTGTCACACCCTCCGTACTGGTGATCAGCATGTTTACATCCGCCGCCTCCGGATCATAGGACTGCTCCAGTGTAAATTTACCGCCGCCATACTTAAATCCCGCCGTCAGACTCGATGTATCCGGCAATTCCTCATCCAGAAAATGTGTATCACGATAAGAAACTGTTCCATACTGCTCAAAAGATTTCTTCAAAAGATTGTTCATCACCGTATCTGCGCAGGCCGTATCATAATCCTGGTATGTGTACTCGGTTACTTCCTTGACATCCGGATCATCCTGCTCCCAGTTTACGCCGTCATCAGAAGCATATCTCTCATGTGTCACTCTGCTCACCACTTTTCTGAGCCATGCCGTATCCTCTGTTCCCTCCTCGGTAGAAAGAACCTCAATATCGGAATCCGTATCCTCTTCCGACAACACCGGTGCCTCCTCAAACATACTTTCATCATCCCAATTGCTTTCTACAACTTCTGCGTCGTTGTTGACCACTGCCAGACCGTTATCCATATGCTGTGCCTGCTGAAAATGCTGTGTCGCGGCATAAACTGTACCGCCGGAAACACCCAGAATCACCACTACCGCTGCTGCCTTTGCTATATGTTTCTTCATATTCATCATTTTTTCTGCCTTGCCTTTCTTTTTGATCTCAAACGGGAAAGATGCCGGCATTTTGCTGTCCGTCTGATCCAACCCCTGCAGTTCACAGAGTTCCTCTGTCAGAGCCGCCGCCGCATCAAAATTTCCCTTTTCAATTTCCTCATTTATTTTTTGTTTTAAAGTTGCAACTGTCTCTCTCACTATCACCACTCCCTTTTGTTTTCTTCCTGGTCCGCGCTTTCCATACACTTATATATGTCAACATTTTTCAAATGTAACATATCAAAATTCTCCAAGCTGTAATTTTCTCACCCGGTTTTTAATCTCCCTTCGGAGCCTCACGAAGCTCATTCTGACCGCCGGTTCGCTCATCTGCATCTCCCGTGCGATCTCTCCCATGGACTGATGTTCCACATAATATCTGCGGTACAATTCCATATACTTCGGAGAAATATGGCGAAACACCTCTTCTTTGTACAGCTCTTCTACGACGCGATTCTCATGCTTCCTGCATAACTGTTCAAAAATGTCCCCCTCCCGGCTGGCCATTTCCGTATCCGGTTCTTTCAATATTTCTTTCCGGGCATTTCTGGAATAAGCAAGTACAAGATTTTTTGCTGTTTTATACAAAAATGCTTCCGGCTTCTCATGCCGTTCAAAGGCTTTTCCCTTCTTATATGCGATGAGAAATACCTCCTGGGTCAGGTCCTCCGCGCATTCCTTCTGCCCGGTCATCCCAAGGATATATTTAAAAATCCTGGAATAATTTTCCTCACA
>CAZJSI010000059.1:0-16374 GCA_964548675.1 uncultured Eubacterium sp. | reverse complement strand
GACTGACGGATCGCATCCATCAGGCAGAGCACACGGCGCACCTGAGGCGCCTTGATCGCCAGTTCCTCTTTCCCTTCCAGAGCATTCAGATAATTTACAAAATAATCTCTGTGACTTACATTTACCTCCGGCAGGGGTTCCTCATAGAGCAGACCCGGTTCCGGTGGTCCAAAGCTTCTTGTGGGGCCGGCCGCTGTCATCGTGATCTTGCCCGGAACGTTTTCCAGCAGGTGTTTTGTATGTACGATCGTTCCCTCTCCTGCAAAACCATCGATCAGGGCGCTTCCGCCGTTTCCGCCGATGAACCACGCACGCTTCGGGGTCAGATAATATGTCCCCAGCTCGATCTCGGCTGTGATCTTATTTTTAAATTTCATGATGATCTTAAAGTAATCATCTACTTTCTCATTGATAACGTTCTGTACATCTGCAAATACGGAATCAATCTCGGAATCCACCATATTCAAGATCTGGTCAATGAGATGTACGCCCCAGTCATAGAGCATGCCGCCGCCCATCTCCGGATAAATATGCCAGTCATGCATATTTCCGTTTACACCGTAGAGCTGAGATTTGATCAGGTATATATCCCCGACCATCTTCCTGTCGTAAACCTCTTTCATGATACGGTAATCCTTATCCCATCTTCTCTGATGATGAATTGTAAATAATACGCCGCATTCCTCTGTGACCGCAACCATCTCGTCAAACTCTTTGACGGACATTGCCGCCGGTTTTTCGCAGATGATATTTTTTCCCGCGCGGGCCGCTTTCTCCACCATTTCACGGTGAAGAGGATTTGGCACGGAAATAATAACGGTATTGATATCCTCTTTCAGAAGATCGTCCGCATTGTCAAATACCTTTACTCCCTCCGGAGCATCCTTGACCTGTTCCGGATTTGTGTCACACACAGCCGCCAGCTCGATTTCCTCAAACCGGTTCAGCATATTATTGTGTTCGTGTCCCATAAATCCATAACCGATAATACCAAATTTCACTTTTTCCATCGCTGTTCCTCCCATTTCCAGCAGATTCCTGCTTTTTTCTGCCATCCGCTATTCCTTTACGCCGCCCAGCGCGATGCCGGCAACAAAGGCCTTTTGGAAAAACGGATACAATACCATGATCGGCAGGATTCCGATCACCGCCATAGCCATCCGGATACTTGCGCTCGGCAGGCTTGCCGCCGCACCGGACGAGACGGAACTCATGGATGCCAGCGCCCTGATATTATCGATGATACTCTTCAAGTATTGCTGCAAACTGTACAAATTGGAATCAGAAATATAGTACAGGCCGTTTGCCCAGTCATTCCAATAACCTAATCCTACCATCAGCCCGATAGTTGCCAGAATTGGAAGCGACAGAGGAAGCACGATCTTGAAATAAATATAAAACTCTCCTGCGCCGTCAATTTTTGCCGCCTCCACCAAAGCCGGGTGAATATTGGACGAAAAATTATTCTTATAAAGTATAATATAAAAACCATTAAATAACAATGTAGGGAAAATCAACGCCCATATTGTATTTTTAATGTGGAACGTCTGCGTCCACATGATGTAGGACGGCACCAGGCCTCCATTAAACAACATCGTAAAAAACACCAGAAAGGTAAATATTTTTGCGCGCTTGTAATCTTTCCTCGACAGAGGCCACGCCAGCATCGGCCCGATCAGCAGTGAAATACAGGTACCGATGATCGTCACGATAAAGGTGATCTTGTATGACTGGAGCACCTTTATCCCGTTTGTGCTGAACAGATACTGATAAGCATATCCCGAGAATTCTTTTGGCCAGAAATTGTATCCCTCACGCATCAGAGCTTCCTCCGCTGTAAACGAGGATGCCACCAGCATGATAAAAGGCAGGACAGCGCACAGCAGGCAGAAAATCAATATGATATTGATAATAATCTGGAATTGTTTGTCTCCGCGTCCCTTTACACTTGAATCTTCCATGAACTGAGTCCTCCTTTCCTAGAACATTGCATTTTCCTTGTCTACTTTTCGTACAATCATATTAACTGCAAATACGATGACAAATCCACAGATCGCCTGATAAGTACTTGCCGCCGACGCAGTCGATATATTGTTGCTTACCAGCAATGCGCGGTATACGTATGTATCTACTGTATTGGTCACCGAATATAGGGCGCCCGCATCCAGCGGAACCTGATAGAATAAACCGAAATCAGAGTAGAAGATACGTCCTACCTGCAGCAGCATCAAAGTGATAATCGTCGGTTTCAGCTGAGGAAGAGTAATCTTGAAAATCTGCTGCCACTTTGTAGATCCATCCACTCTTGCCGCCTCATACAGGCTCCTGTCAATACCCACGATGGAGGACAGGAATATGATCGCGTTGTAACCTAACTGCTTCCAGTTATTAATAAAAATCAAAATAAACGGCCAGTATTTCTTCTCCGCATAGAAATTGATCGCATCTCCGGAACCAAGAATCGTATTATTGACAAAACCTGTCTCGTTGCTCAGGAAACCGTACACGATATACGCCACGATGACCATAGAGATCAACTGCGGAAGCAGGATCGTTGTCTGGTAAACTTTCTGCATTGTTTTGCTGAAAAGTTCTGCCAGGCAGATACCGATAATAATACCGGTAATAATCCCCAGCACAATAAATACCGCATTGTAAAGCAGGGTATTTCTTGTAATGATCCACGCGTCGCTGGTAGAAAATAAATATTTAAAATTGGCAAGGCCGACCCAGTCGCTGTTCCAGATACCTTTACTGTAATCTACCTTCTTGAAAGCAATGTAAATACCGAACATAGGAATATAGTTGTTGATCAGAAGATAGACCATACCCGGCATTAACATAAAATCAAGAGGGCTCAATACTTTTTCATCGTTTAATATTTTCAGGCAGCGCACAATAATGACTGCCGCAGCCAGAATCGGAATAACCGTTCCGAAAGACATGCCCGTTTTCTTTGCTCCGTCAAGGATCTTTGTAAGATTAGTAACAAATTTTATATTCAGAAAAACGCTCACGACCGCGGCAAGCACAGTAACGCCCGCACTGAGCCTGGTTTTCAGCTTTGGTGTCAGAACAGAAACGACAATGATCACTACTGCCATCGCTGCCACTAACCATAGAAAAACATTTGGCGAGATCACGACCGCACCGCCGGAAACGGATTTCCCAATCATAAAATCAAATCCGGAAATTGTAAAATTATGTTTTTTATAACGATAATGGGCGTATGGAGCCAGATTCCCAAGAATCATAATGATTCCCAGTATCAGAGTCTCAATACGGATCCCCCCTGTTTTCGAGAGCTTTTTGAAATTCTCCTTCACTGCCTCATCTCCTTTTACGGCTTTCGCCATACTCATTGAAAAATCAAACCTGCATCCTAAATAAAACTAAAATTTCCAACTGATTTTTCACAGGAAAAGTGCGATTCATAAATCCACATATTTTCTTCTTTAAGGCAACGGGGCCTTTCCTGCGAAAAGATAAAGACAACGTATCTGACCGAAATCAGATACGCTGTCTTATGTCTCATTGTTCCGTGAAGACGTATCTGATATAAACCGCAATCTCATTCAATTTATATCACAAACTTTATCAGATCCTACTGTTCTGCCAGCCATGCATCCAACTGTGCCTGATACTCATCCAGAACTGTCTGAACGCCTGCAGATTCAAGAGCCTTGCAGAAATCGCTCTCCAGATATTCTTCATAAGTATCCGGTACGGATGTAGATCCTGCTTCCAGACCCGGCTTGTACTGCTGGATTACATTGTAAACTGCTGTCAGGTCATTAGCGATTTCTGCCGTATCAACTGTGCATCCAAAATATTTGGAAACAGGAGCTGACTGCAGATCAGCCAACGCTACCTCCCTGAAGTCTCCGCCCTGTCCCTCTGCCGGGTAAGCGAGGAACTGATTACCAAACAGGAAGTCGTTGCTGTTGTAAACAACAGTATCCAGTTTCACTGCTTCGCCTTCTTCATTCAGCTCATAATCTCTGCCCTCGATGCCCCATACCAGTAAGTTCTCAATATCGGCATTTGTATACATCAGGTTCAGGAATTTCGCCGCTGCTTCCGGCTCTTTGGATGTGATCGGGATAGCCCAGGAGAATTTTGTTGCGGAACCTGTGGAAACCGGCTCCTGTGTGATCATCGGGCATACTACCTCATGTCCTGTTGTGGAGAGACGGTTTGCTTCAACGCCGATCTCGGAGTTTACTACAGTTGAGAATGTAACGTCATTGGAAAGTAATACATCGCCTGCGTCATCTGCTGTAGCCGCATCTTTGTAAACATAACCTTTGTTGTACATGTCTGTCATCAGTTTCAGCATCTTGTAATACTCTTCTGACTGGAAGTAGCTGTATACAGTATCTGTATCTTCGTCAACCGCAACGATCTTGTATGTATCGCCCAGGGTATCGTAGCCAAAGTTCTGCGACCAATCGTCGTTTCCGACCATTGCGTACTCTACGGAAATAACGGTACCGTCATTATCGTTGTTTGCAAGAGCTGTCGTTACTTTTCCTCCGTCATAATCGCTGTCTACAACTGCCTGAAGGATTTCCTGGTATTCTGTCCATGATGACAGATTTTCTGCTTTCTCGCGAAGTCCGAGGTCGTCCAGAATGTCTGCTCTCATGACCGCATAGCAGTTGGAGTTCAGTGTACGCCATGTTGTTACGGAATAAATATTTCCGTTTACTGTCGTACCATCCAGATAATCTCCCATCAGTTCCATCAGTTCCGGCGCATATTCCGGAAGCAGGTCATTCAATGGCATCAACTGATTCTGGGATACCAGAGATGAAAAGCCCGCAGACTGGATCGGCGTCGTCATCATGATATCCATCTGCTCCTGAGAGGAAAACATCAGGCTAGTCTGCTCTGCATAAGCAGACATATCGAGCATAGTGATATTTACATGTACGCCGATCTCTTTCTCTGAGATCTCATTGATCGCATCCTGCACTTCCTGAAGACCGTCCGTTCCAAACAATGTCATGGAATAGAACTCGATCTCCGTAATTTCGCCGTCGTCCTCGTCATCTTCTTCATCCGCTGCAGATGTGTTGTCGACAACATTCTCTTCATTATTGCTGCCACAGCCCGTAAACAGTGCGGCCGCCATTGCTCCAACCAAAAGCACGGACACAAGTTTTTTCAATTTCATAAATTTCTTCCTCCTTTATTTATTATGTTTTTATTATATTCTGAACAGGATGATCCGGCATCTCTTTCCATACCTTTTTCCGCCAAAATCGCTTTTAATTTTTTGTTTTTTTTGCTTTTACGCCCAATTTCAAATATCCAATCTTAATATTTGCGTTGAAATATTAAGATTTTTATTATAAAATAAGCATAAATCATCCATTTTTTTAGTTTCAAATATTTCAAGAAGGAGAAGCGATGTACAATTTAACGGAAAAACCAACCATTTCCAAATCATTTTTATATCAATTAACGAAACCGTTTAGTCAGGTCAACGAATCCATTAGCTTTATTTGCATCATTGAAGGCGTCGCCGATATTTCCGAGCCTTTCCGCCAATACCGGATGAGCGCGGGAGACATTCTATTTCTGGTAGAAGAAGAAACTTATCTGCTGATTCCAAAAGAAAAGGCTCTCGTACTATCGGTTCATTTTGACCATATATTCTTCCGGAAAAGCTTTGCCGGAGATCTTCCAAATCTGCACTGCAATTCTATGGAAGAAAAAGGAAAAAAATATCAGAAACTGCTCTCCGCCCTGGCGGATCTGGCGCTCGCGCAAATCAGTGATACGGAAAAGAACCGCTTTCTGATCCAGCGCCAGATCTATTCCCTCTTTCATTTTCTGAAAGCGGAATTTGTCACAGACACATCCGCACAGGCAAATGTGAGCAAACAGGAGCAGAAACTTCAGCAATTTGTACGCTTCATGCAGGAAAACTGTACGGAAGCGCTTACCCTTCAGGATGCTGCGGACTACATGGATTACACTCCTCAATACCTGTCCAGCTTCATTAAAAAAAATCTGAACTGTACATTTAATACTTATTTAAGCGAATCCCGCCTGAGCGAGGCAGTCCTCTGCCTGAAATACCGGGCGGACTCCCCCGGCAAAATTGCAGTCAACTGCGGTTTCTCTAACTATAACAGCTTTTTGAAACTATTCCAGAGGAAATATCTGGTAACGCCGGAGGAATATCGCATCGATTTCCTGAAACGGATCCACAAGGACATGGCCAAGCCGGATTATATCAAAGAGCCCTCGATCATCCGCGAGAAACTGCTGAATCTCGTCCACTTTGTGGCAGATGAACCGGAAGTGATCGAGACCCCAATTGAAGAATCTTATACATTCGATGCATCAAAGACATTATCCTATGAAAAAAACTGGGACAAGATCATCAATCTCGGACATGCATTGAGTTTTGAAAAACCCCGGTTCCGCTATCATGTCGCACAGGTGCAGGAACAGTTTCACTTTACCCATGGACGATTCGGCGGTATTTTGCAGCTGGTAGATACTTTTTATGACGAAGACTGTCCCGCTGACAAGAAAAAGTGGGCTTTCAATTTCAGCCGCGCTTTCCAGGTCATCGATTTCCTGCTGGAATATAACCTGAAACCACACATTGATTTTGGAGGCAAGCCATTTGATATTTATCTGACAAACCCTGCAAATGTTTATAAATCCCATGCAGACTATCTCGAGTATCTGGAACTGACCCTGGAAAATTTTTTGTGTGCCTGCATCAACCGTTACGGATTCGACGAAGTATCTACATGGAATTTTGAATACTGGATGCACTATAACAATTTTTTGACGGAAATAGATTCCCCCGAGGAATTCTGCAAATGGTTCGGTTTTTTCTACCGAACCATCAAAAATCTGCTCCCGGCGGCAAAAGTAGGAGGACCCGGATTCAACCTGTTCCTTCCTATTGAAATTTTAAAGGACGCGTTAGGAGCGCTGTTAAAGAAAAATATAATACCGGATTTTATCTCTGTCCTCTTCTATCCGTATGCCATGCCTGAGGATCACGGACACGAGACAGAATTTCATATAAAGCTTACGCCAAATCCTGATCTGCTGCATGAAAAATTAAATATCACCTACAAAATGCTGGACCAGTTGAACATCGAAAAACCGGAATTATATGTAACCGAATACAGTACTTTTGTGTCTCCCATGAATTTTATTAACGATTCCATTTACCAGGGAACCTTTATCCTGAAACAGACGTTGGATAATCTCGGCCATGTACCGGTTCTCTCCTATTGGCTGGCAACAGATTATTCCATGCAGTATCCGGATTCGGCGGAACTTTTATTCGGCGGAAACGGGCTGCTCACAAAAGACGGAATCCGAAAGCCAGGATATCATGCGTATAATTTTTTGACAAGGCTCGACAACCAGCTCATTGGCAAGGGAGAACATTATGTCATTACCCGCTCGCCAAAAAATGAAATACAGATCATTCTGTATAACTATACGCATTTTTCCAAAGGGTATTGTGAAAACCCCAAACGCTACGCTTTGATGAAAAATCCGGATTCAGCGTTCCAGGATACGCCGCCATTGCAGCTTGATATCACCCTGACCAATATCGCTCCCGGACGTTATCAGATCAGCCAGTATTCCCTGAACAGGGAGCACGGCAGCATCCTGAATGAGTGGATCAAATTAGACTACACCCGGCATATAGGCCCGACGGAAACTGAGCATTTGAAAAGTATCAGCATACCGGAACTGATGATCAGCAAGGAAAACGTGACTGATTCCATCCACATTTCCAAAAAACTCGGCAGAAATGAAATGATCATGCTGACCCTGCATTACATGCTCTGACATTGACAAAAAATCAGGAGGATTCTTATGTATCTCTCAACACATTTTTCCGCATCACTAGATGTGTTTTTCTTCTCCCTCAAGGCGCTGGAGAGAAAGACCCCGGAGGACTACAACTTTATATTAGTACAAAAAGGAACCATTACCGTGCACGACGGCTCCGAGCAGTATATTCTCTCACAGGGCGATGTTTGCCTGCTCGAACCGGGACAAACTTACGAAATCAATCATTTTTCCAACAATTTCTGCCTGAATATACAGTTTGGCAGAAAATTTATCGAGCGCCTGATTCCCCATGACGGAATTCTGATCTGCAATTCCGCTGTGGGCAGGAAAAACGATTACAGGGAATTATGCCGGGTTCTCATTGATATTGCCATGATATATCCAAAGGGCGATAACGAAAACCAGATCATATCGCTTCTGTTCCGGTTCATGGATATTCTGCAGCATGATCATATCCGGACACGCAAAAAAGGGACAGATGATATCATCACAAACCGGATCAACGAAATCCAGACATACATACAGCAAAATTTTCATCTTCCGCTCTCCCTGCAGGAACTGGCGGAACAAATGTACTTGTCCCCCCAGTATTTATCAAAATTCATCAAACAGAACATGGGGATTACTTTTATCCATTACCTGAATAACGTACGTATGGAACACGCCTATGAAGAGCTCATGAATACGGATCACTCCGTAACGGAGATCGCTTTCAATAACGGTTTTTCCAACACAGCCGCTTTTAACAAAAGTTTCCGGGAGATATACCATGAATCCCCTTCCGCCCACAGGCTGGGAAGAAATCTCATTTCACAAAAAATGTCTCCTGAATGGGAAGCGGATATCAGAAAGTTTAACAAATATTCCGGAAGCGGCAATACTCCGGAACCGATCCGTATATTTATAAAGCAGAATAACCCCTATTATCCAAGCTGGTCAGACACCATCAATATCGGCGCCCTGTCCAACGCTCTGTCCAGCAGATTCCATGACGCTTTTATGCAAAGCCAGCGCACGATCGGATTCCGCTATGTCCGGTTTGACGATATTTTCTCCGAGGAAATCATGCGCCCGCTCAATGGCGGAAAAGGGTTTGACTATGCGAACCTGAATATGGTACTGGACTTTTTTGAAGAGATCCATATACTGCCCTTTATCGAACTGAGTTATAAACCACATAAAAAGGATTTGATCAACTTCCGCAAATACAGCGCTGAGGAATCCTTCCGGGGAGAAAAAAAGGCGTCCTATTATCAGTACGCCCTGGGCGATCTGCTGCGCCACTGCATCAACAGGTACGGCTATTCGTCCGTATCCCAATGGCGTTTCGAGATATGGCAGAAGCATGACGAATCACTCCAATACATAAGCGCTGCTAAAGAATACGTAAAAAAATTCCGCATTTACCGGGAAATCATAAAAAATCTCCTCCCCTCGGCTAAAGTCGGAGGACCGGGATTTAATACAAGCGCGGAGAAAATCAATTTTATAGAAATTCTGGAAGAAATGAACCGGCAGCAGATATATCCGGACTTTTATTCCATTTACATTTACTGCCATACGCCGGGATGCTTTGTTTCCCATGGGTCTGCCGAAAAAACACGATCGATACTCTCAAACGACGCGGATATCTTCGCGAAATTATACCGCTCCTACGCGCAGACGATCCGAGAGATCATGCCCGGCAGCGCCCCGATTTATATCACCGAATTTAATTCCGGGCTGATGGGAAGCAACTACGTATCCGCCTCCTCCTTTCAGGCGGCTTTTATCTGTAAGAGTGTTCTCACGCTGTTCAGGGAAACCCCATGCATTGCATACTGGCATTTTTCGGACGAAGCGCGGCAATTTTCAAGCGTCCCGCGGCAATACTCCACAGACACCGGGCTGATTGACTCCCATGGGATACCGAAAGCGCCTTTGTTTGCCTATTTTATGCTCAGCAGGCTTCAGGAAAAGCTGATTGGGTATGAGGACGATTATATCATAACGGGCAACGGCAGCAACCGGTACCAGTTTCTGGCGTATAACTATGTACATTATAACCAGAATTACTGCCTGAATTTCGAAACGCCCCTGGAAATCAGCCACACCTACGACGTATTCGAGAAAAGCGCTCCAAAATCCATGGAAGTGCGCCTGTCCTGCCTCCCCTCCGGCAGATATAAAATAACGAAAACAACCTTAAACCAAAAATACGGCAGCATTATCGATGAGTTTATCCGTATCTTTAACGAGGGGTATCTGACTCCGGAGGAACTGAATTATATGATCCTGAATATACAGGAAGAGGAGCGTAAGTATTATTTGCATACGATCCGGCCCAAACAGGATACCTATTATGTGGAGACCGACGGAAATAACAGCCTGTCCTTTTCCTTTACAATGGAACCCCATGAGGTCGTGCTGTTTGAACTGGCAAGAAAGGTCTGAAAAAGCTCTCTTCTCCGTCTAATACATCTGGAGTACATGGATAAATTGTATCTCATTCGGCTCCAATAATGTCTCAAAGGCCAGGGCGGAATTTTTTGCCCTGACCCTTTTGATGACCATTCTCGGGATACTGATCCGATTCAGATATGTGATATCCTCCGACGTCATCTCCGTGGGCATTTCCATGCGAATCCATTCATCCTGTACGCTCCCGTGATCCTGATTCACCGAATAGATCTTTAACTGATAATCCCGGTTCTCCTCAACCGGAAGTTCAAAGGAGATCTTCAGCCTTTTTATATCCGAGAGCAGATTATTCTGTGTCCGGATATCGATCTCATCCTCATCACTCAGGCAGTACTGATAATTAAAATGCTTATAATTGTGGCAGGCGATACGCCAATGCTTATGCCCGTTATCCGTAATGATATAGTTATCCCCTTTCTGATACAGCATGCTGCCCAGCCTGTTCATAAAGTCAAAGGCATAATAGGACGGTTTCGTGATGCCGTCCTTTGTGAGCAGCCCGCCGCTGCCGTTCAGGGGACTCCCGGAATCATAATAGTCCGCGAACAGGTCGGAGCCGATCCAGTATCCCAGCACCTGCGCCATCCCCACCGCATCAATAATATTTTTCAACAGATACGCTCCTTTAGAACAGCTGTCGTTCAGCACGTTGCGGTTGGAAACCGTAAAATTCCATTCCGTCACATGGATATCTTTCGTTTTCATCGGAGAAAGCTTCACAATCTCCCGGATATCATGCAGACGGTTCTTCATAAAATTCTCATCCATGGATTGATTGCGTATCTTCTTCGGATCCTCCCCAAGTATATAGGGATACAGATAAATGGTAAGAAAGTCCGGCTGCTGCGGATGTTCCGACCATCTCTCTATATATTCTGTAAAAAAATCCCTTCCAAATTGAAGTGAATTTCCGCAGCCGCCGATCCGGATGTTTGGTATGTAGCTCCTGAGTACCTCCGCCACTGCATCGAAGCGGCCTAGGTAGTTCTCAACCTGTTCTTTTGCCCGGCTCAGCGCGGCGCTTTTCAGGAAATCATTGCTTTCTTTCATCCACAATTCAAAATACCATTTTTCAATTTCCTCCTGGCCGTACCGGTTTACCAGATGCGCCGCCAGACAGGACATAAAATGCCGCAGCTCCTCCTCATTTGCAAAGCATTCCGAATCGCTTTCCTCGATCAACGCCTTTTTGCGGCTTTTTAAAAGTTTTTTTGTTTTCTCTCCCAGCTCAATATAGGGGCGCAGCCCATGATTCACAAGAAAATCCAGTACCCGGTCCAGTTTGCTGAAATTGTATTTTTTGTCCACAGAATGTTTGTCCAAAAACAACTGTCTGGAATACAGATCCCAGAATCTTACATATTTAAAATGAAGCATTTTTTTCAGATAAAGCACATGTTCCTGCATATCTGAATCCAGCAGTTCCTCTGCGGTTCCGATATTGATCATCTGATTCCAGTTCCGGTAAAGCGGCGTTCCTTCCTCCTCCGGAACAATTGCCCTGACAAAACCGGAGTTTTCCCTGTCCAAAGAACTGTCTTCTGTTTTTGAAAAATATATGTTCAGCTTCTCTTCTATCTTTTGCTGCTCATCCGGGGAAAGCAGCGATTTCTCTTTTTTCCCTTTCCACTGAGAGCGATACACGGAGGGCGTCATCTGGTACTTTTTCTTAAATACCTTATTAAAAGCTGCTGAGTTGGCAAATCCGGTATCCATGGCGATACGCACCACAGGCTTATCCGAATAGATCAATTCCGTTATGGCGTGATTCAGCCGCACACTGTTCACATACTCAAGAAAACTCATCCCAAACTGCTTTTTTATATATTTTGACAGATATGCATTGGAAAGATAAAGCCTCTCCGACAATTCGTTAAGACTGATCGGCTTATCATAATTCAGCCGCACATATTCGGATATCGCATGTCTCCGCTCCATACTTTTGTGCCTTTCCACGGTAAAGCGGCTGTCCTCGCTGGTCAGGAGAAATTCATGGGTCAGTTCGTGAAGCAGCTCATAGTACAGGCTGTTCAAATAAATCTCATCTTTCCCCTTTTCCTTGAAATGCTCGCTGAATATTTTTTTCAAAATGTTTCTGATCTGGCTGTATTGCTCATTCTCCTCCAGAGAAGAATTACACCAGAATACGATCGCATTCTGCTTCAACAACCGGGCAAGCTCATGGTAGGAAATATGAAGACATCCGGATAACACCTCATTCTCGGAAACATAAGAGTGCTTTCTCTCTGAATTCACAATAATATAATCATCCTGAACCATCCTGAATTTCTTATCCTCAAGGGAAAAATCCGCTGTCCCTTCCAGGACATAAAATAATTCAAAATCCTGATGTGTATGCACCTCACAGGATTTCTGCATCTCAAATTTGAATTCAATCATCTGCTCACTCCCCCAATAAATATGCGATTAGATCCGTATCCACATCCAGCAGCGCGGACTGACTGGCAATCCCGACAATCGGCACTTCCTCAAAAATGGTCTCATCCGTATAAATCCTGCTCTCATCCAGAACAATGCCATACGGCGTCTGCTCTCCGGTCTCAGGGTTTTCACAATAGAATAATTTATCCCCATACTTTTCCAGAATTTCCCCCGGCAGTACTTCAGACAGGTCATAAAAACCATTGTTCTGTGCCTCCATCCGGAACACTGCCTCATCCGACAGAAAAACATCGATTTCCCCGGATACAAACATGGCAGCCAGTATCTGATAACCGGACGCCGAGGTTCCTCCCTGACTCTCCGGATCCATCTCAAAAGAAGCGTCCACGAACAGGTAATCTTCCCCTTCCTCGTAGCCGAACTCTGTAATAAAATCATCGAAATAGTTCGTCTTTTCCGCCTCTATCTGGTCTGCATTGACCAGAACCACTTCCGCCAGATAGTCGGAAGGCGTGCGCATTGTCTGTGCCACGCCCCAGATGATCAAAGCCGCAAGGCCGGCTCCGATCAGCAGGAACCATTTGTAGTAATACCAGAAATATGCTGCCCTTTGCGCCGGAAGCATATCTTTCATATATTCTTTTGATCTTTTTTCCGCCATATTGTCTCTTCTCCAATCTTCCTGCTTTTTATGGTCGATATTTTTCTGCATATTTTCGTGCCTTATCTTCCTGCTTTTCCGCTGCCATTTTATCATTCATGCTTTATAGCATCAGCTTTCCCCGGAAATCCATGTACATCCACCGGATTTTCCCGGAATTATGCGGGAATCACACGCCGAGAATCAACTTCACCGTACCATACATCCCTGTCGCCTCGGCTGCCTGATAGTCCAGTGTAAACATCGGCTCCGGGCGCCCGATCTGATCCCTGTCCATCGTGGTGGTCACGTCCACCCGAATATGATTGTTCCCTTTCACAAGGAGTCCGCCGATTTCAAATCTGTAAGGCGGACACAGAAGCATTCCCGCCGGCCTGTCGTTTATGTATACCTCTGCCGTCTCAAATATATATTGGAATTCCAGATACGCAATGTCCGGCATCTCATCTACGACAATCTCTTTTTCATAGCAGATGTGCCCTGAAAATCCCGGGTACAGCCGGGACATCGGTACGAGCGTGTCCATCCGTCCCTGCACTGCCGGACGCCCGGTCCCGGCAAAACCGCAGTTTCCGGATGTGTGTTTTCGCAGGCTATAGCTCCACCCGCCCGAGATGTCTATGCAGGTGCTGCATGAAGCTATTTCTTCCGACGAATAAACCGCTTTTTTCATACCCGCATCCGGCTCTTTATCCAGGATCATACACATACCATAGATCGGAATTTCCACCCTGACCCGCGTCAGCGCTCCCGCCGGTTCCGTTCGCAGGGCATAGTATTCATCCTCCATTCCATCATACAAAACTGCTCCCCTCTTTAGCGGGAGTAAAATATCCCCCTCATAGGAATGATACATGTTTTCATTGTGGAACAGATAATAGTCCGTATCTTTTTTATAATGGTAGTACGCCATATCCGGAAATTCATGTTCCAGTCTGATTTCCTCTGCTCCGAGAGAAATCATATACTCAGCAAGTTCCCCAAGAGGGCATTTCCGTATAGACTCATCTAAGCCCGGCCAGTTTATTTCGGACTCTTCTGTATGGCCACGGCCATCCCCGTCTATTTGACGTCGGTTATCCCCATATATTTCATGCGCATCGCAACCGCTTTTTCCGTCTTCCCCATTCAGCCTGTCCGCAATTGACTTCGGATAATCGTCCACAAAGATGATCGGAATCTCCGGATATTTTCTGTGAAACTTCCAGAGCCTGCCGCTTATTTTCTCTGCATAGGGCACGATCAGGCTGGCAAATGTAACGCCGTTTATCTCAAACTGATTTTTTTCAAATCTGCCATTATAGTTTTCCGGGAACTCCAGCATATCCAACGTGACGATATCAAATTCAATCTGACGCCGGATCAATTCTCTCGCCGGCTTCTGCATCAGCATCGCCTCCCCCGCCCATTCATGCTCTCCATGATAGAGAATGGCTGTTTTCGCCACATGCAGTCCTCCGTTCAGAAGATCACACATTCTGTTTGCATATTTCATCAATTTTGCAAATGCATCAAACTGCGCATAATTTCCCCCGGCATAAAAATGAGGCGGACAATCCATATCCGGATATTCCGACATGGAAAACGCATGGGGAACAAAATAGTTGACTCCTTTTGTCAGCAAATGATCCAGGATCCATTTCATATCCCGTGTTCCCAGCTTCCATCCATACGCTCCGAACAGTTCGCACATTGTTCTTCCCTGTTTCTTAGGCTCCAGATGTCCGGATGAGGCTCCCATCTTTCCAAGAGCGTAATGATTGAATTCGCAATCCCGCCGGAACACTCCTCCGGTTTCCAGGCCTGCCCCGCCGCAGGAAATTTGCTGAGATATCACATCGATTCCCGCCATGTGCTGTCCTGACACGGCCCGGAAATAATGTCCGGCACCGGCTCCCAGGCGGGCATGCACGTTGTCATCTTCCAGTACATGTCCGATATATTCCACGCCATGCGCCTCACACCAGTCTCCGATCTGCCTGCAAAAACACTCACTGTACAGTTCGGACACCACGTCCATGTAATGATAACGTATCCATGCGGCTTTTTTATCCTGCACTGAGGGACTCCAGAGCAGAGGGAGAAGCATTTTATACCCTGCCCCGCACGCCTGCTCCATCCGCTCATCCGCACTGTCACTCCACGGAAGAACCATCTCTTTGCGGCCGATGCGCTCATCCATGTCAAAACCGCCCTTGTTGTAAAATCCGGGTTCATCTGAGAAAAATCCTGCGATGGTCTTTCCGAATTCTTCTCTCAAATGCTCATAATGCGGTTCATAGATTGCTTCTATCAACGTGCTGGCAGCTTCCCTGTCGATCGGGTTCAGATAATCGCTGTTTTCTCCCCCGTTCCGGGTCTTATATATCACAAATACCCGCCAGCTTCCCTCCGGCAGCGTGATATGGAGCCAGCCATCCTCCACCTTGTCCGTCAGCTCAATGGCCGAACATTCATCCACATCGCGCCCCTGCACCAGCCGATATGCCGTCACAGATATAAGTTCATTATTCTTTTCCTCCTCCGGATTTCCCGGTTTTCCCAGATCAAGAAAACTAAATGTCGGATGCATGATCCTGCTGACCTCAAGGCTCGCCTCTCCCCGGGCGCCCCAGACGTCACAGGTAGAATACGCCAGATACCATTTTCTGCGTTCCGGATATTTCTCTTTCACAAGACCGTTTGCATAACCGGTCGGGAAATGGGTATCGTCCAGAATCCAGATTTTCATATCCCTCTTTTTACACTCGGAAATAATAAGCTCCATATCGGCCCACCACTTCTCTCCCATAAAATCGGGATGCGGCCTGGATTCAAGGCATACTGCGCCGATTCCACATTCATATATTTTTTCTATTTCCCTTTGGATCACACATGCATCCTCACCTTTCATCCAGAGAAAGGGCAGTATATAGTTATTCATCTTCATCCTCCTATATCAATCTTCCATCTGTTCAAGAATGCTCCAGCATTCTTGCTGCGAGGCATGCATCGGCTCTGCC
>CAZJSI010000058.1:0-16611 GCA_964548675.1 uncultured Eubacterium sp. | reverse complement strand
GCTGAAGGGATATGCGGCTTTTGTGCCTCCGGTGGATGAGCAGAAATGACGCAGGAGTAAATACTTAAAGATATATACGGCATAACAAATCGAGACCTCTGATGAGGTCTCGGTTTGTTTATAATATTTATACAGGGATACCCTAAAAACAACAGGGAGGTAACGAGGAAGTGGCAAAAACATTGAATGAGGAAAGTATCAAAACTGGTATTAACCGACAGCCCCCTTTTTTGGTATACAGAGTTAATAAAGTTTTTATATGACATTTTTGCGGTCAGATATTATAGTTGTTAATAAGCATGATATTTCTAATTATTCTTATGGCTTTATCAGCCGTCTATTTTCTTTTGCAGTTGGAAAAACGAATTGCATTCTTAGAAATTTTCAATGCTTGAATCAATTGATCAGAGAGCAGGGAGGATTCTAGGAAAGAAAATAGGTATCCTCTCGTGCCGTGATGAAAAACACGCAAGGAGGAGAAAGAATGAAAAAAGACCGAAGAAAAGCTTGTTGGAAAAATGTTGGTGTGGGGAGAGGGGAACCGGATATGGGAATTTTTTTAAACCCCGGAAATGAAAAATTTCAGAGTGTGCTGCGCTCAAAAATTTATGTAGACAAAACAGAGATGCTGGCATATACGAACTCTGTTCTCGATACGGAGCAGAGATGTATTTGTGTCAGTCGTCCGCGCCGTTTTGGTAAAACTATGACGGCATCTATGATGGAAGCATATTATTCAAAGGGATGTGATTCTGAAAAACTTTTTGAGAGTTTAAAAATTGCACGGACAGAGTGTTTTAAAAGACATTTAAACAAATATAATGTGATACAGACCGACATGAATGTATTTTTAAACAGGAGAGTATTGCTGTCAAAAGAGATATCAGATGGGTTAAGGGCGGTATCTTTGTTTCATGAAGAGGTGATCAGGGAGTTAAAGGAGCAGTATGCGGAATTCGTGACGGATTCTGACGCAGATCTTCCGGCAGTTCTTTGGAAAATATATGAAAATACCGGTGAAATGTTTATTATTATGATTGACGAGTGGGATGCACTTTTTCGGGAATACCGTGAAGATGAACAGGCGCAGAAAGCATATTTGAAGCTTCTCCGGGGATTGTTTAAAGATGAGCCGTCCAAACATTTCCTGAAATTGGGATATATCACGGGTATTTTGCCAATTAAAAAATATGGAACGCAGTCTGCGATGAATAATTTTGATGAGTTTACAATGATCAACCCAGGAGCACTCTCTGAATATGTGGGATTCACAGAGGAGGAAGTGCGGCAGCTTTGTGAGACGTATCAAATGGATTTTGATGAGACAAAACGCTGGTACGACGGCTATGCTTTTCGCAGGGTTTCTCATATCTATAATCCGAGTTCCATTGTAAAGGCTATGCTGTTTCAGGAATTCGATTCTTATTGGACGAGAACGGAAACTTATGAGACGCTGCGGGATTATATTATTCTGAATTTTGACGGTTTGAAAGATGATGTAGTCCGAATGATCGCCGGGGGGCGTTGCAAAGTTAATCCGGAGAGATTCCAGAATGACATGATTTCACTGAAAAGCAGAGATGATGTTTTATCTCTGTTGATCCATTTGGGATATCTGGCATATGATATGGATCGGAAAGAGGTATATATTCCGAACCATGAGATCAGGGACGAATTTGGCCTTGCCGTGGAGGAAAGCGGCTGGGATGATGTAATACAGTTGCTAAGAGAGTCGGATCAGCTGCTTCAGGCTACATGGCGCAGAGATGCTGAAACCGTAGCAGCGATGATCGATAATATACATATGCATAATGCATCTATTTTTCAATATAATGATGAGAATACATTAAGCTGTGTTATTACGTTGGCATATTATAATGCTGTGAATGAATACACTCTGATCCGTGAAATGCCGGAGAGAAAGGGATTTGCGGATATCATTTTTCTGCCGAAGCATTTTTCTGATAAACCGGCAATGGTTGTCGAATTAAAGTGGGATAAGTCTGCGGAGGGCGCTGTTGCGCAGATAAAAAATAAACAGTATATAGAGGCTTTAGGTGGATACAAGGGTGAGGTTCTCCTGGTGGGTATTAATTATGATAAGAAGAACAGGGAACATCAGTGTGTGATCGAACAGATGCCGTTATTTTCATAATATGCTTGTTCATCTTAAGATCCTCCGGTATAATGTAGCTTATAGATTTTTGACTACTGCACACTGTTAAAACTTATCGGCAGAAAACGTTGGGAGGAGAAGATAAATGGATATTTTTAAAAAATTTAAAACACTTACCGTAAATGAGGCGATCAATTTGTCTCGAACGGACAAAAATGCCGTACTGATAGATGTTCGGTCAAAGGAGGACTATAAAAAAGGACATGTCAGCGGCAGCATCAATGTGCCGATGAGCAATATGAATCTGATCAAAGGGCGTGTTCCGTCCACCGAAAAAACGCTTTATGTAATCGGCAGTTATGATAATAAGCCGAAACAGGCAGTAAAGGAATTTAAAAAGATGGGGTACAAAAATGCGATTCCCGGAGGAAATATGGAAGATCACCAGGGAATCTTAAAGAGATCATAACAGGTTTCTGGAGAAATGTATCGGGCGAGATTGGGAGAAAACTTGTCCGGTACATTTTGTGTAAATTATAATGGTATAAAAATTAATAAAACAAATTTAGAATATAGTGCATAACTATAAGATTAGACAAAAATATATATTAAGTATGAATATATTTATTCTGCATATTCTGGCGAAAGCTATCTTGGTTTCTAAAAGTATCATACATTTTTTCAAGTAAATTCAATTTAAAGTAGGCGGAATTTTAATGCTATTGACAATGTGTATATAATGTGTATAATTATAGGAGTAATATATGAAACAACGGGATTTGATAAAAAAATTGAAGAGTGTTGGGTTTGAGTTCGAGCGACACGGCGGAAATCATGATATTTATAGAAGAGGGGCCCAGATTGAAAAAATACCAAGGCATAAGGAGATTAATGAAAAACTTGCTGTTGCTATTTTGAGAAAATGGGGATTATAAGTTTATATCAGATATAATATTTAGGGGGTTGAAAATGAAAACAGCTTATCCAGTAATTTTTACAAAGGCAGGAGATGTTATATTAATTGAGATTCCGGATTTGGAAATTTTATCCGAAGGAAAAGATTTTGCAAATGCGATAGAAATGGCCAGAGATGCGATTGGTATAACCGGTATTTCTATGGAAGATCATGGGGAATTGATTCCGACTCCGTCTGATATATCAGACATAGATATCAGTAAAGGAACATTTGCTAATGAAGGAATTGGATATCTGTCAATGGTGGACATTGATTTTATGGTATATCGGAGAAAAAATGATAATAAAACTGTGAGGCGAAATGTGACGCTTCCAAATTGGCTGAATAAGGAAGCAGAAGCGGCTCATATAAATGTGTCCCGTGTTCTGCAGGAAGCACTTATGAATAAATTGGGTGTAAACAGGTGATCCGTTTTAAAATAAGTGTTTACCGCGGGTAAAGGATTCGGTTTATGAAAGGACATCCGTCCGGAAATAACTGCTGCATCTATGCTCCGGCACAAAAAAACTTATGCTGATATTTCTTGTTTTCCGGATACATTAAGATTACAATGACGTTAAATTTAACAGGACATTTCGCAAAGGGGCCATGGCTTTTTATAAGCCGCGGCTCTTTTTGCCGTAATGAAAGGAGAGACGATCATGAATACTCAGGAGATCAAAGAAAACAGTAAAAAGTATGTGCTGCAGTCATGGAGCAGGCAGGGAGATCTGAATCCGATTGTCATTGACCACGCGGATGGAATTTATATGTATGACCCGGATGGCAATCGCTATACGGATATGTCGGCGCAGCTTGTGAACCTGAATGTAGGTTTTGGCAATAAGGACATAGGGGATGCAATCAAGGCACAAGTGGACAAATATTGTTTTGTCGGGCCGTCCTATGCAGCAGAGAGCAGGGCGACACTGGCGAAAATGATCATTGATCTTCTGCCGGATAATTTCGGAAAAATATTTTTTACCAATGCGGGAGCGGATGCCAATGAAAATGCCATAAAGATTGCGCGGATGTTTACCGGAAGAAATAAAGTGTTCAGCCGTTACAGGAGTTATCACGGCTCTTCTTTCGGGGCGGGCAATCTGACCGGGGAGCCGAGAAGATATGCCCTGGAACCGGGCATCCCGGGATTTGTCAAATTTTTTGATCCCTATATTTATCGTGAGCCGATCCGATTTGCGTCTGAGGAGGACGCCGCAAAGTATTATCTGGCAAAACTGCGGGAACAGATTATCTATGAGGGACCGGACAGCGTTGCGGCTATTGTGTTAGAGACGATCACCGGTTCAAACGGTGTTATCATTCCGCCAAAGGGTTATCTGCCGGGAGTCCGTGCGCTCTGTGATGAGTTTGGAATCGTGATGGTATGCGACGAGGTCATGGCGGGATGGGGCAGGACCGGAAAAATGTTTGCCTTTGAGAATTTCGATATCAAACCGGATATCGTGACCTTTGCAAAGGGCGTGACCTGCGGCTATGTACAGCTCGGCGGAGTGGCTGTCAGCAAAGAAATAGCCGCTTATTTTGATGACCATTTACTGTCCTGTGGCCTGACGTACAGCGGGCATCCTCTGGCGTGCGCGGCGGGAATTGCCTGCGTCAACTATTACAGTAAGGCAAATATTCTGGAGAACGTGAATAAAGTGGGGAAAGTTTTGGGAGAAATTCTGGAAGAATTAAAAGAAAAGCATCCCTGCGTGGGGGACGTGCGCTATATCGGACTGTTCTCCGCCATTGAACTGGTAAAAAGTAAGGCGACGAGGGAACCGCTTGTTTCCTATGGAAAAGATCCGGAGGGCATCATGGGAAAGATTATCGGCATGCTGAAAGAAAAGAAATTTATGACTTATTCCCACGAGAATATGATCTTTGTCAATCCCGCTCTTATCATCACGGAGGAACAGATGCGGGAAGAGATGGAAAAAATGGATGCAGTGCTGGCGGAAGTGGATAAACAAATACAGCAGATGTGAATGAGGAGGTAAGGGCATGGCGCATTTTTTGACACCGGAACATATCTTCACCGGGGAAAGCTGTATCCGTGAGGCGATCCCCTATTTCAGGCAGTGCGGAAAAAAAGCTTTGCTCGTGACAGGCCCGCATGTGTCTGAAATGGAGATGTTTTGCAATCTCACGGACATGCTGCGGCAGGAAGAGATAGAATTTGCAGTTTTTTCGGAGATAACAGAGGAACCCACGGATAAAATGATCACGGACGGAGTGAAAGTATATAAAAAAGAGGGATGTGATTATTGTATCGGATTCGGCGGCGGAAGTCCGTTGGATTCGGCAAAGGCGATCGCGGCGATGGCGGCGGGTGACGGCAGTATTTCGGATTTTTGCGGTAAGGAAATCACAAAAACCGCAGGGTCTATCGTGGCAATCCCGACGACTGCCGGAACCGGATCGGAGGCAACGAGGTTTACCGTCATTACGGATTCCCGGGAGGGAATAAAAATGCTTCTGAAAGGGGACTGTCTGATTCCAAAAATCGCCGTGGTGGATGAGACTTTCAGCATGCCCTCGCCCCGATCGGTCACGGCGGCCGCCGGACTGGATGCTTTTACCCATGCAGTCGAAGCATATACATCCCAAAAAGCGTCGGATATGACAGACACTCTGGCGGTGTCTGCGGTAAAGAGGATTATGAAATATCTTCCGGCCGCCTATTTGGACGGCAGTGACAGGGAGGCGAGAAAACAAATGGCGCTTGCCGCCCTGGAAGCGGGTATATGTATCAACAATTCCAGTGTGACGCTGGTGCATGGACTGAGCCGTCCGATCGGCGCATTGTTTCATGTTCCCCATGGGATTTCAAATGCGATGCTGCTTAAGAGCTGTCTTTCCTTTGCTGTAGATGGGACATATGAACGTTTTGCAGCCCTTGCCCGGGCCGTGTGTGCGGCAGATGAGAATGAGGAGGATTGTGCGGCGGCAGGAAAATTTTTGTCTGCGGCAGAAAAGTTATGCGGAACATGTGATATCCCGTCTCTGGAGGAATATGGGATATTGAAGAGTACATTTTATGAGAATATTCCGAAAATGGCGAGAGATGCGCTGGACAGCGGAAGTCCCGGAAATACGAGAAAAACGCCGGATTTTGAGGACTGTGTTAAAATATATGACAGGGCATACAGGAACTTGTAGAAAACCGGCATAAAAATCTGTAGAAACCGACACTATGTGCCACAGCACGAAAAAAATTGTGCGGGCGAAAATTGAATTCTGATTTTTTGATGTTATACTTGAGCCTAAATTAAAAAACGAAAACAAATATGAGCGGCAAGGGAGCCTTAAAAGTTCTCCTGCCGCTCGTTTTGTTTTATGTCATAGGAAAACAATCCAAACAAAGACCGGAGGGAAGATTTATGGAGAGAGTAAGTAATACATCAGCGCCGAATGCGGATATTCAAATAAAGATCAGTCATGTGGGAATGACATTCAGGGATAATCAGGGAAATGACGTGCAGGCGCTCAGGGATGTGAATCTGGATATCAAAAAAGGTGAATTTATTTCCCTGCTTGGCCCGTCCGGATGCGGCAAGACCACATTGCTCCGCATTATTGCCGATTTACTGCAGCCGACAGACGGAACCGTTCGCATTAACGGCATGACGCCGAGGGAGATCCGCTTACAGCAGAAATTCGGGATCGTATTTCAGAGTCCGGTATTGCTGGACTGGAGAACGGTGAAAAAGAATATAGAACTTCCGCTGGAAATCATGGATTACGATCCGAAAAAATTATCGGCCCGGTCGGATAAGATGCTGGAACTGGTGGGACTCACGAAGTTTGCAGGCCACTATCCGAAACAGCTCTCCGGCGGTATGCAGCAGAGAGTCGGGATCGCAAGGGCGTTGGGAATGGAGCCGGAGCTGCTCCTGATGGATGAACCGTTCTCGGCGCTGGATGAGTTTACAAAGGAAAAATTACATATGGACCTGATGGATATCTGGTCCAAGACAAACAAAACCATTATCTTTGTTACCCATAATATCCAGGAAGCGGTTCTGCTTTCGGACCGCATTTGTGTGTTATCTCCTCACCCCGGCCGGCTCTCGGCGGTGATCGATGTGGACATCGAGAGGCCGAGACGACTGGAGGACAGAGATACCGTACATTTCAGTGAACTGGTGGCAAAGGTAAGAAACAGTTTCGAGGGAGGCAGCTTATGAAAAAGCAATTAAAATTCAGCGATAAAAAATGGCTGCCCACAGCAGTCTGGATCATCTGTATTGCGGCGATATGGGAAGTTATGGCGTTCATCGTCGGTATGAACAAAAGGACGCCGGAAAATGTACTTCCTCACATTTATCAGATTTTATATTCTCTGGTATCACCCAACAAAGTGACCGGAACGCAGACCGCACTGATGGTTGTAGCGTCCAGCGCGGTGCAGACCCTGCTCCGCGCGGCATTGGGATTTCTGATCGGCATGGCAGCAGGATTCGGCCTGGCGCTTCTCATGAAACTTTCCGGGATCGTGGAAAAACTGGCGTTCCCCTATCTGATGCTCATTCAGCTCATACCGATTCTGGGAATGGCGCCGATCATTCTTTCCCTGACCGGAAGTATCGGGGCAAGCAGGATCATCATTGCGGCGATCCTGACATTTTATCCGGTAGCGGCAAACACACTGGCGGGCCTGAAATCAGTGGAACAGGAGAAATATGAGCTGATGTACTCCTATGCGGCAGACAGAAAAACCATTTACAGAAAAGTGCTGATTCCGTCCTGCATCCCCTACTTTTTTACCGGGCTGAAGATCGCGGCGCCGATGGCGATCACCGCATCCATTCTGGTGGATACCCTGCAGGGAGACGGGGGTCTTGGGTGCATGTTATCCCAGTCGCTGAAACATGCAATGTCCATCTACGTGTTTTGGGATATCGTTCTGGTAAGCGCACTGGTGGGAATCCTGAGCGGAAAGCTGATGGGATGGATCGAACTGGCAATTTCACCGTTAAAGCGGATTGACCGAAAAATCAGGAATAAGGAGAGCCGGACATGATTACGAGGAAGAAAAATATATTTGTACGCATGAGTCAAAGTGCCAAAGCACAAAAGGCATTGGGCGTGATACTGCCGGTTCTGCTGGCGTTTTTGATATTTGTTCTGTGGCAGTCACAGGCAATTCACGCAATATTGAGGACAGACGTTTTTACGCTGCCTCTTCCGACCCGTATTGCCGTTATCATTCACGATAACCGGGCGGCAATGATGGTCAATATCAGAGCGACGGTCATTGTGGCGGCAGCCGGACTGATCATCGGTTCTGTCATCGGATATTTTGTGGCGATCATCGCGACAATGGCGCCGAAATGGGGTGCGGCGGGACTTCCCATCGTGTCCGCGTTCAATGCAATTCCGATTGTTGCGTTAGCTCCGGTTATGACTAACTGGACAAAGAGTGTCAGCAATGATGCCAATACCCGAAGTATGGCCGCCAAGATACTGGTCGTTATGATCGTCAGCATCGCGGCAATGAGCATCAATGCCTACCGGGGCCTGAACGAGCTGAAGCCTTTTGCTATGGACCTGATGACGTCCTATGCGGCGTCGAAAAAGGATATCTTTTTCAAACTGCAGCTTCCGAACAGCGTTCCATATATATTTACGGCATTAAAGGTCAGTACGCCGAATGCGGTGATCAGTGCGATCGTCAGCGAATATTTTGCGGAATATATTGTCGGAGTCGGCAGGGAAATCCGTGAGAATATTGTGCAGTCACAGTATTCCACTGCATGGGCGTACATTGTGATCGCCTGCGCCATCGGTATTGCATTTTATATGGTGTTGATGGCGGCGGAGGCGGTTGTCATGAGAAAGAGGAAATAAATCCGGCAGCAATCTTTTTATATAAATATCATTTTTGAGGAGGAAAAGAAGATGAAAAGAAGAATGAAAAAAGTAACAGCGGTCATAGGTGCTGCGGTATTGACAATGGCGATGTTTGCGGGATGCGGCTCCAATGGAAAGGATACCGGGGATTCTGCGGGGACAACTGTTTCCACGGCGGACAATGAGACTTTGTCGGGAGAGGTGATGAGCAGCGCGGATATCATCAGATCTGCAGCTTCCGAGGGAAGCGTTGGAAACTGGGGATTAGGGAATGAATATGAGATTCAGGCGCTTCTGACCAAATATGACCTACCGACGGATTACCTCAGTCAGGATTTTACGATGGACGGTTTTGATGATGATTCCATCAAGCTGGCATCTGCGATGACCTATAATGAACTCGGACTGGTAAAAAATGATTATGACGGCGGCTATGCTTACGGCGATACGGTCGGAACTATCGATATGAACGACGAGGGCGTGGCAATGTTGGAGGACAATATTTTCTGCACAAAACAGTTTGCCGAAGAAAATCCGAATACGGTAAAAGCGTTCCTGTACGCATCTTTAAAGGGTTGGGAATATGCATGTGCAAATCCGGAAGAAGCGGCAGATATCTGTTACAAATACGGTTCCTCCGTGTCCGCAGAGCATCAGGCTTATATGGCGGATGAGGTGGCAAAACTGGTGACAGTGGATACCGACGGGAATACGGTGGAGCAGCTCGGCGAGATGAAAGAGGATGCAATGCAGCAGACACTGGATCTGGCAAAACAGTATGTAAAACTGGATGACTCCGCAGCAGCAGAAAAACTCGCGGCAACTACATTGGATGATGTCCGCGATACATCTTTCTGGGAAGCGGCAAACGCATCCGCAGACGGCAGCGATCTCGGCACACCGGAAAAATCGGAAATCTCCATTCAGTTGAAGTGGCTCCCGGATGCTCAGTTTATGGGTTACTATGTGGCGTTGGATAAAGGCTATTATGATGAAGCAGGCTTAACCGTGAACATCGTATCCGGCGGCGGCGACATCAGTGAGACCACAGCCGTAAACAACGGGACCGTTGATTTCGGCGTTACATGGTTCACAAATCTGATCTCTGCAGACGCAGGCGGCATGGAACTGGTTGAGGTATCTCAGGTATTCCAGAAATCAGGCCTGGTGTTAGTTTACAAATTAGATAATTATACAAAATAGGAATGATTTAAGCGGGTTTGAAGATAAAAGAGGGAGGAGCGGTATGGATTTACTCATAAAGAACGGAACGATCGTGACTGCATCCGAGAGTTTTGCCGCAGACCTGGCAGTAAAAGACGGGAAAATAGCGGCCATAGGAAAAGATCTGGATGTGAAAGCAGAAAAAACGGTGGATGCTTCCGGAAAATTAGTGCTTCCGGGCGCACTGGACGTCCACACACATATGGCGATGCCCTTTGGCGGAACCGTATCGGCGGACAGTTATCTGTCCGGAACTAGAGCCGCGGCATGCGGCGGCGTCACCACAATATTTGATTATCCGGTGCAGCATTCCGGGGAGACGATCTGCGGGCTGGTAGATTCCAAGAAAGCGGTTTTGGAAAAAGAGGCATGTGTCGATTATGCTATGCATTGCTGCATTACGGATCTGAATAACGGCGACATTCTGGAAGAGATGGAAAAAGCGGTAGAGGAGGGCATCACGAGCTTCAAGTGCTTTCTCGTATACAAAAAAGAGCGGATGATGGTGGACGATGCGACGTTGGCACGTCTGATGCTCCGCACAAAAGAACTTGGGGCGATGATTAACGTACATGCGGAAAATCCCGATCTGATTGATCTGAATATAGAAAACTTCTTAAAGGAGGGAAAGACCGGAGCATGGTACCATTACTTAAGTCGTCCGGAATTTGTGGAAGCGGAGGCGGATGAACGTGCGGTACACTGGGCGAAGCATCTTGAAGCGCCGCTTTACATTGTGCACATGGCGGATAAGGAGGGATTGGAAGCCTGCATCGAGGCAAAGAGAGACGGGGCAAAGGTATATGTGGAGACCTGTCCCCAGTATCTGGAATTTACCTGTGACGTATACAAACGCGGAGACGGCAGAAATTTTGTCTGCTCCCCGCCGATGAAAGGCCCGGAGAGCCGGGATGCGCTCTGGGAGGCAGTGAAAGCCGGATTTATCGACACGATCGCCACAGATCACTGTCCGTTCCAGTCCTATGAAAAAGACTGGGGAAAAGATGACTTTACAAAGATTCCGAACGGCTGTGCCGGAGTGGAAAATATGTATCCCTATATGCTGGATGCGGCAAATTCGGGCAGGATTTCTTTTGAGAGAGCAGTGGAGCTGTGCGCCACAAATCCGGCAAGGATTTTCGGATGCGCACAGAAAGGTTCTCTGAGCATAGGAAAGGATGCCGATATTGTCATTTATGACAGGGAGAAAGATTTTACAATCTCCGTTGAAAATATGCACTCTGACTATGATCACACAATCTGGGAGGGGAAGAAGCTGCACGGCTATCCGGTGCAGACTTATCTGAGAGGAAACCTTGTGTATGATAACGGGGAATTTACCGGGAAACCGGGAATGGGAAACTATATAAAACGGGTTCCCGGAAGGTAGGGAGTGAGACAAATGCGACATGATGCCTATGTCGGACTACCAGCAGGATAGTTCCCGGAAAGTGAGGAGTGAGATAAATGTTTAACCGACAGCTGTTTTTAGCTACACAGACAAGCCGATGCCTGTTATGCTATGATACGCCCTGTTCCGCGGCGTGCATTGAAAAACTTCCCGTAGGAGATATCATAAGGTCTTATCGCTTTGAAAATATAGCAGGGGCAAAACAAAAGCTCGGAAATGTTTCCTGTATGGACTGTGCGGTGCCGGAATGTATGACGGCCTGCCGCAGGAGAAAACTGGACAGTGCAGTGGAGATTCCCGAATTACTGGAACAGATACGGCGTATGGAGATGACGTCTTTCGGAAAAGTGGATTTGAGCACCGCAGTGTGCGGCGTGAAATGTGAAAATCCGTTTCTGCTTTCCTCTTCGGTAGTTGGCAGCGATTATGATATGGTGGCAAAAGCCTTTGATCTGGGTTGGGCGGGAGTTGCTTTTAAGACGATCGCCCTGTTTCAGCCGGAGGAAGTATCACCAAGGTTTTCGGATATGCGCAAGGAAGGGCTTCCCTATGTGGGATTTAAAAACATAGAGCAGGTTTCGGATCATACACTGGCGGAAAATCTCGGATATTTGAAAAAACTCAAAGAAAATTATCCGTCAAAGGTCATTATCGCTTCTATTATGGGGCGGGATGAAGCAGAATGGACAAAACTGGCAGTCCTGATGGAGGACGCCGGAGCGGACGTAATCGAGTGCAATTTTTCCTGTCCGCATATGTCCGGTGACGGACTTGGCAGTGATATCGGGACGAATCCGGACTTGGTAGCGGCTTATGTGAAAGCGGTAAAGCGGGGGACATCCCTGCCCGTACTGGCAAAGATGACGCCCAATATTACGAACATGGAAATTCCGGCAGCCGCAGCGCTGGCAGCCGGAGCCGATGGGCTTGCCGCCATCAATACGGTCAAAAGCATTATGAATGTGGATCTGAATACATTTGCATCGGCGCCTCAGGTGAAAGGAAAGTCTGCCGTAGGCGGATATTCCGGAAAAGCGGTCAAACCGATCGCACTGCGTTTTATTTATGATATGGCGGTTTCTCCCCTCATGCACGAGCCGGAGATCAGCGGTATGGGAGGTATTGAAACATGGCGGGATGCCGCGGAGTTTATTGCAATGGGCTGTTCCACTGTCCAGGTGACTACGGCGGTCATGCAGTACGGCTACCGCATCATTGACGATCTCATCGGCGGATTGTCCCGTTATCTGGCAGAAAATCATTTATCCGGTGTGGAGGCATTAAGAGGCAGGGCGTTGGGAAATATTGTTCCGACAGAAACTCTGGACCGCAGCAGTATATGTTTTCCTAAATTCAGGAGGGATTTATGTGTGGGCTGCGGACGGTGTTATCTGTCCTGCTATGACGGAGGGCATCAGGCGTTGGAAATGCGGAGCGGACACCCGGTTTTAAATGCAAAAAAATGCGTGGGATGCCATTTATGCCTGACTGTATGCCCGGCGGGGGCGGTCTCTTCCGGAAAACGTGTTTTGAAATCGTTGATCGGAGGGGACAAGAAAGGGCCGGCGGAAAAATATGGTACAGTGTAAAACAAGGTTCCGGGAAGAAAAAAGTCAGTGGCCGGGAAAGATATCCGGCATATAGATGAATGGAGGAAAAAGAGATGTATGAGTGCAGTGAAGAGAGAATGCAGGATAAAATAACCACAATGAGCAGATTCGGGGACGCCGGACACGGAGGGATCACACGTTATTCGCTGTCTCCGGAGGCGCTGCAGGCGAGAGCAGAATTTGTGAAGCGCATGGAGGCGATCGGTGCGGAGATAAAGACGGATGATGTGGCATGTGTCTATGCAACGTTAAGAGGTTCCGAGCCAGAGCTGCCGAATATTGTTATGGCGTCCCACTGTGATTCTGTAAAAAACGGAGGAAATTATGACGGAATCCTGGGTGTTATGGGGGCGATGGAGGTTTTGGAGACGATCGCAGACCAGAAAATTCCCCACAGACACAATATTACCGCGATGATCTGGACGAACGAGGAGGGCTCTCTGTATCCGCCCGCAATGATGGCGTCCGGCATTATCTGTAATGATTATCTCCCGGCGGATATTGCTAAAAATTTCAAATTTGAAAATATGATGGCGTCCAAATCTGTTCTCGACCCGTCAAAAACCTTTGAGATGGCTTTGAATGCCTCCGGATACAAGGGAAGCGCTGCAAACCGCCTGAATCCGGAGGATTATAAGGCGATGTTTGAACTTCATATCGAACAGGGGCCGATTCTTGAAGCAGCGGGAAATGATATCGGTGTTGTGACCTGTGTACTCGGCATGATCAATTATCGTATCCGCACTTACGGGCAGGCGGATCATGCAGGGACCACGCCGATGAAATATCGCCGGGACGCTCTGTTTGCGGCGGCAAAGGTGTTGGAATATCTGCATGAAGAACTGGATAAACTTGATCCGGAGCTTGTCTATACTACCGGTGAGATCGTGTGCCACCCGAATGTACATACGGTTATCCCGGATTATGTGGATTTCTCCATTGATGCGAGACATGAGGATCCGAAAGTGATTGCTCGGGTAGTAAGTATTATTGAAAATATGCCGAAAGAGGTGGCAAAATGCAAAGTGGATTATGAGGTTGCATGGACAAGGGATACCGTCTATTATGACAAAAAGCTGGTAGGTTATGTGCAGGAAGCGGCGGATGAACTCGGATATTCGAATCAGAGGATCAATTCCGGAGCGGGCCATGATGCCCAGTTTGCAGCGTATATGATGCCGACAACGATGATCTTTGTACCCTCCAAAGACGGCCATTCCCATTGTGAGCCGGAATTCACATCCACAAAGCAGTGTACCATGGGCGCATCTGTTTTACTGAATGCGGTTTTGAAGTGTGATGCCGAATAGGAAGGAGATCATATGCGGACAAATTATGTGATTACCATAGCCAGAAATTTCGGCGCCGGCGGAAAGACGATCGGCATGGCTCTCTCAAAGGAACTTGGGATTCCGTGCTATGAACGTCAGATACTGGCCATGGCGTCAGAGAAAAGCGGCATCGATGAGCATCTGTTTGTGGGAATGGATGAGCGCCTGAACGGAGGTTTTTTAACTAAAAAATTAAAGGCAATGCCCTTTTCCACTGTTCTGGAAGCTCATGAGAAAGAATTTACATCGGATAATAATCTGTTTAACATCCAGGCGGATATTCTTCAGACAATGGCGCGCAGTGAATCCTTTATCGTTATCGGAAAATGTGCGGATTTTGTACTCCGGCCATACGGAAATGTGGTCAGCGTGTTTATCGAGGCTCCGCAGATGGCGTGTATCCATACGATCATGGAGCGGACCAATGTATCGGAACAGCGGGCTCTTCAGATGTATAAAAGGACAAATAAATATCGCTCGGAATACTATAACTATTACACCTACGGAGGGAAATGGCAGGATCCGTTAAATTATGATCTGGTGTTGAACAGTTACAAAGTCGGCGTCGATCGCTGTGTGAAACTGATCGTTGACTATGTAAATATGAAATTTGGTGATTAAAATGGCAATTATACTGAGGCAATTATGCGAAAATGCGAGCTATCTCTACGGCATGAGGATCATCGCAGGGGAAAACGGAACCGGAAACATTGTCCAGTGGATTCACACCCTTGAAGACGTGGAAACCGGCGGGTTTATCCATGGCGGTGAGCTGATTTTTACCACGGGGATCGCGCAGCAGGGGAATGAATGGCTGCTGGAGTTTGTGGAGAGCCTGTACAAGCGTGAGGCGAGCGGACTGGTCGTAAATATCGGGCCATATATTACCGGTGTACCCCAGTCGGTGATCGATTACTGCAATCAGGTGGATTTTCCTCTGCTTGAAGTCCCCTGGAAAACAAGACTGGTAGATATTACCCGGGATTTTTCAAACCAGATCTTTCAGAACGAGAAAGAGGAGGAAAATCTGGCGGATACGCTGAAAAATATTATTTTCGATTCCAGGCATGCCGGGGATTATGCGCCCGCACTTGCCCGGAACAATTTTAATGTAAACGGAACCTTTTGCATTGTCGGCGTGGATATCGATTTCCTGGACAGAAATATGTATCGCCAGAAAATGTTCAAATCCCATCTGCTCCGCCGTGTGGAGCGAATGGCGGGAACCATCGGTTATTTTGTCTCAGTGGAATCCATTTTCTTTGTGCTGAATGATTTTTCGGATGAGGAAATTCATGAGATGGTGCATCAGATGGAGGAGCAGGAGAATTCTAAGAACGTGCAGTTGAAGATCGCGGTGGGGAAAAACGAGCCGGATATCAGCCATCTGGCATGCAATTATCAGAAAGTGTGCACCCTGCTGCGCCTGGCGAGAAAGAACGGCACCGGTCCACTGTACTATGATGAGTTTGGCGTTAAGAAGATACTGCTTTCCGTGGGGGAAAATTCTGTTCTTCAGGAATATTATGACGAAACCCTTGGTATTCTGGAACGGTATGACAGAGAGAATGACACCGGATATATGTATCTGCTCCGCCGGTATCTGGAATTGGACGGCAGCGTGCAGGCGCTGGCGGAAGCCGCATTTGTACACCGCAACACGATCAACTATCAGTTAAACAAGATAAAGAAGATCATCGGAAATGATTTCAGCACGCTGGAAAGCCGGTTTCGTCTGATACTGGCTTTCCAGATCAAAGATATATTATAGATTAAAGTTCAAGACTCGCTCGCGAGTCTTGGCGCGGGATTCGGGTCAGCTTAGCTGACCCGAATCCCTGCGCATCCTTCGCGGAGCGCTTTTTTGATTTCAAAGGGAAAAATCACACAGTATAATTAACTCGAAAGTAAATAACTTTGGTTTCTGTTTATTCGGAAGTTTCTGGATGAATTTGATACAGAGGACAAACTGAGGCTGTATGGCGCGTTTGGCGGCACGGCACTCTATTTGCAGCAGATTACGCCGGATGGAATACTCCGGCTTTTCTTATGTCATAGCCTGCAAATAAAAAGTCAAGCTAAATTTTAAAGAACTTTGAAAA
>CAZJSI010000057.1:0-16895 GCA_964548675.1 uncultured Eubacterium sp. | reverse complement strand
AGCATATCAACAAAACGTCGTCGGCAATCCGTATCACGCATCTCCCTACCGGTATCGTGGTACAGTGTCAGAATGAGCGCTCACAGCATATGAACAAGGATAAGGCGATGCAGATGCTGAAAGCAAAATTGTATTTGCTGAAACAGCAGGAAAATGCGGAGAAAGCGGCAGATATCCGCGGAGATGTCACCGAAATCGGCTGGGGAAACCAGATCCGTTCTTATGTTATGCAGCCCTACACTATGGTAAAAGACCATCGCACCAACGCGGAAACAGGAAATGTGGACAGTGTGATGGATGGCAATATAGATCTGTTTATCAATGCATATTTGAAATGGATAACCCTGTCCCGTGACAGCAAGGAAGCTTAAAAAGGAGGCTTTATTATGGGAATTATCAGAGCAGCAGTGAAAAGTGTCAGTTCCGGTCTGGCAGACCAGTGGCTGGAAGTGATCGAACCGGATAATATGGGAGCGCAGACGCTTCTCACAGAAGGTGTGAAGATGAACCGCAAATCCCAGAACCGGAAAGGAACAAAGGATGTCATTACAGATGGTTCTGTAATTCATGTATATGACAATCAGTTCATGATATTGACGGACGGCGGAAAAGTCATCGATTATACGGCGGAGCCGGGATACTATGTTGTGGACAATCAGGCAGCGCCTTCCCTGTTTAACGGCGATTTTTCCGATGCGTTGGGAGAAGCCTTTGAGAGAATTAAATTCGGAGGGCAGACCCCGACTGTGCAGAAAGTATACTACCTGAATCTGCAGGAGATCAGGGGCGTCAAATTCGGGACACGGAATCCAATCAATTATTTTGATAATTTCTATAATGCGGAGCTTTTTCTGCGGGCACATGGAACTTACTCAATCCGGATCACAGATCCGCTGAAGTTTTATGCGGAGGTGATCCCGCGCAACATGGGACAGGTGGAAGTGTCGGATGTAAACGAACAGTTCCTCTTTGAATTCCTTGAGGCTTTGCAGTCGTCCATCAATCAGATGTCGGCGGACGGCATCCGTATTTCCTATGTGACCTCAAAAGGACGGGAATTGGGTAAATATATGTCCGATACGCTGGATGAGGAGTGGCGCCAGAACCGTGGTATGGAAATTGTTTCTGTGGGGATCGCGAGCATCTCTTATGATGAAACATCCACAAAACTGATCAATATGAGAAACGAGGGCGCAATGCTTTCGGATCCGATGATCAGGGAGGGATATGTGCAGGGAGCGGTTGCCCGGGGCATGGAAGCAGCGGGCTCCAATGCAAACGGCTCCATGGCCGGATTTATGGGCATGGGCGTTGGAATGCAGGCCGGCGGAGGCGTTATGGGAGCAGCTTCTGCGGCAAACATGCAGCAGATGGAAATGATGCGGCAGCAATCGATGGGTTATGGAAGCCAACAGACAGCAGCCGGAGGCCAGCAACAGTCAGCGGCCGGAAACGGAGGCCAGCAGCAGGCAGCAGGCCATGCCGGTCAGCAGCCGGGCGCGGCTGCACCGTTGAATTCAGCGGCATCCTGGACCTGCACCTGCGGTTCTGTGAATACAGGAAAATTCTGCCCTGAATGCGGCAAACCAGCGCCGGCTTCAGAGTGGACTTGCAGCTGCGGTTCCGTCAACACAGGAAAATTTTGTCCGGAGTGCGGCAGACAAAGACCATAAGAGGAAAATAATATGTCAGTTGTCAGTTTAAAATGCCCGAATTGCGAGGGCGAATTGATATTTAATCCCAAGACGCAAAAATATAAATGTGAATATTGTGGATCGGACTTTCTGATCACAGATATCGAAGCAGAGAGTGAATTCTTTTCCGACGTGTCGGAAAAGAACAAAAAATCCTTTTCTGGTGTACCGGAAAAAGAGAAAAAATCCTTTTCTGACATACCGGAAAAAGAGAAAGAATCCTTTTCTGACGCACCGGAAAAGGAGAGAGATTTTTCTGGCTGCGATGAGGAAAAGGATGGAGAGGAAGGCGCCAGGGCGGTGATTTATACCTGTCCGAGCTGCGGAGCTGAGATTGTGACGGATGAGACAACGGCGGCGACGTTTTGCTATTTCTGTCATAATCCTATCGTGTTATCCGGGCAGGTGACAGGGGATTTTAAACCGGATTTGGTCGTTCCCTTTGCGATAGACCGCAGACAGGCAGAAGAACATTTTCTTGATTTTGTACATAAAAAGAAATTTGTCCCTAACGCTTTCTTTAACCGGAAACAGATTGAAAATCTGAGCGGCGTTTACTTTCCGTATTGGGTATACGACGGAGAAATAGACGGGAAAGTGGAGGCGGAAGGAAGCAAGATCCGGGTTTGGATGTCTGGTGATGTGGAATATACGGAAACTCGCGTATACCGTTTGGAACGGGAAGGTATCGTATCTATTAATGATTTGACAAAGAATGCTCTGCAGAAAGCAAATCTGATGTTGGCGGAAGGCGTGCTTCCCTATGATTTTTCAAAAGCGGAAGAATTTCACATGGGGTATCTTTCCGGGTTCCTTGCAGAAAAACGTGATATTGAGCGCGTTGATCTGGAACCTCAGGTGGAGGCGGAGGTCCGTCGTTACACGGAAGAGTTACTGGAAGATACCATTCAGGGATATACAGGGGTACATACGGTGAACAGTGCTGTACGCCCGAAAGAAAACCACTGGTCCTATGTGCTTCTTCCTGTATGGACCGTGACCTACAAAGGTGCAAATGGAAAAATATACTATTATTCGATGAACGGCCAGAATGGCAGGACATTCGGGGAACTTCCGGTAGATTACAAAAAAGTATTCATGTATGGAGCAGTCATCGGATTGATCGTGTTTCTTGTATTTCTGATAGGAGGGTATTTCCTGTGAAGAGTAAGAACATCATAAGACGAAAAATCAGCAGATTACTTATTTTGCCATTGCTGTTCGTCACATTGTTGTGGATGATTCCCACGGAAGCGGGAGCGGAATCCCGTCAGGTATATGACAATGCATCGATTTTTTCGGAAGAAGAGATCATGCTTTTGACAGATGCGGTAGATGAATTGGAAGATCTGACAGACTGGGATGCGATGGTAATTACTGTAGACGATCCGGCGGTTTTCTCAGCTCAGAATTATGCCGAAGAGAAATTTAATGAGCTGACATCAAAGGATGACGGAATCGTTTATCTGCTTGATATGAACGGGCGTGAACTTTACATAGCTACTGCCGGGGAAGCATTTCTGTACATGGTCGATGTGCGTTTGAATGAAGCCCTGGATGATGCCTTTCCTTATGCGAAAGAAGGCGATTATGCGCAGGCAATGAATGCGATGATCAAAGCCACGGAATCTTTCTATGAAGAAGGTATTGTTGACGGACTGACCGTATACAACGAGGATGATGGAACCTATGCTTACTATACAGAAAAACCGGAACATTTTATCAGTTTTGGCGAAATTATTATGGCAGTAATTGCAGGCGTTGTAGCCTGCGTCATATTCAGCCTTGTTATTATGGGAAAATATCGTCTGAAATTTGGCAGGTACCGTTATAATGTCAGGGAAAATGCGATAGTGGACCTGACAAAAAAGGAAGATCATCTGGTAAATCAGTTTGTGACCCGGCGGAAAATTCCTAAGGATCCGCCGCCCTCATCAAAAGGTGGAGGCGGGACCAGCACGATCCATACAGGAGCCGGAGGCCGTTCTTTTGGCGGCGGAGGCCGAAAGTTTTAAAAGTAGGGGCTGTCGCACTAAGCATTGAATATACAAGATATGGTTTAAAAGTATAGATACTTGCCGCTATATCTAGTTTATTATAATTAAGGGTTGCAACTCATAAATGATTGTGTTAAGATATCCTTGCTGCAAAAACAGATGTATCTCTGAGAAAAACACAGGAGGTTGAGATGGCGGAAAAAACGAAATATTTTGTCCTAAAGAAAAAAGCTGTTCCGGAAGTTCTTCTCAAAGTCGTGGAGGCGAAGCGTCTTATTGATTCCGGTAAAGCGGCTTCTGTGCAGGATGCTACTGAAAGCGTGGGTATAAGCCGGAGTTCTTTTTATAAGTATAAAGACGATATTTTCCCGTTTCATGACAATGCGAAGGGAAAAACGATTACGATGGTGATTCAACTTGACGATGAACCGGGACTTTTATCAATCGTACTGCGGATCGTGGCGGATTATCACGCGAACATATTGACAATCCACCAGAGTATTCCGGTGAATGGCATTGCATCTTTGACATTGAGCGTGGATGTGCTGAATGATACCGGAGACCTTTCTCAGATGGTTGAGACAATTGAACAGCAGCAGGGTATTCATTATTTAAAAATATTAGCCAGGGAGTAAACGAATGATGATTAAAATTGCAATATTAGGATACGGGACGATCGGTTCCGGCGTAGTGGAAGTGTTAGAGACAAACAGAGAAAGCATCACAAAGCGTTCAGGTGATGAGATTTCCGTAAAATATGTATTGGATCTGCGGGATTTTCCGGGAGATCCGATACAGGAAAAAATTGTGCACGACTATGAAGTAATAAAAAATGATCCGGAAATATCCATTGTGGTAGAGGCGATGGGCGGCGTTGAGCCTGCCTATACCTTTGCAAGAGAGGCGCTGCTTTCCGGAAAACATTTTGCAACATCAAATAAAGCGCTGATTGCAAAACATGGTGCAGAGCTGATCGCGCTGGCAAAGGAAAAAGGTTTAAACTGTATGTTTGAGGCGAGCGTAGGCGGAGGAATTCCGATCATCCGTCCGCTGAATCATTGCCTGACAGCAGATGTTATCGAAGAAATCAGCGGTATTTTGAATGGTACTACAAATTATATGATGACAAAAATGTCAGAGGAAGGTTCCGAGTTTGAAGATGTGTTGAAAGATGCGCAGCAGAAAGGATATGCGGAAGCTGACCCGACCGCTGATATCGAGGGACATGATGCCTGCAGGAAAATCGCAATTTTAACATCCCTGGTTTGCGGCCGGCAGGTAGAATTTGAAGATATTCACACAGAGGGGATCACAAAGATTTCTGCGACTGATATCAAGTATGCGAAAGCGTTGGGCAGAAGCATTAAACTTCTCGCTTCCAGTTACAAAGTGGATGACAGCTACTGCGCATTGGTTGCCCCGTTTATGTTGGATACAGAACATCCGCTGTACAATGTCAACGGCGTGTTCAATGCAGTTTTTGTACATGGAAATGTACTTGGAGATGCTATGTTTTACGGCAGCGGCGCCGGCAAGCTTCCGACGGCAAGTGCCGTAGTGGCAGACGTGGTAGATATTGTGAGACATCTGGATGAAAACGTTCCGGTGGAATGGAGAGCGGAGAAGCTGGAACTGGCCGATTACAGACAACTTAAAAACAGATACTTTGTGCGCACAACGGCGGACAAAGCTGACATTGAAGCGCTTTTTGGTGAAGTAGAGTATGTGGAAGCGGAAGGTGTGACGGGAGAAAATGCATTTGTAACGGCAGAAATGGATGGTTTTGCATATAATACATCAGCAGAAAAGTTAGACGGAATTCTTCAGACAATTCGTGTAAAATAATGGGCGGTATCTGATCGGGATTGGCAGCTCATGAACATAGAGGAGATTGATATGAAATATGTTGTAGTTTTAGGAGACGGCATGGCAGACCGGCCGATTGCAGAGCTTGGGGATAAGACGCCCCTGGCATTTGCCCAGACGCCGACCATGGATGAAATGGCTGCCGTTTCCGAGATTGGCATGGTCCACACGATTCCGGATGGAATGAAACCGGGCAGTGACACGGCAAACTTGTCGGTTTTAGGATATAACCCGCGAAAATACTATTCCGGACGTTCACCGTTGGAAGCGTTGAGTATCGGTGTGGATATGAAAGATACGGATATTGCGCTTCGCTGTAATATCGTAACTCTTTCCGAGGAAGAGGAGCGTTATGAGGACAGAACAATTATAGACCACAGTTCCGGAGAGATCAGTACGGAGGATGCGGCAGTTTTGCTGGATGCGGTTAAAAAAGAACTGGAGACAGATATCTACAAGTTTTATGTGGGTACCAGCTACCGTCATCTGCTCATATGGGACAAAGGGCAGGTGGTGGAACTGACACAGCCTCATGATGTATTGGGGCAGACCATCGGACAATATTTGCCGGAAGATGAGATGCTGCGCGGGATGATGAAGAAAAGTTATGATATTCTCGTAAACCATCCGATCAATGTGGAACGGAAGAGGAAAGGACTAAATCCTGCAAACTCCTGTTGGTTCTGGGGAGCAGGCACGCGTCCGGCATTGTCTTCCTTTGAAGAAAAGAACCATAAAAAAGGTGCGATGATATCGGCAGTCGATCTGTTGAAAGGAATTGCAGTCGGCTCTTCCATGAAAGTAATCGAAGTGGAAGGCGCAAACGGAGGTCTTAACACAAATTATGAGGGAAAAGCCCAGGCGGCGGTCGACATTTTGACAAAGGAAGATTATGACTTTGTCTACATTCATGTGGAAGCTCCGGATGAAATGGGGCATCAGGGCAGTGTGGAGCGCAAGGTAAAATCGATTGAATATCTTGATGCGAGGATTGTCAAACCGGTAAAAGAAGGCCTTGAAGCCGCGGGAGAGGACTTCCGAATGTTGGTTTTGCCGGATCATCCGACACCTATCTGTATCCGCACCCATTCTTCGGACAGTGTCCCGTATCTGCTGTATGACAGTACGGATCTGCAGAAGCATGACTGGAGATACAATGAAGCTGAAGCCGGGAAAAGCGGTAATTACGTGGCATGCGGCCACGAAATCATAGATTACTTATTTGGGAGGAAGACATGCTAATAGTAAAGAAATTCGGCGGCAGTTCTGTGGCTGATAAAGAGAGAATTTTCAATGTTGCAAAAAGATGTATTGAAGACTATGAAGCTGGAAATGACGTTGTAGTAGTGCTTTCTGCAATGGGGAAGACAACAGATCATTTGATCGAGATGGCACATGATATTAATCCGAAAGCACCGAAACGTGAGATGGATATGCTTCTTGCTACCGGCGAGCAGACTTCAGTTGCCCTGATGTCGATGGCAATGCAGGCTCTTGGGGTTTCGGCAGTTTCCCTGAACGCGTTTCAGGTGATCATGCACACCACCTCCGTGTACAGCAATGCAAAATTCAAAAGAATTGATACGGACCGCATTCGCAATGAACTGGAGCAGAGAAAAATTGTTATCATCACCGGTTTCCAGGGGGTCAACAAATACGATGATCTCACAACGCTGGGGCGCGGCGGTTCTGATACAACGGCAGTTGCACTGGCGGCGGCATTACATGCAGATGCCTGTGAGATATACACGGACGTGGAAGGCGTTTATACCGCAGATCCGCGTGTTGTTCCGAATGCCCGGAAAATGAAAGAAATTACCTATGATGAGATGCTTGAACTTGCAACTCTGGGTGCAAAAGTGCTTCACAACCGTTCTGTGGAGTTGGCAAAGAAATATGGTGTGCAGTTAGTAGTACGTTCCAGTTTAAACAGAGCAGAGGGAACAATTGTTAAGGAGGAAACAGAAATGGAAGGCATGCTTGTAAGCGGCGTAGCAGTAGATAAAAATGCAGCGAGAATCGCAGTGATCGGAATTAAGGATGAGCCGGGAATGGCTTTTAAGATCTTTGATCTGCTGGCGAAGAAAAATATTAATGTGGATATCATTTTACAGTCCATCGGACGTGACGGTACAAAAGATATTTCCTTTACCGTATCCCGCGACCAGATGGATGAGACGGTTAAGATTTTACATGAAAACCAGAACCGTATCAAGGCCCAGAGAATCGAGGCGGACGATACGGTGGCAAAACTTTCTATTGTCGGTGCAGGTATGCAGTCACATCCGGGCGTTGCAGCGGGAATGTTTGAGGCGCTCTATAATGTGGGGGTAAATATCCGCATGATCGGCACGTCCGAAATTCGTATCACTGTCCTGGTTGATGAGCGTGATGTGGATAAAGCAATGCGTGCGGCACATGACAGATTTATTGACGACTGATTCAGGTAATGACTTATAAAAACAGGGGGAAGATGCGGGATGCATCTTCCCCTTCTGTGCGAAATGGAAAAGATTAATTATTCTGATATTCCGATTCCTGTTGGGAGGAAGGAACTACATCCAGATAAAACTGGGTAAAACTCTGATAAATATATGGCAAAATCCACAGATAACCGATGAAGAGGGTGAAAAAACCTAATAGAAGCCATCCGATAAAGGAAATCTGTAATTTAAACAGGCGCCATGCATTTCCGGTCATATAATGAATGCTTGTGCGCATAGCGTCTATCACCTTCATTTCAGGGTGGTCCAGCATCAGATAAACCGTCTGGTAAAGAAAGAGACTGATGATCCAATATATGAGGAGCCCGAATATGAACAGAATGCATCCTGCCAGCTCTAACGGAGTTCTTTTGAAAGAGTATGAAGTAAGCGCGCCTATATCGCACAGCGCCCGAAAAACAGGAACCCCGGACAGCTTCATACAGATGATCCCCGGCAATACGCAGAGGCACGGGATGATCTGTAATAAGATCCAGTATCCGATATATCGGTCAGGGCGGTTTTTAAATCCATACAGTAAGTCGGAAAAACGTACCGGGCGTTGGCGGGCAGCCTGAAGCTGAATATACATAAATCCGGCCCGGGTAATGTAGATTACAAGCGAAACAAGCAGCAGCCCTGCCTGCCCGACGATGATCCTGGATGGAATATTGTAAAGGATGCCCATGGCCTGTCTCTGAGAAAAAGGAATTTTCAATATGGTGCCGGACAGATAAATGACCAGCAGAGCAGCTGCCATAATACCATAGTGGCCCAACATCACATACCGGGCGGCATCTTTTAATTGTGAACATGTTTTTTTCATATTGATATAACGCTCCAATCTGTTAAAATAATGAGAGAACAAAAGAAAGGAATCCATTATGCGCCGTACTTTGGAATCACAATTATACCGTTGGGGATGGGCGGTATTTATAATGACTGCTTCAGCAGTTATATTGAAGAAAATTTTTTTCCCGGAATTTGATATTCGGGAAATTATGAATCCCTGTATATTTTATACTGCAACCGGATACTATTGCCCGGGCTGTGGCGGAACACGTTCTGTCATCGCATTGCTCAATGGCAGGTTTTTCGTATCTGCTGTGGATTTCCCTATGGTGATGTACTGTGCTGTCGTCTATGCATGGTTTATGATCAGCCATACGATAGATAAATTGAGCTGCCACCGGATCCCGATCGGTATGAAATACAGTCATGGATGGATATATGGTTCTCTCGTTGTAATGGCAATTCACTGTGCTGTGAAAAATGTGTTTTATATAAAAACGGGCGTTCCGCCCTTCTTATAGTGATGGCACTGTTTTTACAGAAAGTCGCTGTCGCCATAAAAATCTGTTGGAAAACTTTCATCCGGAAGTGAATTCAGATCGAAGCCGTTTTCCAGGATATAGTTGTAGGTTTTTGTATAGGCGTCCGCGAATTCTTCCCAGCCGCCATACTGCTTGATCATGGCTGCCCAGCTTGTTGCGATGAGGACTGCGCTGATGAGTATTCCGGCGGAACCCAGCATGATAGAGGCTTTTGCGGTTCCGAATGATTTTTTTCTTGCTCCCCGGGAAAGCAGTCCAAATAGAATGGCAAAACTGCCCAATATTATGCCGCCTCCGCAGCAGGAAAGGGCAATACTGAGAATCGCACAAACAAGTGCAGCCGTTGCAAACAAATTGGATACATTTCCTTTGGAAGACTGGCTTTGGTGTGGCTGCTGCCGGTTCTGCCATGGATTTTCATTTTGTTCGTACATATTATTGTCTCCTTAAAAAATGATCTTATAGTAAACGACCTCATTCGTTTACTATAACATGTTAAGTTAAAAATGACAACATGCAGAAAATGTGTTACACTGTCTGGATAGCACAGGAAAAAGAGAAAGAGGTTTATCAAATGGATATTATTAAGACAATAGCGGAAGAACTGCAGATCCGCCCGGCGCAGGTAAAGGCGGCAGTCCAGCTGATTGATGAGGGGAATACGATCCCTTTTATTTCCCGATACAGAAAAGAAGCGACCGGAGCGTTAAATGATGAAGTGCTCCGAAATTTATATGATAGATTAAATTATCTGAGAAATCTGGAAGAAAAGAAACAGCAGGTACTTTCCTCCATCGGGGAACAGGGTAAGCTGACAGAGGAACTAAAAACCCAGATACTGGCGGCACAGACTCAAGTGGCGGTGGATGATCTGTACCGTCCATACCGGCCAAAACGCCGCACACGGGCGACGATTGCCAAAGAGAAAGGGCTGGAGCCGCTGGCAAATATCATTTCCCTCCAGATGACAAAAAAGCCTGTTGAACAGGAGGCAGAGGCTTTTGTGGATGCGGAAAAGGGCGTGGCAGATACAAATGAAGCGATTGCGGGAGCGATGGATATTTTGGCCGAAAACGTTTCCGATGAAGCAGATTATCGCACTTACATCCGGGAAAAGACGATGAAGAAAGGAAAAATCTTATCTTCAGCAAAGGATGAGAAGGCTGAATCTGTCTATGAAATGTATTATGAGTTTGAGGAACCGTTGTCAAAACTGGCAGGACACCGTATTCTGGCGTTAAACAGAGGAGAAAAGGAAAAAGTTCTGAATGTCCGGATTGAAGCGCCGGAAGATGACATTCTTCGGTATCTGAAAAAAAAGATCATCCGGAAAGACAATCCGAATACCAATGAGATTTTGGAAAATGTGGCGGAGGACAGTTATAAGCGCCTGATCGCTCCGGCTATTGAGCGTGAGATACGAAGTGCGTTAACGGAAAAGGCTGAAGACGGTGCTATTCGTGTATTTGGAAAGAATCTGGAACAACTTTTAATGCAGCCCCCGATCAGCGGGCAGGTCGTGCTTGGCTGGGATCCGGCATTCCGTACGGGATGTAAGCTGGCGGTTGTAGATGCAACCGGAAAAGTGCTGGATACGGTTGTGATATATCCGACTGCGCCTCAGAACAAGGTGGAGGAGGCGAAAGCTGTCCTGAAAAAACTGATATCCAAATATCATATTACCCTGATCTCTGTCGGAAATGGTACTGCATCCAGAGAATCTGAGCAGGTTATTGTGGAATTGCTGAAGGAAATTCCGGTTCCGGTAAAATATGTGATCGTCAATGAGGCGGGAGCCAGTGTTTATTCTGCCAGCAAACTGGCGACAGAGGAATTTCCCCATTTCGATGTGGGACAGAGAAGTGCGGCATCGATCGCGAGACGGCTGCAGGATCCGTTGGCGGAACTGGTGAAAATTGATCCGAAATCCATCGGCGTCGGCCAGTATCAGCATGATATGAATCAAAAGAAGCTGGGAGAAGCGTTGGAAGGCGTTGTGGAGGATTGCGTGAATAGGGTCGGAGTGGATCTCAATACCGCATCGGCCTCTCTGCTGGAATATATTTCCGGTATTTCAAAGACGATTGCCAAAAATATCGTTACTTATCGTGAGGAAAACGGCAGGTTTACGAACCGCAGGCAGCTTTTGAAGGTGGCAAAACTGGGGCCGAAAGCTTACGAGCAGTGTGCAGGATTTATGCGTATTACCGGAGGGGATCAGCCATTGGATGCCACCAGCGTTCATCCGGAAAGCTACGATGCGGCGTCGCAGCTTCTGGTTTCTCTGGGATTTTCCGGAGCGGATCTTGAAAAAGGTACGTTGAAGGGAATCTCAAAGAAAATCGGAAATTATAAAAAATATGCACAGGAGCTGGGAATCGGTGAATTGACTTTGCAGGATATTGTAAAGGAATTGGAAAAACCGGCCCGCGATCCCCGTGAAGATATGCCAAAACCAATTCTGCGCACAGATGTGATGGAGATGAAAGACTTAAAACCGGGAATGATATTAAAAGGAACGGTCCGCAATGTGATTGATTTTGGAGCATTTGTGGATATCGGCGTTCATCAGGATGGATTGGTGCATATTTCGCAGATCTGCGACCGTTTTATCAAACATCCCCTGGAGGCTGTTTCTGTTGGAGATGTGGTGGATGTACAGGTGTTGAGTGTTGATCTTAAGAAAAAGAGGATTGCGTTGACAATGAAGATTAAAAACTAGCGTTTTGCATTTATATACTTTGAAAGAGAGTGAAATATATGATAATAGAAACATTTTCACCGGAAGAAACTTATAAGCTGGGAGTAAAAACGGGCCGGGAGGCGTCCCCGGGGAACGTATTTACGCTGGTGGGTGATCTCGGCGTGGGAAAAACAGTATTTACTCAAGGCGTTGCAGCAGGATTGGACATTACAGAGCCCATCAGCAGTCCGACTTTTACGATCGTTCAGGTTTATGAGGAAGGGCGGCTTCCGTTTTATCATTTTGACGTATACCGGATCGGCGATATTGAGGAGATGGAGGAAATCGGTTACGAAGACTATTTTTATGGAAATGGAGTGACTATGATCGAGTGGGCAAATCTGATCGAAGAAATTCTTCCGGCAGAATACTGGGAAATCCGGATTGAAAAGGATCTGGAAAAAGGATTTGATTACCGGAAAATTACGATAGAGGAGGTGCAGCGTTCTTGAAGATACTGGCGTTGGACAGCTCCGGCCTGGTGGCAAGTGTGGCTGTCGTGGAGGATGATAACCTGCTGGGAGAGTATACGGTCAATTATAAAAAGACACATTCCCAGACGCTTCTTCCTATGTTGGATGAAGTGGCAAAAATGATAGAATTGGATCTGGAAACAGTAGATGCGATCGCGGTATCCGCCGGACCGGGTTCCTTTACCGGATTGCGCATTGGTTCCGCCACTGCAAAAGGCCTGGGACTTGCGCTGAACAAACCATTGATCCACATACCTACAGTAGATGGGCTTGCCTGCAATCTGTGGGGACATCAGCATATGATCTGCCCGTTGATGGATGCAAGAAGAAACCAGGTTTATACCGGGATTTATGAATTTATAGACGGGAAGTTTACAATTGTGAAAGAACAGTGCGCGACAGGTATCGATGAAATTGTGGAAAGTATCAATGCGATTGGACGCCCGGTGGTATTTCTGGGCGATGGAGTTCCGGTATTTCACAGTTTTATTGAAGAACATTGTCAGACATACCATTCATATGCACCGGCGCATATGAACAAACAGCGTGCCGGAGCAGTGGCATTTCTGGCGCTGCAATATGCAAAAGAAGGGAAAGTAGAAACCGCTGCGGAACATAAACCGGACTACCTGCGTCTTTCCCAGGCAGAGCGGGAGCGAAAGGAAAAATTGGATGCGCAGGGAAAACAGTGAAAATCCTTCGGAGAAAAATCCGAAACGGCGGTTTAAGATACGCAGGATGAATCCGGCAGATATTCCGGTGGTGTCAGAGCTGGAAGCACAGAATTTTTCTATGCCATGGAGTGAAAAAGGCTTTTCCGACGCCTTGAAACAACCGGATAATATTTTTCTTGTTGCGGAAATGGATGATGGGACGGTTACGGCTTATTGCGGTTTATATTCCTCCATAGATGAGGGAGAGATTACAAACGTAGCTGTATCAGAATCTGTGCGGAGAAAAGGAATCGGTTTTGCAGTTGTGAATGAGATGCTTTGTCAGGCGGCGGAACAGGGAATACGCAAGATTTTTCTGGAAGTACGCCAGAGCAACCTGGGTGCGCGAAGATTGTATGAAAAATCCGGTTTTGTTGATTGCGGAGTGCGCAAAAATTTTTATCAGAGGCCCCGTGAGGATGCGGTGGTCATGTGTGCTGATATAACAGGGGATAATTAACAGGAATATTGGTATTTATTACCCGTTGTATCGTCCGTTTGGAACGATTATCATTAAAATAAAAACGGAGGATAAACAGATGAGGCAGGACGGAAGATTATTTTGCAATTGCTGCGGCAGGGAATTAAAAATGGAACATGGACATGCAGTGGAGGACTTTTTCCATCTGGAAAAAACATGGGGGTACTTTTCCAATCAGGATGGTATCAGCCAAAATGCGGATATCTGCGAGTTCTGTATGGAACAGTGGATGAAAGAATTTAAAATCCAACCGGAGACGGTTGAAAGGACGGAAATATTTGAATGTTAGATGTATGTTTGCTTGGTACGGGCGGCATGATGCCTCTCCCGTACCGGAAATTAACGTCGTTGATGACGCGATATAATGGAAGTAATTTGTTGATTGACTGCGGTGAGGGAACACAGGTGGCGATCAAAGAGAAAGGATGGAGTTTCCATCCGATCGATATTATCTGTTTTACCCATTACCATGCAGACCACATCAGTGGTCTTCCGGGACTGCTCCTGACGCTGGGAAATGCAGACCGGACGGATCCCGTTTTGATGATCGGGCCGAAGGGACTTCAGAAAGTGGTGACAGCCCTGCGGACGATTGCCCCGGAACTGCCTTTTGAGATACAGTTTCATGAGTTGGGCGAGAAGGAAGAACTGATCGAGGCCAACGGATATCGTATCCATGCATTTCGGGTAAATCATAATGTGATCTGCTATGGCTACACGATTGAGATCACCCGCAAGGGAAAATTTGATGTGCAGCGTGCGAATGAGCAAAATATACCGCAGAGATACTGGAGCCGTTTGCAGAACGGAGAAACCATCACAGAGGATGGGAAAATGTTCACGCCGGATATGGTGCTTGGTCCGGCGCGGCGGGGAATAAAAGTGACCTATTGTACGGATACCAGGCCAATGCCATTGATCGCGGAATGTGCAAAGGGAGCCGATCTGTTTATATGCGAGGGCATGTATGCGGAAAAAGAAAAAGAAGCCAAGGCCCGCCAATATAAGCATATGACTTTTTATGAGGCGGCGTCGCTTGCACGGCAGGCGCAGGTTTCGGAAATGTGGCTGACACATTTCAGCCCTTCTCTGGTAAAGGCAGAGAGTTATATGAATGAGGTGCGCAGGATTTTTCCGGCTGCTTCTCTGGGAAAAGACGGACGATCTGTGGAACTGGATTTTATCGATGAGGAAAGGAAATAGTTGGAGGATGGATATATGAGTGAAAAGGATGTTTTGATTCTTGCAATAGAAAGTTCCTGCGATGAGACGGCAGCCGCAGTTGTGAAAAACGGAAGGGAAGTACTGTCAAATATCATTTCATCCCAGATTGCCCTGCACACTCTGTATGGCGGGGTTGTGCCGGAGATCGCTTCCAGAAAACATATTGAAAAAATCAATCAGGTCATTGAGGAGGCATTATCTGAGGCAGGGGTCACATTGGATGACATTGATGCGATCGGCGTAACTTATGGACCGGGGCTGGTCGGGGCTCTTCTTGTCGGAGTTGCCGAGGCAAAGGCGATCAGCTATGCGAGAAAAATCCCTTTGGTGGGAGTACATCATATTGAAGGGCATATCAGCGCCAATTATATCGAGAATAAGGATCTGGAGCCGCCGTTTTTGTGTCTGGTAGTATCCGGAGGACATACACATCTGGTCAGGGTGGCTGATTATGGAAAATACGAAATTCTTGGAAGAACAAGAGATGATGCGGCGGGGGAGGCTTTTGACAAAGTGGCACGGGCAATCGGGCTCGGTTATCCCGGAGGCCCAAAAATAGAGAAGGCTTCCAGACAGGGAAATCCGGATGCTATTCTGTTCCCTCATGCAAAAGTGAATGACAATCCCTATGATTTCAGCTTTAGCGGAGTAAAATCTGCGGTTTTAAATTACATTAACGGATGTAAGATGAAGGGCATTGAAATTGTACCTGAGGATATTGCGGCTTCTTTTCAGAAAGCGGTGACAGATGTATTGATCGCACATACGATACATGCGGCGAAGGAATTTAATATAAACAAACTGGCCATTGCCGGGGGAGTGGCTTCCAATAGTGTATTGAGGGAGGGAATGCGTGCGGCATGTGAAAAACGCGGCATCGCTTTTTACCATCCATCCCCGGTTTTATGTACGGATAATGCGGCGATGATTGGAGCGGCGGCCTATTATGAATATAAAGCCGGAACGCGTCACGGATGGGACTTAAATGCTGTCCCGAATCTCAAGTTGGGAGAACGTTGAAAGATGGAACAAAAAAGACATGCGGCAATTGTTTTAGCAGCGGGAAAAGGAACCAGAATGAAGAGCGATGTTCCGAAACAATTTTTGAAAATAGATGGAAAGCCGGTGCTTTATTACGCTCTCCGTGCATTTGAGGATAGTTTTGTAGATGAAGTTGTGTTAGTGACAGGAAGCGGCCAGCAGGAATACTGCAGAACTGAAATTGTGGAGAAATATGGATTCCATAAGGTGAGCAAAATCGTTGCGGGGGGAAAAGAGCGTTATGATTCGGTATACCGCGGTCTGTGTGAACTGACTGGAGCGGACTATGTCTATATCCATGATGGAGCAAGGCCATTTGTGGATGATCGGATTTTGGTAAGAGCAAGGCAATGTGTGGAACAATATGAGGCGTGTGCAGCAGGGATGCCGGTGAAAGACACGATCAAAATTGTGGATGAGGAGAATTTTGTCGCGGAGACTCCTCAACGTGAGTATGTCTGGCTGATTCAGACACCGCAGGCGTTTTCATATGCTCTCATTCGGGAGGCATATGAACGTCTTTATATAGAAGATATGCCGATATTGGTAACCGATGATGCCATGGTGGTGGAATATATAATGAAAAAGCCGGTTAAACTGTTTGAAGGCTCCTACGAGAATATAAAAATTACCACGCCGGATGATCTGCCGATTGCGGAAGAACTGCTCAAAAACAGGGGATTCTGAAATGTAAATCCCATGTCAAAAAAAGTTTAAAAAAAATAAAATTTATTATTGACATAACATGGGAATAAATGTATAATCATTTTTGCGCTGGTTTGAGGCGCACAAAAATTGGAGAGATATCGAAGTGGTCATAACGAGGCGGTCTTGAAAACCGTTTGT
>CAZJSI010000056.1:0-17129 GCA_964548675.1 uncultured Eubacterium sp. | reverse complement strand
CGGTATTCCCTCGGCGGACAGCCCCTGATATCAAACAGGGGCGCCAGAAAACAAGAAAGTGTAATGGAGATTATACTACAACGAGGAGGAGATCAAAATGGAAATTGTGAAAGGAACAGTGAATGAAATCGAGGAATTGGAATGTTTATATGATGAGTTAAATGATTATCTGGCGGCTCATACTAATTATCCCGGTTGGAAAAAAGGAGTATACCCAATAAAAGAAGACGCTGTTACAGGTATTGAAGAAGGAACTTTGTATGTGATCAAAGAGGGAGACCGTATTGCGGGGAGTGTTATTTTAAGTCATATCCCGGAAAAAGCTTATTCCAATGCAGATTGGGGAATCGATTTAGATTATAAAGACGTTCTTGTAATTTATACATTCGCAATACATCCGGACTATTTGAAAAAAGGCGTTGGCAAAAAATTTATGGAATTTATTATCAGGCACAGCGAGGAACAGCATATAAAAGCGATCCGTTTGGATGTATATGAAAAAAACATTCCTGCTATTTCTCTTTATAAGAAATATGGGTTTCAATATATAGATACCATAGATTTAGGATACAGCGAGTATGGATTGGATAAATTTGAACTTTATCAAAAATTGATTTAAGCGGAGCTGTCGCACTGAGTAATTGGTGCGCAGCTCCTTAAAGCAATGCAGAAACAAGGACATTTGTGTCAATTACTGCATAGAAAGTCATTATTCACCTCCGTACCGTGTCTGTCGGATTTACTCGTTGATTTCATCTAAGGACAAATCCTGAACACCGTTCTTTTTTGCTTCAGCTCGCAGATTAAGAAAAGCCTGCATACCAGAGGCCCTGGTTACTTCCTCAGAAGCCTGAATCTCAAATGGAATTCTTCTCTCTCGAACAACAGCCCGTGCAAAGATATTGAATGCGGTTGTTGCATTCATTCCAAAATCTGCACAAAGAGCATCGAATTGACGTTTCAGGGTTTCATCCATGCGGACGCTAAAAGTCGCTTGTGCCATTATCAACACCTCCTTTATTATTTATTATACTCGAAAATGCATAAAATGCAATAGATATTAACCTGTTAGGTTCGAATTTATTCATCCAGTAATCTATCTGCTGCTCTTGGCAGGGGGAATTTTTATGTATTAGGAGTTTCCGTCAAAAAAGCTCAGCGAGTTCGACGGTATTCCCTCGGCGGGCAGCCGACAATTTTCTTAAATGTTTTACTAAAGTAGCTGGGACTGGAAAAGCCGCAGCTATTGCATATTTCTATAATACTTTCTTCCCCGGAATCCAACATCTGACAGGCTTTTTCAATACGGTAGCGGATCAGATATTGGATGGGAGATTGATGGATCACATTTTGAAATGTTCTCTGTACTTCACGCTCACAGATGCTGGCGTGAAGTGTGATATCCTTCAGCGCGATATTTTCCGAAAAATGATCCTGGATAAACTTAAGCATTCTTTTTGTGCGAAGCATTTCCTGGAAATGTTCATTCGGCGCATCCTTATCCCATTTTTTCTGATTTTCACAGAGCAGAAGAAAGATCTGTGAAACAATGTGACGTATCTGAAACTCATATCCAAATGACTGCTTCCGGACAAAGCTTACGGCCTCCGCGATCAGATTGAGAATCTCTTTCTGCCAGTCAATGGCGGCATGGAGATGTATGTATGGAAGAGAAGTACTTGAGGCGATCGGGTGTATATACTTTTGCCAGAAAACCGTATATTTGGAGCCGTAAATGAGACGGCCATGAAATACAAGCTCATCTTTGCGCAAAACGGGTGAGGATCCGGCCATGGACTGTGCATGGAGAGTGCCGGAATTGATGAACAGGCCGTCTCCCTCCGTCAGGGTAAAGCTTTCCGAACCGATATGGCAGGTAACATATCCTTTTGTAACAATGGAAAGCTCATATTCCTCATGCCAATGCCAGGGCGTGTCATGGGAAGCTTCCGTTGTGAGATAGGATGCGAAAGGGAAAGCGGTATTTCCATGCTCTCTTATTTCATGATAATTTTCAGATACCGATTTTGTGATATGATCGTTCATTTTCTTCTCCGTATTCTCATTAAAATGTCGTTTTTGTTATAGTATATGTCATCTTTGTTGTGGATACAAGGGCAAAAATGTTCTACTATATTTTTGCAATTATGACAGAGGAGGATTGGATTATGACAAAGGATATGACAAAAGGATCCGTACTGAAGCTGATCATTGGATTTGCAGTTCCGACATGTCTGGGGATGCTGTTTCAGCAATTTTACAGTATGGTGGACAGCATGATCGTCGGCAGGGTGCTGGGGGTGAATCAGTTGGCCGGCGTTGGTTCTACAAGCTCTTTAAACTTTATGGTCGTCTATTTCTGCATCGGGATCTGCAATGGTTTTTCCATTCCGATTGCGCAGATGTTTGGGGCTAAAAGGGAAGTGGAGCTGCGAAGATATGTGGGGAACAGTACATGGCTTTGTGTCATTTTCGGCGCATTGATCACTTTTCTGGTGTCTGTGTTCTGCAGACAGATTCTCCTTATATTGAGGACGCCGGAAGAGATTTTTGAATATGCATATGTATATATTCTGATCATATTTCTGGGGCTTCCGTTTACATTTTTATACAATTTTCTTGCCGGTATTGCCCGGGCGTTGGGAGATTCTAAAACGCCGCTTGTTTTTCTGGCGGTATCGTCTCTTTTGAATATCGGACTTGATTTCCTGCTGATGGTTCCCGTTCATATGGGAGTAGCGGGAGCTGCACTGGCCACGGTAATCGCCCAGGGGATATCCGGAGTGATCTGCCTGGTATATATGAAAAAGAAATTTCCAATTCTGAAAATGGAAAAGGATGAATGGAAAGCCCGCATTTCGTATATGAAAAAATTGTGCGGAATTGGGATTCCGATGGGGCTGCAGTACGCCATTACCGCGATCGGTTCTCTGGTTGTCACCGCAGTGATCAACCAAGTAGGTTCGGCGGCTGTCGCCGGTGTCACCGCGGCAAATAAGATTCATGCTCTGATCGTCTGCCCGATTGAATCTCTCGGTCAGACTGTGGCTCCGTATACGGGACAGAATGTCGGCGCAGGAAAAATAGATCGTGTAGGCGAAGGGGTAAAAAAGGCCTCTCTCTGCGGCTTTGTGTGGTCAGCGATCTGTATTCCGCTGCTGATTTTCTTTGGAAAACCGATGACAATGCTGTTTTTGGATGAAGTAAATACGGAAGTGATCGATTACGCATTTCGGTTTATGATGATAACGGCTTTGGGATATTGTCTGCTGACATTGGTCAATATCCTGCGTTTTGCCATCCAGGGCATGGGACATTCCGGCCTTGCCATGACCGCCGGGGTGCTGGAAATGGCGGCACGTTCGTTTGTCGGGATCGTCCTGGCGCCTTTGGCCGGGTTTGCGGGAATCTGCCTGTCCAATGTAATGGCATGGATTTTTGCAGACGCTTTTTTGATCCCGGCGTTTTGTTTCTGCAAAAATAAGTATAAAATATCTTGACAACGGCTTATCCACTTTGTTAGGATGGAGCTGTCAAAAGGGAGTAGCTTACATGTCAGATTGCATGTTTGCGGATTCGTCAGTACGATTAAATATTTTAATCCGGACCGTAACTAAGAAGCAAGACTTTTGTTGTATTTTGAGATACAACAAAAGAACCTGCTTCTTTTTTGTTTCCGGAAAATCATTTTGCAATATTCCTGTGAAACGAGATTCCTGAGGAGGAACGATACACAGCATACTTTTTTGTATTCTCAAAATACAAGAGAATGAAATCCTGTATTTTTACTCATCATTAGGAAAAGGAGGAAAGCAAACATGAAATCGAAAGAGACTTATCAGATGACAAAGGATGAAGTTATGAAACTGACGAAAGCAGAAAAGGACGGACTTTCAAATGCGGAAGTAAAGAGACGGCAGGAGGCATACGGATGGAATGAATTGCCGGAGCCGGGGAAAAAAGGGATTCCGGCCGTCTTTGCAGAGCAGTGGAAAGATTTTCTTGTTATGATCCTGATCGCTGCGGCTGCCATATCCGCCCTGCTTGGAGATTGGGAGAGCTCGCTTGTTATCTTTTGTGTGATCACACTGAACGCTGTCCTTGGTACAGTGCAGCAGGTGAGCGCGGAAAATTCCCTGAGCAGTCTGAAACAATTGTCCTCCCCAAACGCCAAAGCAGTCCGGGATCACGTCATACAGGTCATTCCGTCGAGAGAAGTGGTTCCGGGTGATATCATAGTTTTGGAAGCGGGAGATTATGTCTGTGCAGATGGAAGAATTGTGGAAAACGCCAGCCTGAGACTGAACGAGAGCGCGCTGACCGGGGAGAGTCTGAGCGTGGAAAAGGAAGATTGTTCCATAGATGGGGAAGTTCCTCTCGGTGATCGCAGAAATATGGTGTTTTCCAGCAGTTACGTCACCTATGGACGGGGAAAATTTGTGGTGACGCGAACCGGCACGGATACGGAAATGGGAAAAATTGCCTCCCTGATGAAAAACACCGCCGAATCAAAAACGCCGCTGCAGATAAGTCTGGATCGGTTCGGAAAAAAGTTGTCCGTTCTGATCCTGATCATTTGCGGTATCCTGTTTGTGATGAGTGTGATCCGTGGCGAGGATATGATCCAGGCTTTCCTGTTTGCTGTGGCGCTGGCGGTTGCAGCGATACCGGAAGCATTGAGTTCCATCGTTACGATCGTACTGGCCTTTGGTACGCGAAAGATGGTCCGGGAAAATGTGATCATCCGCAGGCTGCAGGCTGTGGAGGGGCTTGGGAGCGTGTCCGTCATCTGCTCGGATAAGACCGGTACTCTGACTCAAAACAGGATGACGGTACTGAAGTATTATATCGATGGGCAGATCGTGGATTGTTCCGAACCCCCAAAAGAACTTCCCGGCGGTCTTTCGGAAAAACTGATTGATTTTGGCGTCCTCTGTTCGGATGCATCAAAGGAAAGCGGAACGCTGATCGGTGATCCGACGGAAATTGCGCTGATCAGTCTGGCACAGGACTATGGAAAAAGAGCAGATGAGCTTCGCAGCCAGGTGCCCCGTCTGGGCGAGATTCCCTTCGATTCAGAGCGAAAATTGATGTCCACCGTACATGATTATCACGGAGAACGGATTTTGATCACAAAGGGGGCTGTGGATGTACTCTGTGACAGAACAGATTCCTGGGAGACGGTATCCGGCGTCGTTCCTTTCACAGAAGAATATAGAGAACAGCTTCAGAGAATAAATTTCAGTTTTTCACAGGCGGGACTTCGGGTGTTGGCATTTGCATACCGCGAGATCTCAAACAGGGATGTGACATTTGATGATGAGTCACATTTTACGTTTGTTGGCCTGATGGCTATGATGGATCCGCCCAGGCCCGAATCGAAAGAGGCAGTCGAAAAATGTATCCGCGCGGGAATACGTCCGGTTATGATCACAGGGGATCACAAAATTACAGCAGCAGCGATTGCAAAACAGATAGGTATCCTGAAAAATGCTGATGAAGCGGTGGAAGGGGCAGTTCTTGATACTTTATCTGATGAAGAGATGACGGATTTTGTGGAAAACATTTCTGTATATGCCCGGGTAACACCTGAGCACAAGATCCGTATTGTAAGGGCATGGCAGGACAGAGGAAATATTGTGGCGATGACCGGGGATGGAGTAAATGATGCTCCGGCGCTGAAACAGGCCGATGTGGGTGTGGCGATGGGGATCACCGGAAGCGAGGTTGCAAAGGACGCCGCATCTATGGTTCTGACGGATGATAATTTTGCTTCCATCGTAAAAGCGGTTGAAAACGGCAGAAATGTATATGCAAATATAAAAAAGTCTATTCAATTTTTGCTGTCGGGAAATACGGCGGGAATATTTTCCGTCCTTTATGCATCTGTGGCAGGCCTGGCGGTTCCATTTGCCGCGGTACACCTGCTGTTCATCAATCTGCTGACAGACAGCCTTCCGGCCATTGCCCTCGGGCTCGATCCCCATTCCGACCGGGTGATGAATGAGAACCCACGTCAAAAAGACGAATCTATTTTGAACAAAGATTATTTGAAAACGGTATGTGCCGAGGGATTGGTAATCGCTGTCATGACGATGATTTCCTACTACATCGGCCTTATAAACGGTTCGGCTGCGACAGCAAGCACAATGGCCTTTGCAACCCTTTGCTTGTCCAGGCTGGTACATGGGTTTAACAGCAAATCACAGTATCCGGTCATTTTTACAGGAGAATTTGGCAATAACAAATATCTGATCGGTGCATTTTTCGTGGGATTTGTACTTCTGAATGCGGTACTTTTGATTCCGGCTTTACGGCCCATATTTCAAGTGGAATCTTTGGGATTAGGAAAATTGCTGACTGTTTACGGCCTGTCCGCCGCAAATCTGCCGGTGATTCAGTTTTTAAAGTGGCTTCGGAAAAAGAACTGTCAAAAAGATAAACAGAGAATGTAATTTTTTCACAGGATACTTCGTAGTCTTGCTGCGCAAGCACGATCGGCAACGCAATCATTTCCTCTCGTGCCTGCGCGCATTTTTTGTTTTAGATAGCCGGATTATTCTTCCGGAATGAATTCGATATGATTTTCTGCCATTTTGGAGATCCTTGCCAGTGAATACACATGAACCCCCTGTTCTTTGAGTTTTTCACGGCCCGGCTGGAATGATTTTTCAATCAGAATACCGAGTCCGGCCACGGTGGCATGAGCCTTGCGGATGAGACGGATCGCTCCCGTTGCGGCCTCACCGTTTGCAAGAAAGTCGTCAATGATGAGCACATGGTCATTCTCATCGATCTGATTCATGGCAAGTGTGAGCTCATAGCTTGTTCCTTTTGTGAAAGAGGTAACGACTGTCTGATACAATTCTTTATTTAAAACCTTGGAGGGCTCCTTTTTCAGAATGATCATCGGTACGTGCATGGCAATTGCGGTGGTCAGAGCCGGTGCAATACCGGAACTTTCTATCGTGACTACCTTTGTGATGCCCTGACCGGCAAAATGTGCGGCAAATTCTTCTCCCATCTGCTGCATTAAAACCGGATCGACCTGATGATTGATAAAGCTGTCCACTTTTAAGATGTTTTCATTGATAGCTCTTCCCTCTGCAAGAATTTTTTCTTCAAGTAACTGCATAAATTTTCTCCTATACAATGTATTATAGTGGCAGACCGCACAAAACCCGGTACTGCCGAATATCGTTAAGAGGATTATAACACAGAATTTGCGGTGAAAAAAGACAGAACCGATTTTTTCTCTTTAAAAACAAGGCTTTTGAATGTGTTTTGTGTAAAATGGCATCGTCTGCGCAAATTTGTAAATCTTCGGAGAAAGAAAAACCGAAAAAAAACCGAAAAGAAAAGCCGAAAAGGAAAAGCATGACAGTGTGATATGACAATGCTATAATAGTGACATACGATAGAAAACCCGTGAATACCGGCGTTGGAATTTGAAAGAGGAAAAAATATGCTGTTGGTAGCAATATGTGACGATGAACAATATTACAGGGAAAAGATACAAAAGCTGTTGGAACAGTACTTAAAAGCGCATGATCTGGATCATGAGATCCACCTGTTTTTATCCGGACAGGAATTTCTGGCGCAGAGTGAAAATGCCGTGAAATATGATATTGTGTTTATGGATATCAACATGGACGAACTGGACGGGATTCAGACGGCTATGCGGATGCGCACCTTTCATTCCGACACATATATCGTGCTTGTGACTGCATTTATCAATTATGTGCTGGAGGGGTATAAAGTAAATGCGGTGCGTTATCTGATGAAAGATACACTGGATACGTCAATGACAGAATGTATGGACGCGATCCTGCAGAAAATGAGGCTTTCGCAGGTGGCGTTCTCTTTTATGGAGGGCGAAAAGCGATTGTATACAGATAACATTCTCTATGTGGAGAGCAGAAAACATAAATCAATTTTTTCTTATATGGAATCCGGCATTGTCAATTATCAGATTTACGATAAACTGGATTCCATTGAGCAGGCCTTGTCCGGCTGCCACTTTCTGCGCATTCACAAAAGCTATCTGGTGAATATGAAACATATACAAAAAATCAGTAACTATACGGTAATGCTGGATACGGGAGAGGAACTGCCGGTTCCCAGACTGCGGTATCGGGCCGTAAAAGAGGCATTTGTGGCATATAAAGGAGCATTATAATGGAAGTCATCATGAGAAGTATCATTCTGTCAATGATAATGGGTATTAGCTGTAAAGCTTTTTTTGATGCGGTGATACCGGAGTACAGATGGAAACGCCGCTGGCCGGAGTATACGATAGTCCTTGCCTTTTTTGCCGGATTTTTCCTGATCGCCGTGTCGGAGATTCCGCCCTATTTGTTTCAGCCGGTTCGGGTAATTCTGGTGATCGCCGTGATCGTACAGATCTATTTCCGTATAAAGCCGGTTCAGAACATTATATTATCCACAGTGTTCTGCGGCGTGTACTGGATCGTATCCATACTGACCGCATCGATATTCGCCGTTCTTCCGACATCATGGAGCGGCGGATTATTTAATCCGGCAGAGACGGTATCAAGTATTGTATATCTCGCTTTGATGCTTTTCTTTCATTACCGGTTTAAAAAACATGTGCAGGGATTTCAAAACACGGGATGGACAAGGTTCGGATACATTCCGGTCTTCAGTCTGGCCGTGATCATGGCGATCAGCATACTTCCCTGGGATGAGACGATCTTCGGGGAAAGTGCAAGACTGACAGCAGTTGTCGGATTTGCCATTCTGAATATAGGTATTGTCTATATGATCGGGAGCGTATTGGCGAAAGAAACACAGATGCAGAGGTTAAAGTTGCTCCACGAGCGCACGCAGGATCAAATGCATATGTATCAGAGTATGCAGAAAAATTATGAGCAGCAGCGAAGATATATGCATGATTACAAAAATCAACTGAATTGCATTCAGGGAATGATCCTGGAGGGCAGGACTGAGGAAACACTGGAATATATTTCAAAACTGACCGGAAGCCTCCGAAAAAATGCGGATTTTGTCAATACCAACCACACCGTTGTAAATGTGGTATTAAATCAGAAATATCAGGACGCCCTGGAAAAGGGGATCACCATGACTATGGCAGTGAATGACCTGTCTTCACTCACCATGAGCGAGGAGGAGATTGTTACCCTGCTGGTCAATCTGCTTGACAATGCGATCGAGGCCTGCGGGAAACTGGAGCAGGACAGGATCATACAGTTTAAAATGATCCTGGAAAACAAAGAGCTGATCCTTTCCATCCGCAATCCGGTAAAAGAACCGGTTCGGATCAGGAACAACACAATTGTTACCAGTAAGCCGGATGCGGCCGCCCACGGGATCGGGCTGTTAAATGTAGATGCTGTGATCCGGAAGAATAACGGAACAAGTATTCTGAGATGCGAGGACGGATATTTTTACTTTTCGGCCATGCTCCCGGATGTCTCAACACCCTGAAAACAGGATAAAAACAGTAAAATAAAACGGTGATATTGCAGAAAGCGCCTTTTTTTGCCGTCCCGCCGTCGATTCATGCCAACCCGGTTGAATCTGAAAATGTTCGGAAATAAAATGAAGAAAAAGAGCATTTTTCAGATGCGGCAAGGAGGCGGCGTATTATGAAAACAAAAAAGATAACGAGAATGATCCTGATTCTTCTGGGAATCATTCTTCTGAGTGCCTGCTCGGGAGAAGCAAAAAGAAAAGAGGCGGATACTCCGGAAAAATCTGTGCAGTATGTAATGGAAAGCCTGAAATCACTGGATTTAAAAACATTTAACAGGTATACGGACAATTATGTGGGCGCTCATTGGAACTGGATCGGTTTCCCGGTCAGGAAAGAGTACCGGGTTTTTAACGAGCTGCTGCAGCCCGGCATAAAGAACGGCAAAAGATACGAGGCAAATCAGAAGTTTGCGGAAATGACGGTAGAACACCTGACATGGGAAATTACCGATGTGCGTAAGGAGGATGATCAGGCAGAGATTGATCTCGAGATCACGAATCTTGATATGACGGATGTGACGGGCAATTATATGATTTTCGTGCTGGAAAATATGCTGGACAGTGAGGGTACAGGATTAAAACAGCTTGCAAAGGATATGTCAGACCTGGCTTCTGAGGACAGCGAATTACTTTCCATTATGGACAGGTTAGATGAAAACAGCACATGTACACTTGATGTTACCGTCCGGGCATATGAGGAAAAAGGGCAGTGGAAAATCTGGATCAGCGATGAATTTGTCAATGCATTTATGGGAAACATGAATATGGGATCCTATTCGGAAGAGGTGGAACAACAGATTGATGAATTGGAAGATCAGTATGAACAGAAGATGGATGCCTGGGGAGAGACCTTTTTAGACCGGGTCGAACAACAGGTAGATCAATGGTTTGATTAAAGAGCAGGGGAGGATGCCGCGCGGCAGTTCTTCCCTGAATTTTGCCTTTACAATGAGGTTTGTTTGTGAAATAATGGGAAACATGAATATTACATTATACACAGTAGGAAAAATAAAAGAGAATTTTTACCGGCAGGCGATCGAGGAGTATGCGAAGCGTCTGGGTAGGTACTGCAAATTAAAGATCGTGGAAGTGGCAGATGAAAAGACGCCGGACAGGGCCAGCGAAGCGGAGGAACAGCAGATCAAAGAAAAAGAGGGAGAACGCCTGGCAAAACAGATCCGGGAGGGAACTTATCTGATTGCCCTTGCGATTGACGGAAAAAAGATGGATTCGGTGGCGTTCTCGGAAAAAATAGGGCAACTGGGACTTCACGGAACGAGTGAGATCGGTTTTGTCATCGGCGGCTCTCTGGGACTTTCCGAGAAGATCCTTGGGCGGGCCGATATGAAGCTGAGCTTTTCCGATATGACATTTCCGCATCAGCTGATGCGGGTGATTCTGTTGGAACAGATTTACCGGGCTTATCGCATTATTTCCAATGAGCCATATCACAAATAAATAACGGGGAGTGAACAATGCTATGCAATATGAAGGCATGGTTTATCGTCCGCCAAGTGAGGCGCGAAGCCTGATCATTCAGGTGACGATCGGATGTGCCCACAATGGATGTACATTTTGTACGATGTATAAGGATAAAAAATTTCATATCCGGTCAAAAGAAGCGATTTTCAGAGATCTGAGAGAGATGGCAGAGTTATATGGCGATTATCCGCTGCGGATTTTTCTGGCGGACGGAGATGCTCTGATTTTACCGACAGATATGCTTCTTGACATTCTGGATGAAATTCACCGGTTATTTTCTAACGTGCAGCGAATAACGGTATACGGTACGGCGTTAGATGTGATCCGAAAGTCGGAGGATGATCTGACGGCTTTGAAAAATGCCGGGCTTGCCATGGTCTATATGGGAGCGGAATCCGGAGATAAAAATATTTTAGAGTGGGTTCACAAAGGAATTACAAGAGAGCAGATGATAGAAGCGGGCGCGAAACTGCACCGGGCGGGAATCGAGCTGTCTCTTACCCTGATCTCGGGACTCGGAGGCAGAAAATATCTTCAGGAACATGCAAAAGAGTCTGCCTGGCTTGTCAGTCAGATCAAACCAGAGTATCTGGGATTTTTGACACTCATGCTGGAGAAAGGCGCTCCTATATTGGAGGAAATACGAAGCGGCAGTATGGAACTGCTTTCTCCGGAGGATATAGTGCGGGAAATGCGTGTTTTTCTTGAGAATGTGGATTCCGAGGGAACCGTTTTTCGTTCAAATCATGCATCAAATTATATTATTTTAAAGGGTGTTTTGAATAAAGATATCCCGCATATGCTGGATTATCTGGATGAGGTTGAACAGAAGCAGCGGTTCCGCCCGGAGCGATCGAGGAGACTATAATTTTTTAAAATCATGTTGATCAATGATGCATTCGAAGGCAATGTCTCCTCTGTCATATTCATAATTTTCCAGTTTGATCTCATGAAAGCCGTATTTTTCATAAATATGTAATGCGGCCTTTAATTTACTGTTCGACAATATGAACAGTCTTTCGGCCCCATGGCTGGCGGCCCAGTTCATGGATGCTTCAAAGACAGCGCTTCCGGCTCCCTTGTGGGGAAGATGCTTGTTGGAACCGAGCTTACACAATTCCCAGGTTCGGGGATCCTCTGTCGGTTTTGCCATGCAGGCTGCCAGAACATGATCTCCGTCCAGAGCAAAATAGATCATGGTGCCTTTTTCCAGGCTTTCGTCAATATGCTCGAATGTATCGATATCCTCTTTTTCCAGATAGCCGAAATTGTCTTTGATCCAGTCCGTATTAAATTGTATAAACGCTTCTTTGTATTTTTCATGATATGGAATAATTTTCATTTTACAGATAGTCCTCCCTGTGGGGTGTAAATACGTCGATCACTTCTCCGGCTTCCAGCACTTTAAAAGAGTGCCGTACATTGCCCGGGACAGCATAACTGTCTCCGGCTTCCAGGATAAATTCATTGTTTTCCACTGTCATGAGATATCTTCCGGAAATGACATATCCGCACTGTTCCTGCGGGTGGCTGTGTTCTGTCGCATAATTGCCGGCCACATAGTTCATTTTTGTGACCATTGATTTTTCACCGACCGCCAGTGAATCCAGATCAACTCCCTTGAATATTCTCTTTTTGGCATCGGCCCGTTTTACGATCGTTCTCTGATTCATAAAGATCAACTCCTTGTATTTATCTTTCTTCTAGTATATACTTGACCTTATAATAAGTAAAACGAAAATATCTAATACTAATATAAGGAAAAGTGAACTTATGAACAGATATATTGCACTTCAAAAAGTCGTCGAACTCGGAAGTTTTTCAAAAGCGGCCGAAGCTATGGGATATTCCCAGTCAGCTATGAGCCAGATGATCTCTTCTCTGGAGGAGGAGATGTCTATTAAATTGATCAATCGCTTTCGAACCGGCGCAAAACTTACTCTTGAGGGGGAGAAATTATATCCGCAAATAGAAAAACTGATCTACCAGTACTATTCTGTTCAGGAAAAGACAAAGGAGATCAAGGGGCTGGAAACGGGAACGATACGCATGGGTACTCTTGCCAGCATTTCTGCGCACTGGCTTCCGGGCCTGCTAAAGGAATTTCAGGAAAAATATCCCGGAGTGGAATTTGTTATCCACCAGGGGGATTACACCTCCATCTATGAGTGGATCAAGACAGGAGCCGTCGATTTCGGGTTTGTAAACCCCAGCGCCGTCAGCGGTATCGAGATCATTCCTTTGAAAGAGGGGGCAATGCCGGCCGTTCTGCCCAAAGATCATCCCCTCGGGGAACTGGATGTGATTCCTCTCGAGCTGCTGGCCAGGGAACCGTTCATTCTCCTGGAGGAAGGACATTACTATGAACCCCTGGAAGCTTTTCGGTCCGTCGGGGTGTCCCCGAATATCAAATACACCATCCACGATGACTATGCGATCATGACTATGGTGGAAGCGGGGCTGGGAGTCAGCATCCTGGCTGAATTAGTGCTGCACCGAACAAACTATGATATTAAACTCTGCGCCACGAACCCTCCTGTGTTCAGGAAGATTGCGATCGGTTATAAGGACAGGGCCAGCATGCCGATCGCATGCAATCGTTTTATCGAACTGCTGCAGTCTCACCTGGATGAACTTCCGTAGTCCCGGCAAAATGAGGCACAGCTACGCGTGCGAAGCATACTTTTGCCCCTGTTCTATAATGATCATGATGTATTGTCATCTATTGATTTAGTCTGTTGTTTCTTGCGAAATGCGGCGATATTATGGTATGATATATAAAATAATGGAAAGGGGTTAAAACTATGAAAAACAATTGGGTAATTACGATCGGCAGAGAATTTTGCACGGGTGGTGCGGAAGCAGCCAAGAAGCTGGCAGAGAAACTTCAATTTGGATATCTGGATAAAGAGTTGATCGATGAGACGGCAGAACTGTTGGCGATCAGCAAAGAACTGGTGATAAAAAGGGACGAAAAACCGGAGGGCTATTTTGATGTACCAACAATCTGGTATCTGGATGAGGATGAACCGACGATCTCCTTGTCCGAAGCGGCGAAAGTAGCAGAAGCACAGTCCGGCATTATCAGGAAATATGCCGAGAAAGGAAACTGCGTCATTGTCGGAAGATGTGCCGATTATGTTCTGCAGGACCGTCCGAATCTTCTTCGCGTATTTTTTCATTCCGATATGGATAAAAGAATACAGCGTGCGATGGAATTATACGATATATCGGAAACAAAAGCCGAGAGAGTGATCCGAAAGACAGATAAACAGCGTGCTACATATTATAACCGGAATACACGCAGGAGAAAATGGGGATCGCCGAACAGTTATGACCTGTATTTGAATCTCGGCAGCCTTGGCATGGACGGAGCGATAGATGTCATCATAGAGGAACTCGAAAAACTGGATAAATAACATAAAGAATACAACGGCGTAGCCTTCCGGTTATGCCGTTTTGCTCTTTTATTTTGGGATAAATCTGTATAATTGTCCGGTTTCTTGATTATTCATCCGGTTTTAGGTATAATGTGAACAAATTATCGAAGAAGCAATACAGAGAAAAGGAAGTATGACTATGAATACGATCGCATTGCTGGAAGAATTACAGGAAAAGGCACTTCACGACGAGGAATTAAAGGCACAGCTGCTGGAAACAAGAAAATCCGACCGTCCACTGGAAGCTTTCTGCGCAAAATGCAGGGAACTCGGTTACGAGATTTATGAAATGGAATTGATCCTTGCCGGGGAAGAATTTTATGCTACAATGAAGCGGAGCACAAATGGCGGCGGTGAAAATTCTCCTATGCTCGAGGGGCAGAATGATTTTTATGAAATGTTTTTTGCCGCTTTGAACTCATAGAATATTTATTTTTTTCATATACTTCATTATGAGAAAATCAAAAAAAAATAGTATGGTACACCGGGTCACAGATCGGTTGGAGCTTCCAAAGGATCTGATGCTTGGCGAGCCGATCGTGACTGTCACGGGAAGAAGCGATTTGACAATTGAGAATTATAAGGGTATCCTTGAATATCAGCCGGATAAAATTCGTCTGTCCCTGAAACATGGCCAGATAGAAATATGCGGAAAAGCGTTGAAAATCGAATACTATACCAATGATGATATGAGAATCAGCGGTTGTATCGACCGTGTAGAATATGGTATGTGAGGGGACGCCTTGTGATTAAATTTATCAAATTTTTCCGTGGATATCTTCATGTGGAAGTTCGCGGATATTCGCCGGAGCGTTTCTTAAATTTGTGCAGTAACTTAAATATTGTCCTGTGGAATCTTCAGCCCACAGACGACGGATATGCATTTTGCATCAGCCTGCAGGCGTTTCGGCGGTTAAAGCCAATCTTAAGAAAGACAGGAACACGTATCCGGATCACAAAGCGATGCGGCCTGCCTTTTTTACTGTTCCGTTATCGGAAACACCGCTTTTTCCTGTGCGGAATCTGCTGTGCCTTTGTAGTGTTGATCCTGATGACACAGTTTATCTGGAAAGTGGAGATCACCGGAAATTCTTTTTACTCCAATCAGGTACTGCTGGATTTTCTGGAAGATTCCGGCATCGGATATGGGACATTAAAAAAGAAGGCGGATTGTGAGGAAATCGAAACACTGCTGCGGGGACAGTTTGATGACATTACATGGGTATCTGCAAGACTTTCGGGAACCCGGCTTTACCTGACAGTTCAGGAACGGGTGGGAGGTACCGCAGATCTGGCGGCGGATGAAGAGATACCGGCAGATCTGGTTGCGGATCATCCCGGAACGATCGATTCTATTGTTGTCCGGAAGGGAACCCCGATGGTGGAAAAAGGAGATACCGTGGAAAAGGACGACGTACTGGTATCCGGCCGTGTCGATATTATGAATGATGCCGGAGAAGTGGCCGCCAGCAATTATTGCCGGGCAGATGCGGATGTGGAGATCCATACGTCGCTGGCTTATGAAAATTCTTTTTCTGCCGCCTATGAAAAGCCGGAAGAGACCGGGAAAAAACGGTATTCCTGCGTGGTGATTTTTGATAAAAATCTTCTGAATATTGGAAAAAAGGTATCCGGCGAAGAAAATTGGGACAGCATGACTGTGGTGTATCCGGTGAGAGTGGGCGAAGATTTTTACCTGCCCTTTCAGGTTGCCGTGACAAAGCAGGAACAGTTTGAAATCGGCCATTATACCTATACGGATCAGGAGATAAAAGAGAAGGCAGAGAGGGAACTGAATTCATATTGTGAAAAATTAAGAGAAAATGCTATTCAAATTTTGTCAAATAGTGTTATTATAGATAAGAATGAATTAGATGTATCTGTACACGGCAGTCTGGAAGCGCTGGCAAAAGCCCGGGAATTTCAGGAGATAAGTCCGGCAGATATGCGGGAAGGAACGAGCGAAGATGGGATTGATACAGCAGATGATGGACATTCCGATTGAGCATATGCCAAATGTGTTCGGAAAATTCGATGTCTGGCTGAAACAAATTGAAAAATATTTGCAGGTCACCATGGTGGTGCGGGACGGCAGCCTGAAGATCATGGGTGAAGAAACAAACGTGGAGAGTGCCTGCAATGTATTGAGACAGCTTGCAGAACTTTCTGCCCGGGGAAATGAGATCACGGAGCAGAACGTAACCTATGCGTTGGATATGTGCGGCAGGGTGAATAAAAATGCGCTGCTTGAGGCGGACAGTGAGATCATCTGCCATACGATTCAGGGGAAAGCGGTAAAGCCCAAGACTCTGGGACAAAAAGATTATGTGGATCAGATCCGGGATAAGATGATCGTCTTTGGCATTGGACCCGCCGGAACGGGAAAGACATATCTTGCCATGGCGATGGCAATTACCGCCTTTAAAAACGAGGAAGTGGGACGTATTATTTTGACGCGCCCGGCAATAGAGGCGGGAGAAAAACTGGGCTTTCTGCCCGGAGACCTGCAGAGTAAGATAGACCCGTATCTGCGTCCGCTGTACGATGCTCTCTATCAGATCATGGGAGCAGAAAGTTTTATCAAAAATCAGGAAAAAGGATTGATCGAGGTTGCTCCCCTTGCCTATATGAGAGGGCGGACTCTCGATAACGCTTTTATTATTCTGGATGAGGCGCAGAACACGACGCCCG
>CAZJSI010000055.1:7471-17162 GCA_964548675.1 uncultured Eubacterium sp. | reverse complement strand
GTCATGTGTTAGTACAGGGCAATTATCCGCATCACGGAGCAGTTGCTTTCGGACATCACGGAAAAGCATTATTTGAGGTATTTAAACTGATCGGTGTAGAACCCTCAGAGATCGGATATAACCAGCCGGCGGGCGTCCGTTATCCGACGGAGAATCCGTTTGCACGTTAAGAACAATATTTCCCGGAGGAAAGATTCTGACAGCCGGCGGGTGTCCGTTATCCAACGGAGAATCCGTTTGCACGTTAAGAAAATTTTTCCCCGAGGGAAAGACTCTGACAGACTGCAGGTGTACGTCATGGCGAAGCATGACGTGCGCCTATTGGCAGAACTGCCGGACAATGAAAGGAGAACATATGTTATATATTGGTGTTGATTTGGGTACTTCCGCTGTAAAGCTGCTGCTTATGAGAGGGGACGGTACCATTGAAAATGTGGTTTCAAAGGAGTATCCGCTGTATTTTCCACATCCGGGATGGTCAGAGCAGAAACCCGAAGACTGGTGGGATGCAGTTGTAACGGGGATCAAAGAACTGGTGGAAGGTTTTGACAAAACGCAGATTGCAGGCATCAGCTTTGGCGGACAGATGCATGGTCTTGTCATTCTGGATGAAAATGACAGTGTGATCCGCCCGGCAATTCTGTGGAATGATGGCAGAACCGGGAAAGAGACGGATTATCTGAATCAGGTGATCGGAAAAGATAAGCTTTCCGAATACACGGCGAATATTGCTTTTGCAGGTTTTACCGCCCCGAAGCTTCTCTGGGTGAAAGAAAACGAGCCGGAGAATTTTGCAAAAATTTCTAAGATCATGCTTCCGAAAGATTATATCGCATACAAGCTGAGCGGCGTACACAGCTGCGATTACTCCGATGCATCCGGCATGCTTCTTTTGGATGTCAAAAACAAGTGCTGGTCAAAAGAAATGATCGAAATCTGCAGCATTAAAGAGGAAATGCTTCCGAAACTGTTTGAGAGTTATGATGTGACCGGGACATTAAAGCCGGATGTGGCAGAAGAGCTGGGACTCTCTCCGGAGTGTAAGATTGCAGCCGGAGCAGGAGACAATGCGGCGGCGGCCGTGGGGACGGGAACTGTCGGTGACGGCATGTGTAATATTTCCCTCGGAACGAGCGGAACGATCTTTGTGTCCAGCAGGGAATTCGGCGTGGATAAATACAATGCGCTCCACGCGTTTGCCCATGCGGACGGATGTTATCATCTGATGGGATGTATGCTGAGCGCGGCGTCCTGCAACAAGTGGTGGATGGACGACATTATCGGCACAAAGGATTATGGGAAAGAGCAGGATGCAATCACCGGGCTTGGGGAAAATAACGTATTTTTCCTGCCCTACCTGATGGGAGAGCGTTCTCCGCATAACAATCCGGATGCCAGAGGAACTTTCATCGGTATGACAATGGATACGACGAGAACGGATATGACCCAGGCCGTGCTGGAAGGCGTTGCCTTTGCGATCCGTGATTCCTTTGAGGTGGCAAAATCCCTCGGCGTGCAGATCGAGCGCACAAAGATCTGCGGCGGCGGCGCAAAGAGCCCTCTCTGGAGAAAGATTATTGCCAATGTTCTGAACATCAAAGTGGATATTATCGCGGCGGAGGAAGGACCGGGCATGGGCGGAGCGATGCTGGCTGCCGTTGCCTGCGGCGAATATGCATCTGTGGAAGAAGCGGCTGAGAAAATCGTTAAGGTTGTGGATACCGTGAATCCGGATCCGGAGACTGCTGCAAAATATGAAGAAAAATACCGGAAATTTGTAAAGATTTACCCGACAGTTAAAGATTTGTTTTCAGAGATCATTTAGGAGGAACTCACATGGATGGAAATATGAGAGTCGCTGTCTTGACGGAATTAAACAAGGTGGAGTTTACAGAACGTCCGATTCCCCAACCGAAAGAGGATGAGGTTCTGGTAAAAGTGGAACATGTAGGCGTGTGCGGTTCTGATCTGCATTATTATGAGCATGGGAGGATCGGAGGATTTATCGTGGAACCGCCCTTTGTGTTGGGACACGAGGCAGGGGGAACCGTGGTGGAAGTCGGTGAAAACGTTACGCATCTGAAGGTCGGTGACAAGGTTGCGCTGGAGCCGGGCAAAACCTGTGGTAAATGTGAATTTTGCAGGACGGGACGTTATAATCTCTGCCCGGATGTGGCCTTTTTTGCAACGCCGCCGATAGACGGAGTTTTTCAGGAATACGTTGCCCATGAGGCGGCGCTCTGCTTTAAGATTCCCGATAACATGGATACTATGGACGCCGCGCTGATTGAACCTCTGGCGGTGGGATTTCATGCGGCACGTCAGGGAAATGCCCAGGCGGGGCAGACCGTGGTTGTTATGGGCGCCGGATGTATCGGTCTTGTGAGTCTGCTGGCGTTGAAAGCGCTGGGGGTAACGACTGTCTATGTGGTGGACGTTATGCAGAAGCGTCTGGATAAGGCACTGGAGCTTGGCGCCGCCGGGGTGATCAACGGAATGGAAACCGATACGGTGGAAGAGCTTAAGAGGCTGACGGATGGCAGAGGAGTGGACCTGGTCATTGAGACGGCGGGCACGGAGATTACATGCCGGCAGAGCGTGTACGTATGCAAGAAAGGAGCGACGATCGTATATGTCGGTTATTCTCCTTCCGGAGATGTCAATATGCCGTTGGGGGCAGCAATTGACAAGGAGCTGAACTTTAAGACAATCTTCCGTTACCGCCATGTGTATCCTCTCGCGATCGAGGCGGTGGCTTCCGGCAAGATCGACGTGAAAGGTATTGTTACAAATGTGTTTGACTTTGATGACATACAAAATGCACTGGACATCAGTGTTAAGGATAAGGCAAATGTTGTGAAAAGTATAATAAAAATATCCTGAAGCGAGCATGAAATATGTGCAAATCAGATACCCTGCGTCAACACGCAGGGTATTTTTTCATAATATAGGAAAGTTCCCTGGATTTCCTATATTACAAAAATAGTATGCTGCCATAGGAAAGTTCATCCTATGACATAAAAGCACTTCGTGCGAACGATGTGCTTGCAAAATTTTTAACTGCGAGGGTGCGCGAAGCGCACTTTTGTTGTAATATGAATGAAAGAAAAAGTAAGAAAATTCGATATAAAAGACAGATGATTTGATTCTTCAAAAAAACGGGAAATGCTATACTTTTATATGTAGTAAACAGAAACTATTATAAGAGGAGGAATTAACAATGAAAAAGAGACGATTAGTTGCACTTGGTCTTACCGCAGTTATGGTGGCTTCTCTGGCAGCATGCGGCGGCAATGACAGTGGATCAACATCGGGAGGTGCTTCTGCGGGGGAAGAGAGCAAATCATCCGGAGGAAGCAGCAATGAGATCTCATTCTGGAATATCGGTACAGAGGATCCGGATGCACTTATCATGCAGTATGCAGTGGATCAGTACAATGCGAATGATTCGGCGGAGACCGGATACACGATCGTGCCGACAAATATTCAGAACGATAAGTACAAAGAGAAACTGGTCATCGCCATGAGCTCCGGAGAATGCCCGGATATGTACACAAGCTGGTCCGGCGGCCCGCTTCGGGAGTATATCAATTCCGGTTATGCTCAGCCGATCACCGATCTCTATGAGGAGGCAGGCCTGGATGATTTTTATCTGGAAGCTGCAAGAGCACAGGCTACCTTTGACGGAGAACTTTACGGCGTTCCTATGCTGAACATCTCCATCAGCGGCGTATTTTATAACAAAGATATTTTTGACAAATATGGCCTTGAAGAGCCGAGCACGATTTCCGAGCTGGAAGCGCTCTGCGATACACTGGTAGAGAACGGCGTTACACCGTTTGCACTTGGAAACAGTTCCAAATGGCAGGGCTCCATGTTCTATCAGGGACTGGCAACCCGCTACGCAGGCCTGGATGATTTCCGCGCGGCATATGACGGAAGCGGCACATTCGAAGCGGACTGCTTTGTATATGCAGGAAACAAGATCCTGGAATGGGCAGAAAAAGGATATTTCCAGGAAGGCTGCAACGGCGTAAGCACAGATGACGGACAGGACAGACAGGCTATTTATCAGGAAACTGCGGCAATGCTTTATTCCGGTTCCTGGTATACAGGCACATTATCTGCTGACAGCGAAGAATTTTATTCCCATATGGGATGGTTTGCATTCCCGGAATGTGATGAAGTGGAAAACGGCGCTGACTACGCAAATATCTGTAACGGTACAGTAGGCGATCAGTTCGTATCATTCAGCTGTACAGGAGATAAGCTGAAAGAAGCTTTCAAATGTGTAACTTATTATTCTTCAGATGAATGCATTGAGCTTATGGTAGAAAACGGCAAGATCCCTCCGGTTTCAAATGCGGCAGAGCTGTTATCCGATCCTCTGGCAATTGAAATCTGTGAGTTTGTTGAGAATGCAACAGACGTTCAGCTCTGGTATGATCAGTATCTGCCGACCGCAGTGGCAAATGCACACCTTGACAATTCTCAGCTTCTCTTCACACAGGAGACGACGGCAGAGGCGGTTGCGGCAGCGACACAGGAAGCAATGGCAGCATATCTGGCAGAACAGGAATAAAAACAGCACAGGAATATGAAACAGGATGGTTCCAAAAAATCGGTAGTTAGATAGATACAGCCGCGTGGCAGTAGAAGAACGGTGTCACGCGGCTGTTTTGAAATTTGGCAGAATCTGCAGGGATTCTCCATTGTTCCCGGCAGAAAGGGGGAGGTTACAGAATGAATACGCGTTCACTTGCGGAGAGGAGAAAGCGGAATGTTGCAGTTTGTGCGACAATATTTTTGATTCCGGTATTTTTCTTCCTTGTTGTGTATATTTTTTATCCTATTATAGATACCTTTATCATCAGTGGATATAAATGGAACGGAATTTCGGCAGACCGGACATTTATCGGTCTGGCAAACTGGAAAACACTGCTCACGGACAAAACTTTCTGGACAGCGTTTTTACATAATCTGATTATTATGGTATGCTCAATTGTAATACAGATTCCAATTGGGTTATTACTTGCAACATTTATAGAGTTTATTGCGAAGAAAAAAGGAGCCAGCAAGGTATTTAAGACGTTATGGTTCCTGCCTTATCTGATGTCTTCCGTGGCGATCGGTTTCCTTTTTACCTATGCGCTGGCAACGAGCGGCGGTATCATCAGTACGGTTTCCGGCTGGTTCGGCGGTGGAAATGTAGACCTTTTGGGTAATCCCAAGACGGCGTTGTTTACGGTCATCCTTATTATTGCATGGCAGTTTATTCCGTTTTATATGGTCTATGCGATGGCCGGATATTCCGGTATTTCCGCAGAGGTATATGAGGCGGCTCTGATCGACGGAGCTACCAGAGGACAATATTTTTGGAGTGTTGCGCTTCCTCTGCTGAAACCAACACTGGTGGCAGGTGCGATACTTTCACTGGTCGGTTCCCTGAAATACTTCGACCTGATCTACGTTATGACAGGCGGCGGGCCGGGCACATCCACTGAGTTGATGGCAACCTATATGTATAAGCTTTCGTTCTCGCAGTTTAATATGGGCTATGGCTCGGCGGTAGCAGGCGGTATGTTCATTCTGATCACCGCGGTTGCCCTGATCGCAAACAAGCTTTTAAACCGGGGAGGTGAGGATTGATGGAAAAGAAATATAAACCGAAAAAGACAAATCCGGCGGCGTGGATCATCTGTGTTATCCTGGCTGTCATCTGGACGGTCATAGCGATCGTGCCGTTTATCTTCATGGTACTGAATTCCTTTAAGGATAAGTTCGAAATGCTGGTAAAGGGTATCTTCCAGCTCCCGGAGACTTTAAACTGGGCAAATTACCAGGAAGTGCTGACAGGAAATTTCTTCCGGTATTTACTGAATTCTGTCATTGTATTGGTCGTGGCGCTGATCATTCTTCTTTTTATCTCCGCGTGTGCGGCTTATCCGCTGGCGAGATTCAAATTTAAGATGAATGGACCGATCTACAGCCTGATCGTGGCATGTATGTCCATACCGATGCATATTACATTGATCCCGGTATTTAAGATGACCCAGAAGATGGGGCTTTACGATTCCATCTGGTCCCTGATCGGGCCTTATGTGGCTTTTGCAGTTCCGATCTCCGTATTCATTCTAACCGCGTTTATGAAAGGTATTCCGGTGGAGATCGAGGAGTCGGCGGCGATCGACGGATGTAACCGGTACCGGATGTTTTTCACGATGATACTTCCGCTGTCTACGCCGGGATTGTCCACACTTGCAATTTACAACGGCGTAACGATGTGGAATGAATTTTCATTTGCATATACTCTGACACAATCGCCGACAGCGAGAACCCTGCCGTTGGCTGTATGGGATTTTCAGGGACAATATGCAATGAACACGCCGATGATCATGGCGGTTCTGACTTTGACGGTTTTGCCGATGATCATCCTCTATGTGGTTCTTCAGGATAAACTTGTAAAAGGTATGACGGCAGGCGCGGTCAAAGGTTAAGATCCGGAAAAATGTGCTGCAGCGTATGGCGATCAGGACTCTGTTTTTTCGGAACAGGGTCCTTTTTTCGGGGTTTCCGCCTGCAGGGTATGTGATTATGAGAAATGTTTTTGGAAAGAAAAAATTAGATGAACAACTCAGGATGTTTTTTACGGCTATGATCACGATATTGATGATCATGATGCTGCTGATCTCTACAGTTTCGGAGATCCGGTCATCCTACAAAAAGTCGGCGGAGCAGGCGTCTGCCCAACTGGATTTCATGGCGTCCAGCTATCATACATGGCTGACTTCCGCAAATGACCTAATCGTATCTCTCGAGATGGATACCGCTGCACAGGAATATTGTAAATGTACCGAAACGAGCGGAAGCGTGTATCAGGGCGTGTGGCTGGAATTATATGATTTTTTAAACAATTATCTGTATGTGAACAGCGACGTCAATTTCATATCAGTGCTGAATACTACTACTGACATGTATATTTTCAGAGGGAAACAGAGTATCTCCGCTACGAAGTTTGATACGGTCTACATGGAAAATTATGAGAGCGCCTATAAAGCGAAAGACAGAGGTTCTCTGAGGGTAGATTATGGAAATGAGTATTACGGCGGCGACCGGTATACGGTGACTTTCTATCAGCCCGTGTTCTCAGTGACCACACTGGATAATCAGATCGGTATAGCGTGCATTAATATGAATGATTCCATGCTTGCGGATGTGCAGAGTACCGGGAAAATAGAACTCTGTATGACGGACCTGCAGGGAAATCTGATCTCCACAACGGACAGCGAACGCATGGGAACCCGGCAAAAAGTACTCGACTTTGACGGAAAAGAGGAGGGGACGGTGAGCAGAGACGGAAAATGCTACTTTTTTAAGCGGATTCCGGACTGGAATTATTATGTGGTGAGTATTATTCCTCTCAGCGCCCTGTATCAGTCAAGTATCCGGGTGGCAGTGCTGATGATCGCGATTACGGTAGTTTTAATGGTGATCAGTCTGATCATTATGCGAAGAATGATAAACAGAAGCTATGAACCGCTGCAGAGCGTTCTGGACGCGATGGATCACGTATCTGCCAAGCAGCTCGGTTTCCGGATCGAGACGGAGGATATGGGAGAAGATTTTGAGAAGCTTGGCGTCGGGTTTAACGGTATGATGGATGATATCCAGAAACTGATGGTGGAAGTCCGGGACGAACAGCGTCAGGCGGATCAGATCCGCCTCAATGCGCTGCAGTCTCAGATTCAGCCCCATTTTCTGTACAATACCCTGGACTGTATCCACTGGCAGGCCAGGGCGGACGGCAATAAAGAGACATCTGATCTGGTCATGGCATTGGCGCGATACTATCGGATCTGCCTGAGCAGGGGGAAGGATGTGATCACTCTGCGGCAGGAGCTTGAGCATGTACGGTATTACCTGGTCATACAGAATAAGCGTTATGGGGATATCATTCAGTATCTCATGCGGGTGGATGATATGTATATGGACGTGAAGATTCCGAAGCTGACACTGCAGCCCCTCATCGAGAATTCCATTTATCATGGAATACGTATCAAAGAGGGATTGAGCGGAACAGTGTGTATCGAAGCAGAACATACGGAAGAAGGAATTTTGCTGAAAGTGATTGACAGCGGAAAAGGAATGTCACCGGAGCAGATAGAGGAGATGAACAATTCCATATCCAATTATGATGAGGAATTCGGATATGGCGTGCGCAATGTCAACCGGAGGATAGAGCTGACTTTCGGAAGCGGGTACGGACTGTATTACCGGATCAATGAAGACGGCGGCGTGACGGTGGAAATCCTGCTGCCGGAAGAGTATGATGATGAATCAGAATCAATTTTTGGAGGCGGCGGTCATGTATAAGGTTTTGATTGTAGATGATGAACGGATGATTCGGGAGGGGATGAAAAAAGTGATCCCCTGGGAAGAGCTGGAGGTATCACAGGTGCTGACGGCTGCTTCCGGCCTTGAAGCCTTGTCCATTATAGAACAGGAACTGCCGGACATTCTGATCACGGATATCAGCATGAGTGAGATGACAGGGCTGCAGCTGATCGAAAAAGTGTTGGAGATCGTGCCGGAGCTGAGGATACTTGTACTGACCGGATATGACAGCTTTGAATATGCAAGGGAATGTCTGCGGCTTCGGGTTCAGGACTTTTTGCTGAAGCCTATCGACGAAAATGCGCTGTCTGACTGTATCCGCAAGCAGATCGCGTATCTGAAAGAGCAGGAACAGCGCAGGATCAGTGAAAACATACATCTCAGGACAGATGGCATCACGGCGCAGATCGAGTTGGAAAAGGCGATGCGGGATCTCGTGCACGGCAGAAATAAAGAGCAGGCGGTCAGGGTGATCGAGACGGATTTCAATCTCCGAAGAGATATGGAATTGATGGTGGCGGTGCTGACGCCGGAACAGGATATCGGACACGCCAAGCAGGATAGATTGCTGAGGCTGCGCCAGACGCACAATATCTGCCTGAGTTTTATAGATTCCAAGGGACTGGGGATCACCTTTTCAGACGAGGTGGACGACAATATGCTGATCGTCCTCTATGTGCAGAAATGCGGTTCGGAGGGCGCAAATGTGATCTCTGACCTTTTGGGGATCCTGAAAGATGAGTTTGGCAGGGCGCCCCGGGCGGCGATCGGCAATGAAGTGATCGGATTTGAAAATATCCGTATGTCGTATCAGGACGCCATGTATCTTCTCCAGACGGACGAGATGGATATTCATCAGATCCTGCAGACGCAGAATGTTCTCAAGCGCACGCACATGTTTCAGGAGGTGTATGAGGAGCTGAAAAGTGAGATGTGTGCGAATATCAGTGATTTCCCTTATGTCATGAGGGTATTCGATGCATTCTGCATGGCGTCAAAATCCTATAATCTGTCAGAGACATCTGTGAGAAAATGCTGCTTTGAGCTGATCGTCAGCGTATATTATGCCTATATCGCAGCGGGAGGCTCCGTGAAAGGACAGAAACTGGAGAGTCTCATGGAGTCGCTGAACGGCGCTGACAGAAGTGTGTGTCAGGAACTGGGGAAACAATATCTGACGAAGCTGCTCGGCGGGGAGGAAAAGGATGTCCATGAGATCGTAGGTAAGGCAAAACGGTATATCAATTCCCATTTGTCCGAAGATCTGTCGGTGGCAAATATAGCGGAAATTCTTTTT
>CAZJSI010000055.1:0-7371 GCA_964548675.1 uncultured Eubacterium sp. | reverse complement strand
TTACAGGAAACGTCATATATTTTTCGTTTCTATAGAAATCAATGAAAGAGGAGACAGTAGAGATGACAAGAGAACAGGCAAGGGCGAAAGCGCATGAATTGGTTGAGAAAATGACATTGGAAGAGAAAGCATCACAGTTGAGGTATGATGCCCCGGCGATAGAACGGCTTGGCATTCCCGCCTATAACTGGTGGAATGAGGCCCTGCACGGAGTGGCAAGGGCAGGTGTGGCGACGGTTTTTCCACAGGCGATCGCTATGGCGGCCATGTTTGATGATGAGACGATGAAAGAGATCGGGGATGTGATCGCAACCGAAGGAAGGGCGAAATATAATGAATATTCCAGAAAGGAAGACAGGGATATCTATAAAGGCCTGACTTTCTGGTCTCCGAACGTCAATATTTTCCGTGATCCGAGATGGGGAAGGGGACATGAGACATACGGGGAAGATCCGTACCTGACATCCCGCCTGGGAGTAAAATTTGTGGAGGGCCTGCAGGGAGACGGGGAAGTCATGAAAGCGGCAGCCTGCGCAAAACATTTTGCCGTCCACAGCGGCCCGGAAGCGCTGCGCCATGAGTTCAATGCGGTTGCAACGAAAAAGGATATGTATGAGACTTATCTCCCGGCATTTGAAGCTCTCGTAAAGGAGGCAAATGTGGAGTCCGTCATGGGTGCGTATAACCGGACAAACGGAGAACCGTGCTGCGGCAGCCAGACGCTTCTTGTGGATATCCTCCGGAAAAAATGGGGGTTTGAGGGACATGTTGTGTCCGACTGCTGGGCGATCGCAGATTTCCACGAGCATCATAAAGTGACCTCCGGACCGGAAGAGTCCGCGGCTATGGCGCTGGAAGCAGGCTGTGACTGCAACTGCGGATGCACCTACCAGCATATTATGAAAGGCGTGAAAAACGGCCTGATCAATGAGGAGGATATCACGGCGTCCTGCGAGCGCCTGTTTACCACCAGATATCTGCTGGGATTATTCGACGGCAGCGAGTATGACGACATTCCCTATGAAGCGGTGGAATGTAAGAAACATGTGGATCTGGCGCTGGATGTGGCGAGAAAGAGCGCAGTCCTGCTGAAAAATGACGGGATCCTGCCTCTTGACAGGAATAAAATAAAGACGCTCGGCGTGGTTGGGCCGAATGCGAACAGCAGAGTACCTCTGTTTGGAAACTATTACGGAACCTCATCCAGGTATATCACGGTTTTGGAGGGAATACAGGATGAAGTCGGGGATGACGTGCGCGTGCTTTACTCGGAGGGAAGCCATCTGTATAAAGACAGGGTAGAGAGCCTGGCATGGGCGGACGACCGCATTTCCGAGGCCGTGACAGTGGCTGAGCACAGTGATATTACGATCGTTGTTGTCGGACTGGACGAGACGCTGGAGGGAGAGGAACTGGATCAGAGCAACGGCGTCGGCAGCGGCGACAAGGCGGATCTGCTTCTCCCTGAACCGCAGCGCAAATTGCTGGAGGCAGTGGCAGAAACGGGGAAACCTTTTGTGGTGATACTGATGGCGGGAAGTGCGATCGATCTGTCCTTTGCGCAGGAACACGCGAAAGGTATCCTGCAGGCATGGTATCCCGGTGCGAGAGGCGGAAAAGCGATCGCGGATATCCTGTTTGGAAACTGTTCGCCGAGCGGCAAGCTTCCGGTGACTTTTTATGCGGATACGGACAATCTGCCGGAGTTCACGGATTACTCCATGAAAGGACGCACCTACCGTTATATGGAGGAGGAGGCCCTGTATCCCTTTGGATATGGCCTGACATACGGCAGGGCGGCGGTGACGGAAGCCGCTTTGAAAGCCGCGCCCACAGCGGATTCGGATATTGAGATCTCCGTATCGGTGAAGAATGAGGGCGACAGGGATATTGAAGAAGTGGTACAGGTCTATATCAAGGATATGGATTCGACTCTGGCGGTAAAAAATCATAGCCTTTGCGGCTTTCAGCGCGTGGCCCTGAAAGCAGGCGAAGCGAAGTCTTTGGATATGACGATCGCCAACGGCGCGATGTCGGTCGTAGACGAAGAGGGAGAGCGGTCTGTGGCAGGAAAACATTTTACACTGTATGTCGGAATTTCGCAGCCGGATGCAAGAAGCTGTGAGCTGACAGGTACAAGGCCGGCGGAAATAAAATTTGCCATCTAACAGAGGGCATCCATGACACGACAAACAGGAAATCAGGTGGTAGTTATGATGAAGAAACGAGCAGGAATGATCTTTTTGGCGGGAGTTACAGTTATGTCTCTGCTGGCGGGGTGTAATACGGCCGGCGGAGAAGGGCAGGGCCGGAGCGGGGAAGCTTCTGTGACAGAACAGGAGGAAAATGAGGCTTCGGCAGGGCAGAATCAGTCGGTCGATCCGGAGGATGCGGCGGCAGGACAGAACCAGTCTGTCGATCCGGAGGATGTGGCGGCAGGACAGAACCGGTCGGTCAATCCGGAGGATGTGGCGGCAGGTCTGGAACGTGATGAAAATCCCGGGTTTTCCGGCGAGGATATCCGGGGGATATCGGTGGTATCCGGGGGTGAGGTCGTATATCAGATGAATTACACCCCGCGGAATGACAGGGACAGCTTTCTGTATTGGGATATGGTAACTCCATATGCCTCTACCGCGATAGTGAATACGGAAGCCATGTATGAACTGTATGATATGATATCCGGCCTTGACCTGACATCGGCCTTTGGGGATCCGGAGGATGCGTCTCCGGTTTTGGAAGATTCCGATACCTATATTGTGATCAATTATTATGACGGCGGTGACAGTGACGAACAGGAGGCAGAGCCGAATAAGACGCTGACGCTTATGATCGGAGACGAGCAGGAGGATGGGACCTATGTGTGCGCGCTGAAAGGGTATGAAGAGAAAAAGCTGAAAATAAATTCCTCCACTCTGGATGCGGTTTTGCAGCAGGATCCCTATGATCTGATACTGAAGATCCCATATGTGGTAAATGTGGCGACGGTAAAAGAGGTGGATATCGCATACGGCGGAAAGGATCATACAATGACTCTGGATAAAGATGTGTATAAGATCAATGGGAAAAAGGCAGATTCCGATACATATCTGAGCCTGTATTCTGATCTGATGCAGCCGATGCTGGACGGAAAAATTCCGGAGGATGCAAAGTTTGAGGAAGATCGTGAGCCACTGATTTCAATCCGGTATATCCGGAATATAGACGGTGCGGAGGATTATGAGGTTAAAATTTATCCCTACGGAGACGACCGGTATACTGTAAGTGTCAATGGGGAGGAGCATTTCTTCCTGATCACTGAGGATGTGGAGACGCTGGAGAAAGTGTTGAAAGACGCGTTTTAAGGAAACGCTGGTTAAAGCGTTTCCCGCGCCCAAGGGGCTGCGTGACGGGATACGCTCCCGGGCAGATTTTGGCTGTTTGCCTTGTCTGCCCGGGAGGTATCGCATCACGGCAGCCCCTTGTTTGTGTTGCCATCAATGTGATCAAATGCAATATCTTAAGGTTTGTTTATACGTGAAAATAACAGAGGAGCGTTGCTATTAATACGATCAAAGCACTCTCTTATGGTTTGTTTATACGTGAAAGTAATGGAACCAGTCGAAGTCTGCATAGGCGCTGTTGCCGCTTCCGTTGGAGGATGCATACATTCCCATATATGCACCCGTGAATCCGCCGTTGACGGAGGAACTGAGCAGTGCGGCATCCAGGCCATCCGCAGCGCAGATCATCTCCTGCTCGCTGTAACCGTAGTAAAAACTGTAGGCAGAGACATTGCACTGCGCAGACAGGTAGATACGTTTTGTGTCCTGAATCGGAATTTCCTTTATCACCCGGCAGGTTCCGTGTTCGGTCCCGGCAATTCTCAGTATGGTCTGACCATCTTTCTGTGTTTTAGTAAAGATATAGTGGAAACGGTCATCCTGCAGCAATACGAGTCCGGCTTCCTCACGGTCAGAGGATGGGGAGAATTCCATGGCAATTTTTGCCTGGCACTCTTTGTGCTGCTGTCTGCGCCCGATAAAAGCGGGGGAACTCTGTGTAGGCATCCATCTGCCCGGCGTGTGGGTACAGATCGTGTCCGGGAGCAGATGAAGTCTCAAAAATCCTTTCCGCTCGGAAAGCGAATAGAAAGGATGAACCGGCGGGTGGATCGTATTCCACATCATTGCCAGCGTATCCGCCTCAAAATCGTCATTTGGGTCTGCCAGCGGAACGTAGGATGCGGGGAGATCGGGAAGCCGCTCCTGCATATTGACAAGTCCGGTCTCGTTGTCGACCGTCAGCCAGCCGTCCGCGCCCCATGTCACAGGAACCATAAAGGTTTCTCTGCCGAGGTTATAGTGGAAGTTTCCGCACCCTCCTGCGGGAGCGAGCCCGGAGCTGCTGTCGTAGGGGCGCACTGCCAGAAGCACCATCCACCATTCCCCGTTTTGGGTCTCTACAATGTCTGCGTGCCCGGTGACGGAGATATCGCGCAGGGGCGAAAGGTGCCGGTGGGTCAGGATCGGATTGCGGGGGCAGATTTCATAGACGCCGTCGATAGTGCTGCATCTGGCCATCATGACACTGTGGTTGACGAAAGTTCCGCCTTCTGCCACCATAAGGTAGTAATATCCGTCCTTTTTATAGATGTGGGGAGCCTCCAGCCATTTATTTCTGCTTGTGATTCCGTCCCAGATCACGCGGCGTTCGCCCTTGAACTGAAATGTTTCCCGGTCTAGTTCGCACAGATAAATACCGTGATGGCCCTCGTATAATGCCTCCGGGCAGATAAAGTTTCCGGCATACCATAAAGATCCGTCATCATCAAAGAAAAGGCTGGAGTCAATGCCGTCCGCGCCCTTTACAAACACCGGGTCGCTCCACGGGCCGGCGGGATCCTCTGCGGTGATGATATAGTTGTCCCTGTCCGCTTCCCTGCCGCCGGAGACAAAGGTGTTGATGATATAATAAGTTCCCTCATGGTACCGGATCGTGGGAGCCCATAATCCGAGGGAAGTCTCGCAATTTTTGTAATCGAGCTGGCCCGGCCGTTGGATGCCGTGGCCGATCTGCTCCCAGTGTATCAGGTCTCTGCTGTGAAAAATCGGGAGTCCCGGATAATATGCAAAGGTGGAAGTCACCATATAGTAGTCCTCTCCCACGCGGCAGATGGACGGATCCGAATAGAATCCGGGAATCAGGGGATTTCGGAATGTTTTCTGAATCATGTCATTTCATCTCCTCATATCAGGTATTTTCATTGAAAGTCCGGGTTTTTTAATCCCGCGCCAGGACTCATGAGCGAGTCTTGAACAGTAAACGGAACGAAGCCGCTTAAATTGTGTCATCGTTTTTCTCTGTGTACCGGTCAAAAATCCGTCTCAGATAGACAGAACTCCAGAGTGTGACAGCGGAAAAACCGATGAGTATCCAGAACAGCAGGGCATACTGCATGATTTTTGTGTCCACTCCGAAACTGACAAACACAGGGATCGCCGTACATAAAAATGCGGTGAGAACCATCGGAAAGTGTGCAATGATCATGGAAAAGGCGTTCGCGGCCATTCCCTTAAACGTATTCTCGAACATGGCGATCAGCGGGAATACAAAGGAAAAATACAGGCTGTACAATATGGCAAGCGCGAATGTAATGACTGTGTAGGCGGATAACAGCGCGCCTCCGTTCACAGCGGCAGCGGTATATACGACATACAGCAGAAAATACAGCGCCAGTGCGATCAGCCAGAATGCGGTGGCCTGTTTGAAATTTTTTCCGAAAGCTTTAAAGTATCCCCGAATGATACTTCCCTCCTCATTCCGGACCATCTTTAAGGTGATGGTATACAATGCCGTGACGGATGCCCCTATGGTAAAAACAGGGATGCAGGTCAGGATAAATATAAAATTCAGCAGAATAAGATCTGTAAGCCTTGTCATAAAGCGGGAAAATCTGCTTTCATAATGAAACGCGTTAAATTTCAAAACAAATACCTCCTTTGTATCTTTCATCCCAGTATAGCAGTTAAAAAAAACGGAAACAAGCTGCCGCGGGGATTGCGCAGAAAATCACAGAAAAAGGTTAAAAAAATCAAGCCAGAATATCCTCTGCTTCGCAGCCGCAGGCGAATGGCCCGGCCAATGGCTGCATATCCCGGGTATTCCCGAAGTAATCTCGGTTGAAGATGATCGGGGTGCCGTCCGGCGCTTCAAATTTCTGTTCCGGCTCAAACGCTTCGCCCAATGTCTCCGTACTGATAAAAGGCGTCTCAAATTTCGGAACATGGTCGTAAAGATTGGTTTTCAGTGTCCAGTGTCCGTTTTCTTCCTTTAATGCAAGTTCTATTTTGTGTTCCGTATCGATCCTGCAGTTTTCTTCAATATCACATGGCTGTGCGCCGTTGAAATATACGTTTCCGCCGGTATAGACCGGAAGATGATCGTAGTAGATATCTTTCTCATAGTGATCGATGGCGGATTCCGGCGTAAACTGAGCAAAATATACCTCTGCCGTGGGATAACCGTCGTATGGTTTTGTGCCGCAGATAAACTGGTACTGATGGATGGAGGAGAGATTCTCTTTTTCTGCAAAAGCTGTCAGATCGTCGCGAATCTCTTTCTGCACAAAGATATTGTTGTAGAAACGCGCATCTCCGTGAAGAAAAGTCATAAATCCTGCAACCTCCGTGCGGTGCGGCACATGATACGGAGTGTACCGGGGTGTGGGAAGCCGTCTGCCGCCGTTATCGGTGCCGTCGCCTACCCAGGTAAAGGAACCGCCGATCAGATTGTGCACAAATGCGATCCCCTGTGTGCTGATGCGGGCAGAACAGTCGGACAAAAGCAGGTTGTTGTCGATCAGTGTCGGCCCGTGGGATACCTCGATAAAGATATCCTCCGCCAATGCCAGGGCGTCTGCGATATCCGTACCTTTCGGCGGCACATTGTCGTGGAACAGGTTCTGTGTCACGCGGGTACCCTGTGCCTGCCAGTCGAGCCACAATCCTCTTGTGCAGTGATGAAAATGATTCCGGCGGATAATGACGTCGATGGCAGCATGCATTTTGATACCGCCGATCTCCGCTCCGGCCAGGTTCTGTTTATTGTTGATATGGTGGATGTGATTATCCTCAATGACGGAAAATACGCCGCCCAGGTGTCCCACAATGCCTGTCTGTCCGCAGTCATGAATGTTGCAGCGGCGGACGATGTGGGAACCGATCGTTTCCTTTGTCCATCCCTCGCGCTGCGCCTGACAGATCGCGTCACGCTCCGTCTGGGTGCCGTCTTTGTACAATTTTGTCGTCCATTTATTTTCGTTTTCCGGCTGCAGATATTTTCCGAGGGAAATACCGGAGCACTTGGAGTGGGAGACCTCGCAGTCCTCAA
>CAZJSI010000054.1:0-17209 GCA_964548675.1 uncultured Eubacterium sp. | reverse complement strand
ATGTGCATCTGATACCAAAAAAATATTACAAATAAAACAGTTGCACAAATCTTTACAAATCTAGCAGAATTTTCAGTAAATACATAATCAAGTTCCCAAGGTAACAAGATTCCTGTAGCATACAAACTCACATATATTGGAAGTCTGCCAATAAAAATTCCGGATGTACCTATAGCAAGTAGAGCAAATGCAGTGGAAACGATACTCGCATTGACCGCCATGTTGATAACTGGTTCATCTACTATTTTTATTTGCTTATATCCAACTAGAGACAATATAGTTGGCACAGCATAAACCAACACTCTGATAGGATTCATTCCATCATCATCCCATCCTTGCCAATCGCTTACCACATTCGTATACTGAGTATCTGTCAATAATATGTCTAAAACACTAGTAAACTGATCTATAAAAACCAACGCAACAATACTTGCTAAGATACACAAAATTGTTTTTTGATTCCATGCTTTTCCTTGTATAATAAAGATAATCGGAATCATTAACAATGCTGACTGATGCATCGTAGAGGCCAAAAAAATAAATAAAATTACCGATATATATTTCTTTCTCAACAACAAACCGGTTGCCGCAAAGATAATAGTTACCGCTACAAACTGCCGAATTCCATTTTCAACCCATGAAATATAATCGGTTGTTGCTATAAACAAAAAAATACTCATCCAATAATTGCAAGAATATTTTCTATAAACAGACACAAGAATCAGAATCTGTAAAGCAGCTACAATCAAAAAATAAGAAACACTTGAGTTTCCAATAAAAATTTTTATTACTAAAGATAGGACGGTAAAACCCTTGTCTTTTGTTACTTCGGTCAAAAAAGCTGGCCATTCCATAATGGAATTAGGCATAGCCATAAATGCCGCTCGATATGCCCCGGTATCCCCAAATGAATCACTCCGAAACCCCGCCCACACAATATAAGGCGCAACCAACAACACCGCCGCCAGTGGACTCCATCTCTCCTCCACTCTCCCCATCACTATCTCGCGCCTTTTCGGAAACACAATCGCCAATACTGCTCCGCCCGTAAACAGCCATATCAACAGCCACCAATAATTTGTTAGGGTCATACTACAATCCTCTCATTCCCTGCAGAGTCTCTGCCACAACACTCTCTTTGCCAAACTCCTGTTCCATCTTTTTCCGCCCGGCCATTCCCATGGCCGCCCGTTTCTCCCGGGGCATTTCCAGGATCTGCTTCATAGCCAGATATAATGTCTCACTGTCCCTTGCTTTTACCAGAATTCCGGAGACATTCTGTTCCACCGCCTCCCGGCATCCCGGGATATCACTGGCGATCAGCGGTCTGCCTGTGGCGGAAGCTTCCAACAGCACATTGCTCATGCCCTCGTGGTAGCTTGGCAGCACCACACAGTCTGCCGCCGCATAAAACGGTCTCGGTTCCTCCTGAAAGCCGTGAAAAATAACTATACCTTCCTTTTCCAACCGCTCCACCTGTTCTTTATATTCATCCTCGAAAAATCCCACCAGATCCAGGACAAAATCACTGTTTTCAGAATGGAGCCTGCGGGCGGCCGCAAATAATTCATCCATTCCCTTTTCTTTCATAATGCGCCCCAGATAGAGAAAATGAACTTTCTCATTCCTCGGATATTCTTCCAACGCATAATATTCCAGGTTGATTCCGGCTCCATGCAGCACCGCCTGCTTTTTCAATGGGATAATATGCCTTTTTTGAAACTCGGCCGCATTCCCCTCGTTTTCAAAAAACACTGTCCGAACCTTTCGAAAAGACACTTTATAAAGCATTGTCACAAACTGTGCCAGTCCCGCTTTTTGAAAAGCCGTCCCCAGCCCCTGCACGTTGGCACAAAAGGGGATTCTCATCCTGCCGCATAACCAGCCGGCATACACATTGGGTTTAATCGAATATGTGATGACCAGATCCGGTCGTTCTTCCTTTAAAATTTTTTCGTAGGTACGAATCAACTTCATATCAGTAACAGGATTGATTCCGCGGCGGTCGACATCCGTCTCAATACAGTGGAGTCCCATATCCTGAAAATCCGATTCATGCCCGACAAAAGGCATACTCAACACTACTTCATTATTTTTCATCAATTCCTGTATCAATTCCCTGCGGAACCGCCAAAGCATATATGAGTGGTTGGTTATGATCAGTACCTTTTTCCCATTTTCCTTTTTCTTCTGCATTTATTGTTACTCCTACGGCGATCTGTCCCCGCCATCTGATAAGCCAGCGCTTATCCTCTGCCACCAGGTATTTACACAAGCCCCATCTCTTTTCCCTTCAGCGAAGCCTGCATCCGGTTTTTGACTCCCAACTTTTTGTATATGTTGTAAATATGGCTTTTTACCGTCGTGATCTTCAGATTCTGCTGCTCACTGATTTCTGCATTTGACAATCCCTGGCAGATGGCCTGCAATACAATATTCTCCATCATGGTGAGAGACTCCCCCTCCCCTGAAATTTGGGGAATATTTCCTTTCTGGGCAGTGCGTTTTGCTTTTCGCAAAACGACATCCATATAATCCTCCACAGGCATGCGCAATACATTCCCATAATTGTATTTCTTTTTTCGCTTCCAGCCACCCGGCATATTGTTCTGCATCCATTCAATATAAGCCTCCAGAACCTCTACTCCTGCATTTCCGTAGATCGTGTAGAAATCCACAAAGCGGCAGGAAGCATTCGTCAGAAAAGAATCAATCACATTTTTCAGTGCATTTCCATGTTGTTCCGTATGCCAGTTTACGATAGCCTGCTGAAACAGCGCCTCGGCATAGAAAATTGATTGATGATATTTTTTCAATCGGGGAATAGCTCTTAGCAGCAGCCTGTCCGCTTTTCCATATTGGTGCAGCATAATGTATCCTCTGATACGAAAAATCAGTTCCGTAAATGTCATATCCGCTTCTTCTTTCTTTTCATAGGCCAGAAGCCAACGGCCGAGATTACCCGGATTTCCCAATGCATTGGGAAAAACTGCCATAATCGCCTTCACATTGCGTTCACAGACATTATCCTCTGTGTGAGAAAGCGCTTCCGCTAATTGAAAAATTTTGTTCTTTCTCTCTTCGTCGGGCCGCACAACCTGCAGGCGACAAAGTAAATACAATCCTGCTATTCCATTCTCTCGTTCCTGCGCTCCGTAATGCCGACCCTCATTGGCACTTATAATCCTGTGCAAAAATTCCGGCTGAGTGATCTGCAGCAAAAGCTCCTCATCATCCTCCTGTAATGCTTTTCCACGCTCCGTCCCCAGATAAAAGTGTATCCGGGCAAGGCAGTATGCACGCCATTCCACCTCTCCGAATGCTTTTTTCCACATGTTCGCCCTTTTATTTTCTTCTTTCTTTGAGCAGGCAAACATACCTGAAAGATCCCTTATCCCGCACAGATAAGAATGAGAATATCCCAAAATTCCAAAAAGCCGGAATTTTCCACGGGATTCCCTCTGTCCGCATTCTTTCGACAAATTCTGTACCAGCGCCAGCCACTCATCCAACGGCACTTCCGGATTCGCAAACATTAAATTTAGATAAATTTCAGAATTTTTCTGCCCTGCATCCTCCGCTTCCTGAGCCATCTTCCGGAAATTTCCCAACACCCTGTAACACATTCCACGCAAATAAGCGGCTTTCGGTGAATCATCTTTATATTTCAATATTTCTGTATAAGACACTCCCAAAAATGGAATCTTTTCATAATGCCGAAGCAGACAGGCACAGTACTCTTCCTCGTCATAAAACTGTCTGCAGCAGTAAAGAGCTTCTTTTAAGAATTCATGACTTTCATACCAACTCTCCAATTCTTTTTCATACACTGCGTTCTTCATCTCCGCCGGATTTTTTTTTCTCCATGAAGCCTCTGCTATGTCCGGACCATGACGCAGCGAAATACCTTTCAAAAACTCCTGATTTTCCCGGCAGGCGAACAACGGCGCCGTCTTCCAGCACCTTTTTCCCTCAAGCCATACCAGAATTCCTTTTCTCTCCAAATTTTTCAGAATGCCATATGGAGAATTCACCCCACACACTTCTCTGCAAATATCTTCATTGATCCAAGGCGCCAATGCCCCCAGCCCCGCAATGATCTGTTCCTGTTCTGACAAAGTGTCCAGAATTTCCCTCTGTATGTAAGTATCTATCTCATACTGTTTTCGCAGTTCACCGACAGATATATGAGGCAATTCCGGATCGGTGTGGGCTGATCTGTTCAAATTTTGGGGGTGAGGATTTATTTTTTCTGCCAGCCGGATCATCATATCCACACAACCGGCCCATCCGCCGGTAATCTGATAAAGTTCTTCTGCCTGCAGAGAACTTTCTGCCAGTTCCAGCATTTCCTGTACTTCCTCCGGAGAAAACATCAGCTCGCTCTGGGAAATGATCTCCATCTGTCTTTTCCATATCAGATCCAGAAATACCTCCGGCGGCTGCTCACGACTGATAAAAACAGCTTTCCATTGTTCCGGCATCTCCTTCACAAAATCTGCCAATTCCTGTGCCAGTTCCCCTGACATTTCATGGGGAACATTTTCAAAAATGAACCAACGCGCCGCTTGACTCTGCGTCTCGTCCTGTCCCAACAATAATTTTAGCTTTTCCAGTATTTCCCGGCGCACGGCTTCCCGATCCATCCAAAACACCTGATGCACAATTTCCGGATGCCTTCTGACCATCAGTTCTACTGCTGTAGACTTCCCGGACGCAGCAGCCCCTTCAATATATAAGGCCGGAAATTTTTCCGCCGCCCTCTTTAGCGCCGCCGTTTTATCAATCCGGTGCGGTTTTCCGGAAATACGATTTGATATTTTTTCTATGCACTTTTGTTCTTTATCAAACTGACTGTCAACCCGCATGTTTCTCATTCCGACATAAGATGCCGCCCTTGTCCAGCTTATCCAAAAATTCCTGAATATCCTCCCTGGCAACCGTTTCATCCACATCGTATTCGTCCAGAATTCCCTTTACCAGATCTTCTAATGTTACTTCTTCCTGCAACATTTTCCAGAGTGAAACTCCCACCTCATTCACCGTGATCAAACCATTGAATTGTAAAACGGTCTTTCCTGTCGGTATGATAATGTAATCTCCTGCAATTTCCCTCAGAACAAATTCCTTTTCTATCTTCATAACATCACTTCCTCTGTTTGGGGTTCTCCTTGCCATTGCAATATTTCTCCTGCCTTTAACCATGTTTTTTGCCATTCAACGATGTTTCCCTGAGATTATTCAAGACATAGCCGATAAAATGTGCGCTGCCGTTTCGCATAATATCAATACAGTCATTGATATCCCGGATGATACTCCAATCCTGACGCACCACCAGCATGGCTTCCTCCGCCACTCTTGTCAGCGCTTCCGCATCAGCAGCCACCAACATGGGCGGCGAATCCAATATAATATAATCAAATTTTCTTTTTTGTATCTTAAGAAACTCTTTCATCTGTCTGGTTGTTATAAGCTGCTGTGTTTTTTCATAACTGATCTGATTTACTGCAAGCGCAATTCCGTTCTTCCCTAATAGAACAGAATCCACACTTATGTCAGCCGGATTTTGCAGATATGCGGCAAGATCCCGGCTCTCACTCTCTTTCACACCAAATATCTTCTGCTGGGAAGGTTTTCGAAAATCGCAGTCCACCAACAGTACTTTTTTATTTCTGCCTGCCAACGCCAGCGCCAGATTTGCCGCCACAGTGGATTTTCCCTCATTCTCCGCCGCACTGCTTATAAGAAGAATCTGCTTATCATGCTTTTTCATATAGTAGTCCAGCCGGGAACAAAGTTTTTGAACATCCTCCTGGAAATGATAACTGACCAACGGGTTTGTGATCAGAGCCGCCGTCTTAACCTTTTTACTTCCCCTGCCTTTATTTTGATCCTGAACCACATTCTTGGCATCGTGGCTGATACTTCCAAACAATTCTCCTTCCAGCTGATGCCGCGCCGTCTGCCGGGTCTGTATCGTCTCGCGCCGGGCAGAAATCACCGCCAGTATGACAATGGCAAGCGCCGCCCCTCCCGCTGCAGCCTCCTTTTTCATCTTCCCCGTTGATAATCCATTCGAGGGAGCCATAGGCACATTGGGTTCTTTTATAATCGTTAATATCGCATTTTCAAACAGATAATTGGAAATGCTCTCATAATTATCTATCGTCAATGAAAGAGTTTTAAATGCCATTTCCGAAGTACCTGCGGTAACGCTGACTTTCAGTAAATTTGTCTCCGGAATAACTTCCGCGGTAATATCCGCATCCAACGTGGAAACCTCCATCGCTCCGGCCACTTTGTTTTTCAGTACATCACTCTCAAACACGGTACTGAAAACCTCCGTAAGACCTTTCGTGAGGCTTAAATTACTCAGTGCGTTGGAATTCCCCTTGGTACTTACGGCAAAAGTTGCCGTGGATGTATACTCGGGTACATACAAAAGTTTGCTCACTGATCCCGTCAACAGCCACCCGCTGGCCGCCACAAGGATGACAACCCAGAAGTGCTGCAGTACATCCCGAACTACTGAACGCAGGTTGATATCTTCCAGTCTTGTTTTTCTGAATTCATTCATATCTGCCTCCTTATTCCCTGACCACTACGGTCAGCCAGGCAGAACCCTCAGACCTGTTCGTTCTGTATGTGTATTCCAACTGGTAGCAGCCCGGCGTACCGGTATCTACAGTACCGTTTACATTGATTTCCGTAAGCGGACTGTCTCCGTCATAGATCTGCAGCCCCTCTGTTTGAAGCTGTTCCCCGCTGGAGGAAATGACGGATTGTATATAATTCCCGGCATCAAATTCACTGTCCCTGTCTACATAAACAAGATATGTATTCAACGTAATACCGCCTGCCGGATTTGAATCCTGAATCACCACATTTGTATCTATTTCCGCGCGGTCTCCATAACTGTTTGTTACTTCCAGTGTGATCGGATAAACACCTGCTGTTGCTATATCGATATTATTGCCTGACATTTTTATCTTGTCCGTAATATCACCATCCAACTGATCGTCTGCCCTCACATAATCCAAAACAGAAACATTTGTATTTCTGGTAAATATGAGCGGTTGTGACAGGGAAAATTCTGGAGAATGATAATCGGTATATTTTACTTTTCTGCTCAGGCTTCCAAAATTGTTGTCGCTGTCAAACACGACATAAGTAACGTTAATTATCCCTTTTTCTATAAAATAGGAGGTTCCGGACACCATGATGGAATCCGTAATGTCCCCATCTTTTTCATCCACTGCCGTCAGCCCTTCCAACAGCTTCTCCGGCGGATCGGACACACTCAAATCCAATAACACCTCATCTGTATGGATCTCCGGTATTGTCTTATCATTTTTGTATTTGTCCCAGATATCTGTCCCGACAAACAATCCCAGGCAGACTGCAAATACAACGATTACGATTGATCTAAATATTCTCATTTTATTCCTCTGTATCAGCTCCCGGACTGGGATGACTTTTTCCCATGCTTCTCTTCATGGCCATAACCGTATCCATAAGAACCATATCGATACCCATATCCATATCTGCGATAACTGTAATTTCCATAATATTTTCCGTATTTTCCATAGCCATATCCCGCCAGACCCGTCTCCTGTACCTGAGACAGGATGCATCCCGCAAAGGATGCCCCGTAACTGCTCACTTCCTCGATACAGTCCAGAATACTGCCTGCTGCTTCCTGATCCTGCTTTACCACATATACTATGGTATCCGCACTTTCGGCAAACAATGCAGCATGACTCATATTGATACACGGCGGTGCATCGATAATGATGTAATCCATGACTTGACGAAACTGACGAATCAACTTGCCGATATCTGCTCCCATGGTCAATATTTTCTTATCCGGCATACCTCTGCGGCATTCCAGGCGCATGATATGCCCTGCCTCATCGATATAAACCGCGTCTGCAAGGCTGCAGTTCCCACGCAAAAGATCTTCCAGTCCACATGCCGGGGCATCCTTGGGATTTTCTTTCTGCCGATTTTCTTTTTTTGCGTCATTACCCGATGACCTGTCATTTTTTATCTGCAGATTTCCATCGACCAGAATGACACGTTTTCCCATCTCTGCCAGAGCATATGCCAGATTCCTGGAAACAACGGATACTCCCTCACCCGGAACTGAGCTTGTGACCAATATCGCCTTTTTCTGCTGTTTTTGGAATTCCTGATCCATACGAAGCGCAATGGAACGAACGGATTCCCGGAAACCGGCGCTGATCACCTTGTTTGACAGGGAAATATCCCGATCCACAGAAACACGATGTCTTTTAAAAATCACCTTTGGCATTACTCCCAGGCATTGCACATTCAGAACATCTTTGATCTCGTCCTCTTTCCGAATGGTTTTTCTCATTTTTCCATAAATCATCTGTACAATGACAGCAAGGATCAGTCCTGCCGCGGCTCCTTTTGCCGCGTCATGAAAACCGCCTTTGCTGTTGTATGGTTTTTCCGCCAGTTTTGGTGCCTCTATCATGTTCAGCTGCGTATCTCCAATGACATAAGCTGATACCTCCGAATAATGATCCATCACCGCTTCAAGAATATCATAGGCATCCTGGGGGGCATTACTCGTAACAGTCAATGTAAACAGGTTAGAATCTGCAATCGCACTGGCAGATATAATACCGTTAATATATTCCACACCCAGGTCATTTTTTACCAGATCAGTCAACAGATTGCTCTCCAGTATGTAAGGGAACGTAGATGCCATCTGCTTCACCGTAGAAGTATCATAATAGAAAGAATAAGAGTAACTGCCGCCTGATGAGATGGCCGTACTTACGGTAAAAGATGCCTGGCTCCTGTACATAGGCTGATACCGCATAATGGTTCTCACATAGAGCAGTCCTCCAAAAAGACACGCAAATACCGGTATAAGCCACCAGAGTTTCTTAAACCCTCTCAGATAATCATACAAAATTTCAAACAAATCTATCTTTGCTTCTTCTTCCTGTGTGGACTCATGTACCCGCTCTCTACTATCACTCATATATGTCTCCTTTTTCAGCATGCAGGGCGCCTGTTCCACCCTCCACCACGCCTTCCGTATGGGCTACCGAGCGGATCGTGCCGAAAAAACATTTCAGATCTAACGCAAACTTCATATGCTCCACATAGTATCCGTCAAGTTTTGCCTTTTCCGGAATTTCCAGTTCATCTCTCCCATGGATCTGCGCCCATCCGGTCAGTCCCGGCCTTACATTGTTTGCCCCGTAACGCTCCCTTTCTTCCAACAGGTCATACTGGTTCCAGAGCGCCGGTCTCGGTCCGATCACCGCCATATCTCCCTTTAATATGTTGATAAGCTGCGGAAGCTCGTCCAGAGAAGTGCGGCGCAAAAATTTACCTGATTTTGTAATATATATATCAGGATTGGACAGCATATGGGTCGGAAGATCATGGGGGGTGTCAATCCTCATCGTCCGGAATTTCAATATTTCAAATTCTTTCCTGTAGATTCCGATGCGTTTCTGTTTAAACAGAACCGGACCCGGAGAATCCATTTTTACTACCAGAATAATGATCAAATAAAGCCATGAGAGGAGAATCAGACCCAATACGGACAGAATAACTGCCAATACCCTTTTTATTCCATGACAATATAATTTTCTGATTTTACTCATGACACAGACACTTCCTTCATCCGTACCGAATCCGTATATTTCGGTGCATAAGCTGAAATAGGATTCTCTTTATTATCGATAACATACTCCGGCACCAGTTCCTGCACCAGAAGCCGGATATTCTCATCCTGCCGGTACGCGGCTTCATACAATTTTCCGAGATGTGTTTTCAGGAATACTTCATCCACAGGTATCTGCTGGCCAATGAAAATACGATGATTCTGTGTCTCCGTCTTTTCCTCATCCATCAGAAGCTCCTCATACAGCTTTTCTCCCGGGCGAAGCCCTGAAAACTCTATCTTGATATCCACATCCGGGATATGTCCGGACAACCGGATCAGATGCTTTGCCATATCAAGGATCTTGACCGGCTCGCCCATGTCAAGGATAAATATCTCTCCTCCGTGTGTGTAGGCTCCCGCCTGAAGAACAAGGGCTACCGCCTCCGGAATTGTCATAAAATAACGAATAATATCCGGATGTGTCACCGTCACCGGCCCTCCCTCCGCGATCTGACGCTTAAATAGGGGGACCACACTTCCATTGCTCCCCAGTACATTTCCGAAACGGACGATTGCATATTGAGTTTCCGAATTTTTGGAATAATTCTGTATGATCATCTCGCAAATACGTTTGGATGCGCCCATAATATTTGTCGGACGGACAGCCTTATCCGTAGAGATAAGAACAAATTTATTTACATGGTTCCTGCTCGCCTCGTCAGCCACGATCTCCGTTCCCATGACATTGTTTTTTACAGCCTCCCAGGGATTGTCCTCCATCAGAGGCACATGCTTGTGCGCCGCCGCATGGTACACCAGATCCGGCTGAAATGTCTGAAATACCTCGTGGATACGTTCCCGGTCACGCACACTGGCGATGACCACAAAAAGATCCAGGTCCGGATATTTTTTCTGCAATTCCATCTGCAGATCGTATGCATTATTTTCATATATATCCAGTATGATCAGCCGACCGGCTCCCAATGCGGCGATCTGCCTGCACAACTCACTGCCGATCGAGCCTCCGCCGCCGGTGACCATGACCACCTTTCCTTTCACGTATCCCGCCACGGATTCCAGATCTGTTTTCACCGGTTCCCTTCCGAGAAGGTCTTCCAATTCCACGTTCCGCAAAGATGCTTGCAGGTTCTGCAGCTTTGAATCGTCATTGATCATCTGATAAATTCCAGGCAGGATCCTGACCTTGCAGTTGGTGAGCGTACACATTTCCGCAAGACTCCTCCGCTCCTTCTCCTCCATGGACGGAATGGCGATCATAATTTCATTTATGTTATAGTCTTTTACTGTTTTTTCCAGCAGTTCTCTGCCGCCCAGAACAGGAACCCCCATCAGGTAAGTTCCCTTCTTTCCTATATTATCGTCCAGTATACATACCACATTTTTACCTTCCACGTAGGCGCTCTGCTTAATCTCCCGAAGAAGCATTTGTCCCGCTTTTCCGGCTCCAAAGATCAGTACATTTTCTTCCTGCTTTTTCGCCGGCTGGCGGCTATGCAGCAATTCCCCGATCCTCTCACGGATACGGTAAAAAAACCTGCTGCACAACGTCAGAAGAATCATTGTAAAGAGATATATAATATAGTAGCTTCTCGGCAGCGGAAGCTTCAGCAGATGCAGCCCGATAAACTGCAGCACATCGCTCAGTCCTACCGCCAGTATCACTGCCATGATCTCTCCCTCTCCGGCATATCTCCAGAGGTTGGAATACAGATGAAAAAAAGAAAAGACGACAACCGTAGTCGCTATATTGATCACGCTGTACTCCAACACATGATCCCAGAATTCTACCGGAACATCTGTCCAATGCAGTTCAAACCGAAGCAGCAGTGAAAAACCAGATGCTATAAGAACTGCAAGCACATCAAATATAATCAATAAAATCGTTGAAGATTTTATCCTATGTATTTTTTTGAACATTCACACTCTCCTTTGGAATAAGAAAATATTTCTCCGTCACCGTTTCTTTTTTATTCTACGCGCACATTGCGATTCCGGGCTTACCACCATGGCGATGTTCCCCATCACCGTTTCTTTCTTATTCCATATGTACGTTACGATTCCAGGCTTACACTGTTATAGACCTGAAATTCTCCGTTGACCCGTTCTACCTCATAGACAAAGGGATGCTTTTCTCCCCATTCACTGTCCTCCTCTGATCTTTCCTGCCACAGGTAATAGGCATGGACAAATCCGTCATGAAGAATCTCCTCTGCTTCCAGACGTGCCTGAACCGCATCCTGAAACTCCGCAAAGGTGCCCAGATAATAACGTTTTCCCTTAAAGCCAATGGAAACACGGTATTTCCCGTTTTTATTTATGCTGACTCCCCTGAAACCGCTGACATTGTCGCTGCGGTGCTTTCTTTTTTCCAGCCATTCCACACATGTGCCATCCACATGATGCAGCTGATTTGGCAGATTCTGACGATTTTCCTCCCTCAGACAACCGCAGCTCTTGTACTGTCCGTAAACCAGATTGCTCTGAGTTACCTCCACTTCATTCCCGCAGTCGCAGCGGCAGTGCCAGTAGACAGAACTCTTCTTGTCCCGTTTTGAAATCGGATATAAAGCAACCAATCTGCCGAATCTGCGATCTGTCAGATCATCTATACTGTGCAGAAATTTATACTGCATACATCCGCAGCTCTTTACCTTTCCTGCTTTTAATGCATTTGCCTTTACGATTTTCTGATTTCCACAGTCGCAGCGGCATAACCAGCTGGTACGCTCATTTTTGTTTTCCACCCGTTCCAGCACTTCCAACATTCCAAAACGACGCCCGGTAAGATCCTCTGCGATCGTACCGTTTCTCGCAGTTGTTTTCGGTATACATCCGCAGTTCCATATCGTTCCGCGCATCAGTCTCTTCGTATTCACCTGAATTTCTCCGCCGCAATCACATTTGCAGTTCCAGAGAGCATAACGGTCCTGGGTTTGATCCGACTTTCCTGTCACCACCAGCATCCGGAATCTCTTTCCCACCAAATCACATTTTTTCGGCATACAAAAACATCTCCGTCTCTCATTCATAAAGCTGTACAAAACGGTTATACTATTAATAGTCAAACCGCCTGTTTCATAAAGTACTATACTTTATGAAACAGGCGGTTCGATTCCTTGAAATCAACGGTCTTTTGCAGGCTGCTGCCCCATATCCTGACCACAAACAAAATGTATCTGCAATAGCTGCATCTGCTGACGTTTTGTTTTCATAGACGGATGAACATAACGCCGCATCGTCGTGCCGACGTCTGCGTGTCCCAGGATCTCCGACAACGATTTGACATCAAATCCTTGTTCTACGCATCTGGTTGCGAATGTATGCCGGAGTGCATGGTAATTGTAACTATCCAGATCAATGTCGCTGAGAATTTTTTTGTAATGATTATAATAACTGCGTGGTTCCATATAAGTTTTCATCCCTGTCAGTAAATAGCAGGACGGATTTTCACGCAGCTTCCGCAAGAATGGACAGATAAAATCGGGGAGTGGTATTTTCCGAATAGAATTTCCTGTTTTTGGAGTACACTCTATCACTTTTGTCCTGGTTTCTGCACCGGGTGCATTATCCTGAATACGCATCAATGTCCTGCTGACGGAAAGTATTTTTGTATCAAGATTGATATCTTCCCAACGCAGAGCGCAGACTTCACCGATGCGAAGCCCGGTGTACAGGCTCAGCAGGATCCCTATACAAACCGGGGAATCCGAATGATTTAGGATATATGTCTCCAGTTCTTTGCATGCGGTCTCATCCAGGACTTTAATCTCCGGAAGCGTCTGTCTCGGATTATGGATCGTAAGCTGTCCCGGAGGGGCAAATCCGCGTTCTTTCCCGAATTTAATTGCCAGTTTAAAAACAGAGATCAGATCAACTACTGTCTTTGGCGCAAGTCCTCCTTTTTGATTCAGCTTTCCATCTGTCAGTTTATTATGGATAAACCGGTCGAGCTGCTCTGTTGTCAGATCACATATACGCAAATTTCCAAGTTCCGGTTTGATATGCTTTTCAACCGCAAATACATATTTGGAAAAAGTAGATTCTTTAATATCTGTACGGATAAATTCCAGCCACTCATCAAATAGTTCGCCGCATGTTTTTGACGATACCGGCTGCCCTTGGGTAAATGGATGTTCCTGCTTCAGAAGATTGTTTTTCTTTTCTTTCACCTCCCTGTATGTTTTCCCATACAAATATTTATAATGCGCTTTTCCGTTACTGCTATAATCCATGATGACCCTGGCCTCCCAGCGTCCGTCTGTCCTTTTACGAATATTTTCTCCGTGTCTTGCCATAAAATTCCTCTCCTTCTATATATCTTTAACTTTATTGCGCCCACTTTTTTGACCACAAATCCGTGATTGTATGCATAACAGAAAGCCCCAACATCAGTTTTTTTAAATAAAAAAATGGATTTTTAATAATGACTGACATATTTTATCAATCAAAAAACAATGTATAATATTGACTTTTTTTTGTGGAAGTATATAATTTAGTAATTAGAGAAGATTTTCTTTCATATAAAAATCTTTTCATAAAGTATAGTAATTTATGATGATACGTCATCCGTCACAAAGCAAAAAAATAAGGCGCTATAACTTTGATTAAGTTATAACGCCCATTCTTTTTATCTGATTATAAAATATTCCATACGGCCTTTGTTTAAGATCGGCTCCGTTACTCAACCGCCTGGATAGCATCAATGATTCCCTGACACTCGGCTGCACCGTCGCCGATCGCACCGGAAGCAATGATAGTGATCATCTGGCCATATCTCTCTGTAACTCCATAACACTGATACATGGAAGTCCCCTGATATTCCGCATTTGCCTCAAGAAGCAGGAAATCTGTAGTTCCCAACGTCTTTGTCTGGGGCTCGCCCAGTTCATAAGTAATACCCTGATCCTCATATGACTGAAGTTATGTTGACAGACTGGAAATATACTCTTCTGCGGTAATATTTCCATAATCGCTCAAGTCCTCTGCCATCATCATAATACTGGAGCCTGTTGTAGGATTATAAATATAAATATCGTAGATTACGCCCGTCGCTTCCAGTTCTTCGTCCGTCATTCCCGTCACTTCCTGACCGGTGCTCTGAATCTGTGCTATGACTTCTGACGTACCATATTCCCATCCTTCCGGCAAAGCGAATGTCATTCCAAGGGATGCATTTGTATACACATTATCCGCCCATACGCCTGCTTCATAAGCGCCTTCTTCTTCCTGTTCTTCTTCCTCAGGTTCAGCTCCCTGGTTTACCGTACTCTCCTGCGGCGCAGATGTTTCATTTTTTTCTGTATTTTTACTGTCCCCGCACGCTGCCATTGAAAATACAAGTGCCGCCGCCAATAAAGCTGCTATTGCTCTTTTCATTCTTTTTCCTCCCATAGCATTAAATTTTTAATAGCAGAAATATTATACCCCCTTCCTCTCCAAACCTCAATAAAATTAATGTTTTTTTAAGATTCATTTTATATTCGTAAATTTCCCATTAATGTTCACACATATTTTTTACCCTGTCTCAAATACTATTTTTGCATAGAACTGCAAAATACAAAAGGAGGAAATCACAATGAATGAATCATGTACGGCACAGCTTGCAATCGTTACAATTCCAACACAACGGGCAGATGTGCAAGCTCTGCATAATAAAGTGGAAAGCCTGGACAAAGGCACTATATTTCCGGAACTATACCTTCCATTTTTCATTACTGAAACGGAACTGGACACTGGAAAATCCTGTCATATCTGCCAGCAAAAAGACAACGCCAACGAAGAATGCGGCCTTTTACTCGAAATCATGGAAACCGGATTTTATCTGGATGACCTGGCCCTCTATCTGGACACGCATCCGGAAGACGCACAGGCATTAGAATTATATATCCAATATGATCAGGAAATGAAAAACCTGACGACAAAATTTGCAAAACAATATTATCCGCTGGCAAAAGGCGCTATACCGGATGCAAGAAACGCCAGGGACATTTTTGCATGGGCGGACGGCCCTGCGCCATGGGAAGGAGTGTGTGAATAATATGTGGATTTATGAAAAAAGACTGCAGTACCCCGTCAAAATTTCAAAATCCTGTGCCAAAACTGCGCAGTTGATCATTACCCAGTATGGCGGGCCGGACGGAGAACTGAGTGCTTCCATGCGGTATCTGGCACAGCGCTACACCATGCCCGACAAAAAGGTAGGCGGCCTGCTGACCGATATCGGCACGGAAGAACTGGCCCATATGGAAATCATCTGCGCCATGGTTTACCAACTGACAAAAGACCTGCCGTTGAAAGATATCAAAGAAAACGGATTTGATAAATATTACGTGGATCACACGACTGCGCTCTGGCCGCAGGCCGCTGCGGGACTTCCTTTCACTGCTCTGGAATTTCAGTCCAAGGGAGACGCCATCACTGATTTGACGGAGGATCTGGCTGCAGAACAGAAAGCCCGTACAGTATATGAAAATCTGCTCCGGGCGATCAATGACCCGGAAATCCGGGAACCGCTGAAATTCCTGCGTTCCAGAGAAATTGTGCATTTCCAGCGTTTTGGAGAAGCCCTGGAGCAGACAAAACAGCAGCTCGACAGTAAAAACTTCTACTATTTCAATCCGGAATTCGACAAAGCGATTGCCGCCCAGACAAAACCTCTGTAAATTTCCCTCTGAAATAACAAAAGAAACAGCATCCTTCAGCAGGATGCTGTCTTTTATGAATTTCTCTTATTCCTTTTCTCTTCTAATTCCTGAATATATGCCCGCAATTCATCGCGTTCCTCTTTCGTCGAACCCCGAATCTGAAGATAATTCTTCATCATCTCGGCCGGGGAAAGTCCCCAAAACTCTACAAAGTTTGTCACGTCATAATGCATATATTCTTTCCACGATACCAACGGATGATAACTGTAGATTTTACCATTCCGGTCCATTCGCAGGAAATTTTTCTGTACTAAGTGGCTCAGATAAGTGCTTACTGTCTGAGGTTTCCAGTCCTTATCATATGCCTCATTGCAATCTTTTACAACTTCACTCAAAACCAGATCATGATCTGCAAGCCAGATAGCCCGCATCACAAGCATTTCTGCTGTTGTCAGATAAAATTTGTTTGTCCTGTCTACCATGCTGTTCGCCCCCTTGCTTATAATGCCCATTTACTATTAAATTCGTATATATATTAGAAAACCCGCCATCTACAGCTCTCTCAAAAAGTGCTTTAGATGTCGGTATCCTAATCCCTTTATTTAAAAATGTAAACTCCTTGCTAATTTCTACTGCAAAATCATTTTCTGTGATCTTATCATATAAAAAATGCCGCTGGCCGGACTCGAACCGGCACGGTGTTACCCGCTTGATTTTGAGTCAAGTGCGTCTGCCAATTCCGCCACAGCGGCATATGTTCGGTCATGTCCGAACATATGAATAATATCATAAGATATTCAAAAAAGCAAGTGTTTTTTGCTACTATTTAACCGAATGCTTAAATGAAAAAGTAAATTCTACCCTGTACCGGAATTTAGTCTTTCACAAA
>CAZJSI010000053.1:0-17299 GCA_964548675.1 uncultured Eubacterium sp. | reverse complement strand
CCATGGACTTATCCGTCTATAAATAGATTGCCCGCCGGGGAATTTTTCTGGAATATGACACGATTGGAAGACCAAAATATCACAGTGATATCCGGGAAGTGGAGATTTTTGCCGAACTGGCAGATGCCGGTTATGAGAATCAGCTTCTGTTCTCTCTCGATACCACGAGAGAACGCATGAAATCCTATACGCCTGACGGTGTCGGGCTTACCTACATTATACGCGCTTTTATCCCGATGTTAAAGGCAGCCGGGTTTACAGAGGATCAGATAAAGAAATTTTCATGCACAAACTGCAGGCGCGCCTTATCTATAAAGTAACGCTTCCGGAAAGGAGAATTTACTATGAATCTTTTAGAACAAATTGAACAAATAAAACTCGTGCCGGTTATCAAACTGGATTCTGCCGGACAGGCGGCTCCCCTGGCACAGGCCCTCATCGAAGGAGGCCTCCCCGTCGCGGAGGTCACTTTCCGCACTGACGCCGCGGAAGAGTCGATCCGGATCATGACAAACAGCTATCCCGAAATGCTTGTCGGGGCGGGAACAATTACCTGTTCCGAACAGGCAAAACGGGCTGCGGAAGCCGGCGCGGCTTTTCTTGTTTCCGCCGGTTTTAACAGGGAAGTCGCCGAATATGCCATTGATCATTCGATTCCATACCTGCCCGGCGTATGCACCCCGACCGAGGTTATGATGCTTCTGGAATATAATCTTCCGGTTGCAAAATTTTTCCCGGCAGAACAATACGGCGGCCTGAACACGATCAAGGCGCTTGCCGCGCCGTTTCCAACGATGAAATTTATGCCTACCGGAGGAATTAACGCTAAAAATATTCTGGAATATCTTTCCTTTGACAAGGTTATCGCATGCGGCGGCAGCTGGATGGTGAAAAGCGAATATATCAATAATCATGATTTTGCAAAAATAACAAGCCTGACCCGCGAGGCAGTCACGCTCGTATCAAAGGAGGCGCGGTAAATGAAAATCCTTGTAACCCCTACATCCATGCAGCCGGATAAAGAATCTGCCGCCCTGGGCAAACTTCGGGAATACTGCGGTGATCTCGTCTTTAATCCCACCGGAAAACCCCTGGAGGGCGAAACCCTTATAAATCTTCTGAAAGACTGTGACGGTTATCTCGCCGGACTGGATTCCGTAACCGGCGACGTTCTCAGGCAATGCCCGAAACTAAAGGCAATCTCCCGCTACGGGGCCGGCTATGACAGGGTGGATACGCAGACAGCAAAAGAATTAAATATTTCCGTATCAAATACCCCCGGAGCCAATGCCCAGGCGGTAGCGGAGCTGACCTTCGGCATGCTTTTGTCCCTTGCGCGGAGTATTCCATATCTCCATACCAAAACTATTTCCGGTGAATGGGTCCGTTCCAGCGGTATCGAACTTTACGGCAAAACAATCGGAATTATCGGACTTGGGGCAATCGGTAAAAGGCTTGCCTCGTGCTGTACCGGTTTCAATATGCGTATTCTCGCGTATGATCCATACCTGGACGCCGGCTACTGCAAGGCTCATGGTATTGAAACTGCAGCCTTAGGGGAACTCTTAAAGGAATCTGATTTTATCACGCTGCATCTGCCGCTGAATGACACTACCAGGCATATGATCGATTCGAAGGCTTTCGCATCTATGAAAAAAGGCGCCGTCCTTGTGAATGCTTCCCGGGGCGGTATCATCGATGAGGAAGCCGCGTACGAGGCGCTCTCTTCCGGAAAACTCGGGGGCCTTGGACTGGATGCATTTGAGCAGGAACCGCCAAAGGACTCTTTACTGCTCCATTTTCCAAACGTGATCGCAACCCCTCACGCGGGAGCCCATACGGAAGAAGCCGTTCGCGCGATGGCGGACATGGCCGTAGAGAATCTGATCGAGATGCTGGAAAACAAGGATTGTAAATATATTGTAAACAAATGATCATTCCAGAATCCGTTAAACAGGCAAAAGTCAGGAGATGCTTCACAATTTGACATGTGAAGCATCTCCTGTTTCGTTATTTTACGTATTCTATTTCCATTTTGGATTGTCGATAATCACAGGCTGTCCTTTCTGGTCGATCAGCAATTTACGGTACCCCTTTGTCTCAATCGTTCCATAATCATGTCCTGCGTCGGCATCAAAAACAAAAAATGTACGAAGCGGTTCCGCCGGGTCTACGTTAATACTCCTGTGGGCATACCGCTGGGGAACATATAATGCCCTGCCGGGCGTCAGTTCACAGGCAAGCCAATCCCCTTCCGGGTTTTCCATCAGCATATAACCGTGCCCGCCGAAACAATAATATATTTCCGCCGTATCCAGTATTGTATGAAAATGTCCCTTTGTCATAAAATATTCATTTCCGACTTTTCCGGGATATGTAATACTGCATCCGAAGGCAAGCTTTCCCCTCTCTTCAGGTACTCCCATTTCATGAAATTCGTATACCAGTACGTCTCCATGCTCCCGCAGCATTTTTTCATATGCTTCATCGTCAGCGAACATGCCTCTCATCTGGCTCAGAAACCTTTTGCTTGTATCCTTCTTCGTGGATAATCCCATTTTTAAATCAAAATCAATTGTGAAACCCCTGACATAATCAAACGCCCTGTTATCAGTATTAAAATCCGCCATATCTCATTTTCCCTTTCTTCTAAATAATGATCGTCAATTCTTTTAATGTTTTTACCGTATAGCATGGGCGCAGTACACGCTGCATATATTCCCGGTCTCTGCACCAGGAAAAAGCCGTATCCGCAAAGCAGCTGTCATATCCCAATTCATTGGACATGGCAATATCCGATTCAGCATCGCCAACGTACAATACCTGCCGGGGCTCTGCCCCGCATTGCAGGGAGACCTCCCTGCACCGGTTATTTTTGGATATATCCTCAAGATTTGCCCCCGATACATAATCAAAACATCTTATCAGATCATGATATTCCAAAATCCGTTCCACAACGCCCTGCATAGAATTTGACACAACCGCCGTCTTAATCCCATGCTCTTTGATATGATCCAATACATCCCATATGGATGGTTCTATCGGAATTTCCTGTACCAAATCATCAATCTGCAGTCTGCAAAAACGGTCAAGCTGTGAGAATAATTCCGGAAATTGTTCTTCCTCTGCGTCCACACTCTGAAAAATTTCCCGTACCGTATTTCCCATCCCCGCCCTTACGCTTTCCACCGTGACAGGAATAGCTCTGTCATGAAAAAAACGATAAAATACACTTGTGTGAAAATCTCTGGATGAAATAAAGGTTCCATCCATATCAAACATAATCAGTTTATATTGGTTATTCATTTATTTTCCCATATTCCGGCCATTTTCCTGAATGGTTCCTGAAGCATATCATGCAATTCGGCAAACATATCGCCCATTGCCCTGTATATTCCGAAATTCATTTGATTCGGCTCATATATTTTTTTAATTTTTACAACCCGGTCAGCGCCTTCCACCAGATCATCGATAATTCCCACCGCATATGCAGCCATAAGGGAAACGCCCAGCGCTCCGCCTTCATCCGTTTCCAGCGTATAAACCGGTTTTTCATAAATATCAGCTTTAATCTGGTTCCAGAAATCGCCCTTTGCCCCGCCACCGGTATGATAAACTGCCTGGATTGCGTTTCCATTTGCCTCAAATATATCCAACGACCTCTTAAACTCGAAAGCCACGCCTTCCAGAACGGCACGGATAAAATGTCCGATCTCTTTGTCCATTGACATTCCTATAAAACATGCTCTGGAAGCCGCGCTCCCCATCTTCATAAAATCTGACGGAACGCTGCATATCATTCACATATAATCCAACGTGCGCGATTCCCTTTATATTTGTTTCCATGTGATCCCCCTTTTACAGCTAATCAAATATCATTACAACATCACTACATTACAATGATACATCATTTTAAGATATATGTAAAGACTTTTTTCAAAAATTAAATAAAACTGATATTGCCATCCACGCTTTATGATAGATCCCGTTTTTCAAAACGAATTTTATTTTTCTCTTTTATTGACATTTTAATTATATATGATATTATTATAATAACATTATAACATTGATTATCCAATAATATTGGGGAGGTTGTATTTTATGTTAGAAGACGCAATCAGAATTGACAGGTCAGTTCCTATTCCATTGTATTTTCAGCTGAAAAAAATAATACTAGAAAATATAAAATCAGGAGATTACCCTGTGGGAAGCATGATTCCAACAGAAAAAGAATTGAGTGAAATTTTTGGTATCAGCCGCACTACGATCCGGCAGGCAATTACCGAACTTGTCCAGGAAGGATGGCTGTATCGGGTAAAAAGCAAAGGCACTTTTGTGTCACAGCCCAAAATCCGGCAGGATTTTATAAAAAAAGTTGAAAGCTTTAACGATCAGATTTTGCGCGCCGGAATGACGCCCCGCACCGAAGTCCTGAAGATCAAAAAGGCAAAGGCTAACATCATGGCAGCCAGAAATCTGAATCTGAAGGAAAACGCGCCGGTTATATATCTTCACCGCAAAAGGCTGGCTGATGAGCAGCCGATCGTTACCATAGAAACGTATCTTCCCTATGACAGTTGTGCGTTTATAATGGAGCACGATCTGGAAAAAGAAAGATTATACAGTATTTTAGGGCAAAGTCCTGAAACAACTATCTTCCGCGTTGAACGTACTGTGGAAGCAGTGGAAGCTACGGCAGATGACCACAAATACTTAGATATAAACGTAGGTAAACCAATTCACTTTTTCTCGTCCGTTGGCTATACTGCATTCGATAAACCGATCGAATATTCTCTGGCGCGATACCGTGGCGACAGAAACAGCTTTGAAGTCACTGTATTTCCCGATATAGAAAAAAAACATTAACAGAAGAACTGCTCATATATGGTCGATTCTTTTTCCATATGCTCCCGCATATATGCAAAAATCGCTGCAAACGCTAATAAAATAAGCATCTGCAGCGATTTTGTTTTCATCTGAACGCCAAAGGCAGAATAATCACATATAATCACATAACCGTAGGATAAAAATCAACAGAAATATGGATTCCACACCCCGGCGTACACCTCTGTGGCCGGACCTGTAAGATAAATGTGGCGGTTTTCTTCATCCCAATAGACATTTAGTCGTCCTCCGGGAAGCGCCACGTTCATTTTCCTGCCGCATAGTTTATTTGCGGCTGCCGCCGCCGTCACCGCACAGGCTCCCGTGCCGCAGGCATAGGTCTCTCCGGAACCGCGCTCCCAGACGCGCATTTTTATTGTATTTTCGTCCACAATCTCCGCAACTTCCACATTGATGCGGTCAGGAAACAACATATGTCTCTCCAGAATGGGACCGAAATGCCGCAGATCAAAATCATCCACATTCTTTTGAAAGATCACACAGTGAGGATTTCCGACAGACAGGCATGTAATTCGAAATCTATCATCCTCCGCCGCGATCTCCTCCTGTAAAACACACTTTTTATCAAAGAGAGCCGGTATGTGCTCCGGCACAAAATCGGGAATCCCCATATCCACACGAACCGCAGTCACTATCCCTTCCTTCACCGTCAGATCAAGCGCCCGTACCCCGGCGTCCGTCTCAATGCACAATGCTGTTTTTTTCGCTTTTCCATGCTCATAAACATACTTACCCAGGCAGCGGATCCCGTTCCCGCACATACTTCCGCTGCTTCCATCCGCATTATACATCTTCATTTTAAAATCCGCTATGTCTGACGGCCGGATCAGGATCAAACCGTCAGCTCCGACAGAATAGCGCCGTCGGCTCATCTCCTTTGCCACACGCTCCGCATGCTCCAGCTCCTGCTCCATACAGTCCACAAATATGTAATCATTGCCCAGTCCATGCATTTTGATAAATTCCACTCATTATCTCCAACAAATATTTCCATATATATTATGAAAAAATCCCGGACTCATGACATATTTTACTTGTCCATCATACTCAGTATCATTTGTGCCGTCTCGGTAAAACTGGTACCGTTATCCATACTGGTCTTTTGCAGATAGCGGTGCGCTTCCTCCTCGGTCATATTATTTCGGCTCATCAGAATGTCTTTCGCCCTGTTGATCAGTTCCTGCTCCTCTTTGGAACGTTTCTTCGGCATGGACTTTCGTTTCTTCCGGGTTCGTTCTACCGTATAAGTCACCATTTCCAGAGTAGAAATCAATTCGTGTACTTTTAACGGTAAGGAAAGGCTGATCACTCCGGAATCGCCGTTTTCTTCCCATTGAACTTTTGACGAGATCACTATCATCTCAAACCCCGGCGGGAGATAACTTTTTAACTCCCAATATATCATATCAGGAAGCCGATAGGCGCAGATGACAACTCCATCCTGCAAATTATTGGCATCCTGTATGACCTGGGCGCCGCTTGTACAGACCCCGGCAACCTGAAAACCCTTTCGGACCAATATATTTTTGATATTTTTCCCATTATCTGCTTTGGGAAATGCAACGATAATCCTTGTCAAAATTCAACCCTGCCATCTTTTTAAAATTTGCCCAGATAGTTTTCGATTTCCCACTTACTCACAGCTCTGCAATACGCATCCCACTCTTTTTTCTTCGCTTCCACATACGCCTCAGTAATATGTCTTCCCAATACGCCTCTGACAAAATCATCTTTCTCCATTGCCGCAACGGCGTCCGCCAGATTCGTGGGAAGAGACTGAATCTTCAACGCCTCTTTCTCTTCTTCTGTTATATTGAAAATATTCTGCTGAATATTTTTCGGCGGCATAATCTTATTCTTGATGCCATCTATTCCGGCTGCGAGGCAAAGCGCTAATGTAAGATATGGATTGGCCGCCGAATCAGGACTTCTCAGTTCTACACGCATTCCGTTTTCACGGACAGACGGGATGCGGATCAGCGGACTTCTGTTTTTCACGGACCACGCGATATAAATCGGAGCCTCAAAACCGGCAACCAGACGCTTAAATGAATTAACCAGAGGATTCATAATAGCAGTCATGCTGTAAACATGTTTCATAATTCCCCCGATAAAATAATACGCCTCTTTGCTCAGCCCCAGATCGTCATCCGGGTCTGCAAAAATATTTTCTCCGTCTTTTGACAGCGACATATTAATATGCATACCGGAACCGTTATATTCAGCTTTTGGTTTCGGCATAAACGTTGCGTGCATGCCATGCCGTTTTGCGATCGTCTTCACTGCCAGTTTGAACGTCACAATATTATCCGCCGCCTGAAGAGCCGGTTCATACTTAAAATCGATCTCATGCTGCCCCGGGGCCGCCTCGTGATGAGATGCTTCAATCTCAAATCCCATATCCTCCAACGTGAGAACCATATCGCGTCTCGCATTTTCACCGAGATCGTTAGGACCCATCTCAAAATAGCCTGCTTTTTCATTTGAAATCGTCGTCGGACACCCATCGTCGTCCATATTGAACATGAAAAATTCACACTCCGGCCCCACATCAAAGACATATCCCATCTCATGCACTTCGTCCACTACTTTTCGCAAAATGTAGCGTGGATCCCCTTCAAAAGGCGTTCCCTCCGGACGATATAAATCGCAGATGATACGCGCAACCTTTCCCTGCTGTGGCCTCCAGGGGAAAATAGTAAACGTGTCCAGATCCGGGTGCAGATACAGGTCGGACTCCTCAACCTGTACAAATCCCGCAATAGACGAACCGTCAAACATGCACCGGTTATCCAAGGCTTTTTCCAACTGGCTACTTGTGATCGCAACATTTTTCATATTACCGAAAATATCCGTAAACTGGAGACGGATAAATTCTACATCCTCTTCCTCCGCCATCTGTATGATGTCATTTTTTGTATATTTGCTCATCTGTACCCTCCTTAGAATGAATATGCTTAAAATTTTTATTATATAAAAAAGCCGACAAAATCCCTCCAAACAGACATCCTTGCCAACTTTTTATATCTTACATTTATGATTTTCTCATCCAGTTTAACACATCTTCGAAGGACATGGAACCCCCAAATAAATCTAATGCACTTCCGATCGTTACATTCAGATTACCCTGTCCCCATTCCCGAAGCTGCTCCAGATGTTCAAAGCTTCCGACGCCTCCCGCATAGGTAACCGGAATTTTATGCCAGCTCCCCAACAATTCGACCAGCTCCCTTTCGATACCGGACGCCTTTCCCTCCACATCCACCGCATGGATCAAAAATTCATCCGCGTAATCTGCCATTTTATCCAAAAGAGCAATGTTTACCTTCTCCTCCGTAAACTTCTGCCAGCGATCCGTGACAATATAATAGCCGCCATCCCTCTTCCGGCAGCTTAAATCCAACACAAGGCGCTCCTTCCCCGTTACCCGAAACAGCTTTTCCAGATTGCCATAATTCACTTTTCCATCCCGGAACACATAAGAAGTCACGATTACATGGCTTGCTCCCTCATCAAGAAATTCCTTCGCATTTTGCGGGGTAATGCCGCCTCCAACCTGCAGCCCGCCCGGATAAGTGCGAAGCGCAAGCAGGGCCTGTTCCTTCGTATCATTATAATAGGAGGAATCCATTCCATTTAACAGGATAATATGCCCTCCTTTTATTTTATGCCGCTCATAAAAAGAGGCATAAAAAGCGCTGTCCTGTTCAGACACAAAATTTTCCCGTGCCTGATTCCCCTCATCTCTCAATGTTCCTCCGACAATCTGTTTTACCTTTCCGTTATGTATATCAATACACGGACGAAACTCCATACCATCTTCCTCCTCGTCATCATTTTCCCGCAGGTATTTTGTATCATAGGAATATTGCAGAGCAGTTTCCTATTTAGAATATCTATTACCATATCACAACGAAAAAAAAAAAGAAACCTTTCTACAAAAATCATTGACAATGATAAACAGAATCACTATAATAGAAAAAACAAAATCACAGATGTGTCGTTGTGATACGGACATTTGCTTTTTTTACAGTTATTACTATAGTGAAAAACAGTCTATGTTTTTCTTTTTTTGAACCAAAATACGAAAAGGGAGGAAATGATATGGAGAAAATTATTGGCGAGGGCATTACTTTTGATGACGTACTTCTCGTACCTGCATATTCAGAAGTAACACCGAACATGGTTGACCTGACAACAAAACTGACCAACAAAATCACATTAAATATTCCAATGATGAGCGCCAGCATGGACACAGTTACCGAGCACAGAATGGCAATCGCAATGGCAAGACAGGGCGGTATCGGTATCATCCACAAAAACATGTCTATCGAAGCTCAGGCAGAGGAAGTTGACAAAGTAAAACGTTCTGAAAATGGGGTTATCACAGACCCATTCTCCCTTTCTGCAGACCATACTCTTCAGGATGCAGATGATTTAATGGCCAAATTCCGAATCTCCGGTGTACCGATTACAAAGGAAGACGGAACTTTAGTCGGCATTATCACCAACCGCGACTTAAAATTTGAAACAGATTTCACAAAGAAGATCAGCGAAAGCATGACCAGCGAAGGTCTGATCACTGCCCAGGAAGGCATTACTTTGGAGGAAGCAAAATCAATTCTCGCAAAGGCAAGAAAAGAAAAACTTCCGATCGTAGACAAAGATTTTAAATTAAAAGGTCTGATCACGATCAAGGATATCGAAAAGCAGATCAAATACCCGTTGTCTGCAAAAGATTCCCAGGGACGTCTGCTTTGCGGCGCCGGAGTCGGCATCACGTCAAATATGATGGAACGTATCGACGCTCTTGTAAATGCACATGTTGATGTCATCGTTGTAGATTCCGCTCACGGACATTCTGCAAACATACTGAAAGCTGTCCGCCAGATCAAAGAAAAATACCCGGAACTGCAGGTCATTGCCGGAAACATCGCTACAGGAGCTGCAACCAAAGCTTTGATCGAGGCTGGAGCTGATGCGGTTAAAGTTGGTATCGGTCCCGGTTCTATCTGTACAACCCGTGTCGTTGCAGGTATCGGTGTTCCGCAGATTACCGCTATCATGGACTGCTACGCCGTGGCAAAAGAATACAATATCCCGATCATCGCAGACGGCGGTATCAAATACTCCGGGGATATGACAAAAGCCCTGGCAGCAGGAGCCAACGTATGCATGATGGGTTCCATGTTTGCAGGCTGTGATGAAAGCCCGGGAACATTTGAATTGTATCAGGGACGTAAATACAAGGTTTACCGCGGTATGGGTTCCCTTGCAGCTATGGAAAACGGAAGCAAAGACCGCTATTTCCAGCAGGATGCAAAGAAACTGGTTCCGGAAGGTGTTGAGGGACGTGTCGCTTACAAAGGCAGCGTAGAAGATACTATCTTCCAGTTGATTGGCGGTATCCGCTCCGGTATGGGCTACTGCGGAGCTCCTACGATCCCGGATCTGATCGCAAACGGCAGATTTGTAAAAATTTCCGCTGCATCACTGAAAGAAAGCCATCCGCATGATATCCATATCACAAAAGAGGCTCCAAACTACAGTATTGACGAATAATTATGTAATAAAAAATGCTTCCGTCCAACCTGGCCGGAAGCATTTTTTTAACGATTGTTGTTGTCGGTGGTATTTGCATTGTCATTTACTGTACCAGCGTTGTCATCTACGCCATTTACAGCCCCGTTGTCGTTAACGGTATCATTATTATCTGCATTATTATTGTCTGCATTATTATCTGTCAGACCGTCCTCGATGGCGTCTCCCGTATCCTTGATGGCATCTCCTGCATTATCTACGGCGTCATCCATATCATCTTTCACATTATTGCCTGTATTGTCGGCGTCATTATCATTGGTGTTGTCGGTGGCCTCATTCGTCGTTCCGGCATTTCCATTGTTGTCCGTCTTGTTGTCTTTTCCGCATGCTGCAAAAGTTATCAAACTCAACGCAAGCATAAGTATAAAAGCAATTTGTCTGAACTTTTTCATTCTGAAATTCTCCTTTTCATGTTTTTTACATTTTTAATATGAGCATATTTTTTAAATTTATACATAGAAAATAACTGACCTGATCGGCATTTCCATGCAATTTTGACGGGTGTGCACAGATATGCAGAGAGAAATCCCCTGCGCGGCGCAAATCCGACATTTTAAAATCGATATTGAAAACGTTTTTACCAACATTTTCCAAATATTTTCTACTTTCTCATATGAGGTTGAAAGATCAGAGAAGCAAGATATCCAAATACCAGGGCTGCGGATACTCCCACGGCGCAGGCAGTAAATCCTCCCATAAATAATCCTAAAAATCCGGATTCGTCCACTGCCGTCTTAATTCCCTTCCACAGCAGATTGCCAAAGCCCAGCAGCGGAACTGTCGCCCCGGCTCCCGCAAATTCCGAAAACGGTTCATAGATCTGTAATGCTCCAAGGACAGCCCCGGAGCATACAAGAAGCACCATGACGCGCCCCGGCATCAGTTTTGTCTTATCCAGTAATATCTGTACAAGTGCGCAGATCAGTCCGCCCACCCAGAAAGCTGTCACATAATCCATTTTATTCACCTTCCTTTTCCGCTTCCAACACGAGGGCATGGGCAATGCCCGGTACATTCTGTCCCTCATTGAAACTGATCTTCGACGTCAGCGCCCCTGTCGGTATAAACAGGACCCTCTTCAGTTCTCCCTGTCGCATCATCGGCAGGAAATGTGCACTCAAAGTAACTGCCGAGCAGCCGCACCCGCTTCCTCCGGAGCCTGTCCCCTGCCTTTTATTATCAAATATCTCAATTCCGCAGTCCGTATGGCAGGAACCGATATCAATATTTTTCTGTTTCAACAGATCAATCAGTATCTCTCTTCCCACTTCGCCCAGATCGCCTGTAATGATCTTGTCATAGTAAGAGGGGCTTCTGCTGAAATCCTGTAAATGCGCCGCAATACATGCCACTGCCGCGGGCGCCATCGCAGCCCCCATATTCATAGAATCTCTCACTCCGTAATCCACGATCTTTCCCGTGGTGACGCCGCACACCCTGATCTGATAGGGACTGTTTCCCTCCTTGTCCTGATTGATCGTCTTTAACATCTCCATCTGTTTTCGACTGCCAAGTACAAAGGCTCCGCTGCCGGTGACCGTCCAGGTAGTACATAAGGGCCTTTGATTGGCATATTCCAGGGGAAAACGAAACTGCTTCTCCGCACTGGCAAAATGGCTGGATGTAACCGCCCCGACGAGATCGGCATATCCCGCCGCGACTGCCATAGATCCCAGGGAAATGGATTCTCCTGCCGTGGAACAGGCGCCAAACAGCCCGAACAGGGGCACGTCAAACTGCTGCAGCCCAAAGGACGTGGCTATCGTCTGTCCCAACAGGTCTCCCGCAAACAGATACCGCAGCTCCTCTATTTTAATCCCTGCTTTTCCCGCTGCGATCGTCAGCGCCTCCTTTTGCAGGGTGCTCTCCGCTTCCTCCCAGGTATTACATCCAAAATTATCATCTTCCCCCACCATATCTATTTCGTGTCCGATGGGACCCTCGCTCTCTTTTGTCCCGGCAACGGAGCCGCTGCTGATAATATATGGAGGATTTTCAAATTGTAAACTCTGTTTTCCGATTTGCTCCGACATCATTTTTCTCCTTAACTTTTGGAGTTATTATGCCGCAGAATCAAAAAAATATGCCTGAATTTTTTCTTTTAACAACAGCACTTCTTCATCTGTCCACGCCTGCCCCGCAAAAGAAATCACATTTTCCCGCGCCTGTTCCGCTGTCTGCCGACGGCTTTTATTTTCACATATCAGCGTATCCAGTCTTCTTTTCACTGATTCGCACTGTTCCTCTTCGGTATCTTTTTCGGAAACGCATTTTATAAATAAATTTAAATAAGAAATTATCTTTTGATACCCGCTCCTCTGGATGTCAGAAAGGCAGTGCGCCGACCGTTTTTCTTTTACCAGCGCCTGAATCTGTTCCAGGACACTTTCCAGGATGACGGCCATCGATATATGATCCAGGAAAACTTCCTTCTGCGCTGTATCCAGTATTGCTTCTATCCTGCGGATCACGTTCTCCTGTTTCACTGCCTCTGCCATTAAAAAATTCACCTGGCCTGCCAGCAGACAACTCAGAACAATTCTTTCGCTCTCTCCGGCACATTTTGCTTTTTTTAACAGTTCTTCAGAAATTCTGCCTTCCAGAATCTGATCTGTGCCGTAATCCGACCTGATCTGCCGGAAAAATTCATAATGCTCCATAAAACGCCGGCCAATCTCTTCATCCGTTATATACTGTGAAACCAGATTCCTGTCCACCGCAAACCTTTTTCTCTCATATGCCTGTACCGCTCCGGAGAGATCCTCCCAACCCCGTGCCGTGACATAACGGCCTTTTCCTCCCGCGGCCCGCACGAAATAAAACCGGTCCGGATCAAGTTCCAGAAATGAGGTGATCGAGGCGTGGAACTCCCGCTCATAAGCATACCTGATCCATACCCTGAAATTCTCCTCCACCTCCAGCCATTTTACCCGGTCCAGCGTAGAAATATGAAACTGCTTCGCCGCCCGGTTGTATCGCAGGGACGTGCCGGACGCCACGACTACCCATCCTTTTGGAATACGGCAGGTGCCAAGCACTTTATATTGCAGCAGGAGATTCATTGCAGGAGCAAGGGATTCCGCAGCACAGTTGATCTCACCCAAAAACAGTATCCCCTCTTTTCTGTGCGAGCGCTCCATCACCCTGTAGACAGCTGCCATAATATCCCCCAGAGTATATTCCGCCACGGGATACGTTTTGCCGCCGCACTTTATTTCCTTCGTAAGAGGCCGCCCCAATGCGCTCTGACGCGTATAATTAGTCATGGAACACGTTACCAGAGCCACGTCGAGCTCTTCCGCAATCTGCCGCACAATGGCAGTCCTGCCGATTCCGGGACTTCCCATCATCAATATAGGCCTCTGCTTCATATAGGGAACGACATAGTCCCCGTTTTCATCTTTTTCCAGATAAATTTCAACAGAATGTTTAATTTCTTCTTTTGCTTCCCTGATATTCATTTGCCTCAGCCCTTTTCGCATAAACGCCGCTAAATATTTGTATATACGTATAATAAAGGCAATAAAAAAATTTGTCAAGAAGTTTATTCTACGTATAACAGAATTTTCTTCCTGACAAATTTTATCCCGATCTCCGGAGAGGGGAACATCCCCCTAAATATTTACTGGTCCTTCTCACTCAATGCCTGAAGATATCCCCAGAGCCTTCCCTGCTCTCTCTGCTGAAGGGAATGGAACTGCTCCAACAGGGCAAAATCCTCAGAATCTTTCGGAACCATAATAAAATCCGTATCTTTTTTAATACTTGTCTCTGTTCCGGACAACAGTTCATACGGCGTAACTCCCAATACACTGCAGATGATCATGATCTTATCCGAAGCCGGATTTGTCTTTTTCCGCTTCCAGTCACTGATCGTACTCTGGGCAATCCCCGTCTGTTCCGAAAATGTTTTCTGGGAAATCTGTTTTTCCTTTAAAAATTTAAAAATGCGTTCACTGATTATCATATTTTTTACCCCGCTATATCTCTTAATCCCTGAAACAATTCAATATCCGACTGTTTCACTTTCATGTTCGTTGTCATAGGCTCCTGTCCCGGCCTGGTCACTGTGATCTCGATCACGGTTCCTTCTTCCATGCCGCCTTTCAGTACGTTACGGAAAAAGGCTGCGAATTTCGGATGATTCTGCACAAATTGATTTTTTGCTTTCATAACTTTCATTGCTGAAGCTGGATTTATCATTTTTTGTCTCCTTTTACTGCTTATTTTTCGCAGGGAATTTCAGAATTCATCCGGGAATCCACCCATCTGATATTCCCTTTTGTAAACCACTCTTTCTCTTAGCATCATACCACACGGAGATTTGAATCACAAGTTCAATCTGAGTTTCTGTTGACATTCGGTATTTTTAATGGTATATTGGTATTACCAATTTACCATACGTATGGAGGTATTATATATGAAGATAGAGAAAAAAAGTACCGGCCAGCTCATTGTTGACCGCATATTAGATGAAATAGAAAAAGGAGTTTTAAAAAGCGGCGATAAACTTCCGCCGGAACGGGAACTGTCAGAGACGCTGGGGGTCAGCCGGATGCCTCTTCGTGAAGCAATCTGCGCCTTATCCGTCATGGGGGTCGTCGAATCCCGACAGGGAGGAGGGAACTACATCGCCGCCTACCACTCCGAATCCCTGAGAAAAATCCTGCAGGCCTATACTATTTTAAGCGATTCTTTTCTGGATGAAATACTGGAAGCACGGCTCTATACAGAATCCACCGCTGCAGGGATCGCCGCAAAAAATGCGACAGAACAGGATCTGGAAAAAATACGGACCGCATGTGAACAGTTCCGGCAGGGGATATCAGAGATGGAAGAGAAACATTTTTACTCTTTTGAACGCATTGCCGAATTGGATGATATGGTACATTTGGGATTTGCCGCCGCATCACATAACAGCTTTTTTATCCAGTTTGTCGATATTCTGCACCAGACCGGATACGCTCACGGCGATATCGAAGCTGCTTATGAACAACATCTGGAATATCAACATACTTCTGCCGATTATCACTTTAAAATTTATAATGCGATCGCGGAACATGATGAAAATGCGGCATATAATCTGATGTACGAACATATTTCAAATATTTATGACACTGTTTCCCCACAAACAGGGATAACCCAAAAATGAAAGGAGATTCTACGGAATATGAGCACACTACAGACAAACGACATGACTCATGGCAGCGTTCCGCGGCAGTTGATCCGCTACGCAGTCCCCATGGTCATCACCAGCCTGCTTCAGGCTGTATACAGTATTGTCGATATTATTATTGCAGGACATTTTATTGGGAGCAACGGCATCTCGGCGATCAACAATTCCAGCCTGGTCATGAACCTGATCACCCAGATTGCCATCGGCTTCACCGTTGGCGGCAATGTTCTTATGGGACAATACTTTGGAAATAAAGAGACAAAAAATTACAAACAGGCATCCGGTACACTGCTTTCCTTTTCCCTCATTCTGGGGATTGCCGGTATGGCTTTGTTTTTGCTGTTATCAAAACAGCTCCTGATCCTTTTGCAAGCTCCCGCGTTGGAGGATGCGACAATTTACCTGAGGATCTGTTCCATCGGAATGCCCTTTATATTTGGCTATAATGCCATCAGCGCAACACTCCGGGCTCTGGGCAACTCGAAAAGCCCTCTTCACTTCATCATTTTGTCCACCTCGGCAAATGTGGCCCTGGACATTTTATTTGTCGCATTTTTACATATGGGAGCTGCCGGAGCGGCCCTCGGAACACTGATCGCCCAGTGCGTCTCCTTTTCCGCCGCGCTGTGTTACGGACTTTTTCACAAAGAAGAACTTGGTCTGAAACTGTCATACATGAAGATCCTTCCGGAAAAACTGCGGCTGATCATCCGTTTTGGCTTTCCAATCGCACTGCAGATGACCGTCGCCAGCATCTCATGGCTTGTTGTCATGGTTCTGATCAATAAATATGGTGTGGATGTATCCGCCGGAAACGGAGTCTCCAACAAGATCAAAGATTTCTGCCAGTTATTCATCACCGCTACGACAAGCGCTGCAGCCACAATGGCTGCCCAGAATCTCGGTGCAGGCGAATATGACCGGGCGGAAGACGTCATGAAAACATGTCTGAAAATTGCCATGCTGATCGCAGTCGTGAGCATTGTGATCGCAGAAATTTTTGCACCTCAGTTAATCAGCATTTTTACTGCCGATCCCGATGTGGCTGTCCACGCTGCCCGCAATCTGCGTATTGAGATCATCGCCCAGATATTTTATGCCGGATTTATGAGTTACAATGTGCTCGCCACTGGATGCGGGGACACAATGTTCGTTATGGCCAACTCTTTTTTAAACTGTATCGTTGTCCGCCTGGTGCTTGCGATTATACTGCAGCAGATATTCGGCATTCTGGGCGTATATGCCGCCTGCATGATCGCTCCGGGAAGCTCTGTCCCGGTAGGATTGCTGTACTTCAAGTCGGGAAAATGGAAAAAACGGCTGAACGAGGCGTGCGCTGCGTAGCTGCGCATCGTTTTCCCGTAGGGATGTTGTATCACAGCAGAAATACTGCGGAGCAATTTCCTGCTGTGATACAAAACAGAAATGGCGTGGTACGCCGCAAACCGGTGTACCACGCCACTCTCGTTATCTCACATCGTTCGATTATAGATATGAACCCTCTTAATACTTACTATACCCCGTGCATATGCCACAGGCTTTTTTAGATACATCTCCTAAACATATATCAGATGAGAGATGACTCCCACCTCTACAGGTGGTGAGAAACAAACTTGT
>CAZJSI010000052.1:0-17860 GCA_964548675.1 uncultured Eubacterium sp. | reverse complement strand
GTTTTGGCTCAAAAGTTGTAGTTACCGGGGATGCATCCCAGAAGGACCTTGCTCCCGGAGTGAAGTCCGGACTGGATGTGGCGATGAGGGTATTACAGAAAGTGGATGATATAGCGTTCTGTAAATTGACCAGTCAGGATGTCGTCCGCCATCCGCTGGTCCAGAAAATTGTAAAGGCATACGATGATTATGAGAACCGCCAGCTCAATATCGAGAGACAAAATAAAAAGAAAAGGAAGGGAACGGTATGACGATCAATGTTATCTGTGAGGTAAAGCCCGATTTTTCTTTTCATTATAGAGAACTTGCAAAAAAAGTCATTATGAAATCATTGGAATGTGAAGGGTTCCCCTATGAATGTGAGGTGAATCTTACGCTTGTAGACAATGAAATGATCCGTGAGATCAATCGGGAAATGCGGGAAATTGATGCTCCGACAGATGTCCTGTCTTTTCCGATGCTGGAATTCGCGGCAGCGGCAGATTTTTCAAATATTGAGGAATGTTGGGAAGATACCGTCAATCCGGACACGGATGAGGTGATGCTGGGTGATATTGTAGTATCACTGGATAAGGTCAGAACACAGGCAAAGGATTATGGACACAGTGAAAAAAGGGAATATGCGTTTTTGATCACGCACAGTATGCTGCATCTGATGGGATATGACCATATGATCCCGGAGGAGGCTGCTGTAATGGAAGAGCATCAGAGAGTGATTTTAAATGCTCTAAACATCAAGAGATAAATTGAGGAAAGAGAGAAAAATCTTATGAAAAAAACAGCAGTTATTTTCCTGGCTGGGGTATTGGCGCTGTCTATGCTGGCGGGATGCGGGAAAAAAAAGGAACCGGAGTATGCTGAGACTGATACAATAGAAGCCGTCAGCGTGGTGGAATCCGAACCTGAACCGGAACCGGCGGAAACGCATATCGGAGAAGCCAGAAGCGACCTGACCGGAGAGTGGATTGATGAGGAGCTTGCCGGGAAACGGCCGCTGGCTGTCATGCTCGGCAATACGAAGGTGGCAACGCCGCAGTACGGCATTTCTCAGGCAGACGTCATTTATGAGGCTCCGGTAGAAGGCGGTGAAACACGTCTTATGGGCATTTTCCAGGATTACGCCAATGTAGAAAAAATCATGTCTATCCGAAGCTGCAGACGTTATTATATTGACTGGGCTTTGGAGTTTGATGCTATTTATGCGCATTACGGACAGGCGTCTTATGCATTGAGTACATTGGAGAGGAGCGACGTGCACAATCTAAGCGGCCTGGACGGAGGAGTCGAGTCCAGAATGTATCAGAGAGATTCCAGCCGCAAGGCTCCTCATAATGCCTATACGACAGGAGACGGAATCCTGGCGGGAATCGACTATAAAGGATATCCCACAGAACATTCTGAGGATTATGAGAACCATTATCATTTTAACGAAGATGATGAAAATGAGATTCAACTGTCAGAAGGACAGGATGCGGTTGTGGTGAAACCTGGCTATCTGGTAAATAAACCGTGGTTTGTATATGACAGTACAACCGGTCTGTACAGCCGTTATCAGAACGGGGCTGAACAGATCGACGGCAATAACAGTGAACAGGTCCAGGTGAAAAACATTCTGATACAGGTTTGCGGATGGACATTGCTTGACAACGATCCGGGTTATCTGGAAGTGTATACGACAGATGGCGGTTCCGGATATTATATTACAAACGGGAAGGCGATTCCGGTTACCTGGTCCAAGGAATCCCAGAACGCACCGACCAGATATTTTGATGAAGCCGGTAATGAGATCACATTAAACCAGGGAAAAACATGGGTATGCATCACACAGGATACTTATGAAGATAAAATCGCTTTATTTGCCAGTGAAGAGGAGTTTGAAGCGGCATATTAGAGAAGAGGTTAATGAATGAGTAAAAAAAGAAATGACACAAGTTTTTTAGTACAGGGTTCTATTTTGGCGGTGGCATCGCTTGTCAGCCGTGTGATCGGCCTGGTATATCGTATTCCGCTTACCGCCATTATCGGAGAGTTTGGAAATGATTATTACAGCTGTGCATATGAGATTTACAGTTTACTGCTTCTGATTTCTTCCTACAGTCTTCCAATGGCGGTATCCAAGATGGTTTCTGCGAGAATGGCAAAAGGAGAAAGACAGAATGCGTACCGTGTGTTTAAGGGAGCAATGGTCATTGCCGCGTTCACGGGAACGGCGGCATGTCTGGTTGTATTCTTTGGCGCGGGATTTCTGACAAGGCTGTTTAAGACGCCTATGGGCGTTTTTGCACTGCAGGTTTTGGCGCCCACACTGATCATTGTGGCAATTCTGGGCGTTATCCGTGGATTTTTTCAGGGACTGGGGACAATGGTGCCAAGTGCAGTATCCCAGATCATCGAACAGATCATCAATGCGGTTGTCAGTGTCGGAGCCGCATATATTCTGTTTGGTTACGGTGCGCGGATTTCCGGCGTGTTAGGTGGAGATCAGCATTACGATGCTGCTTACGGCGCGGCCGGCGGAACGCTGGGAACCAGTGCAGGGGCATTGTGCGGACTGGCCTTTATCCTGTTTGTCCTTTCTGCTTTTCTGCCTCAGATGAAAAAGGCGATGCGCAGAGAGAAAAAAATGGGGAAAGCCCAGGTGGAACCTTACCGGGTGATCTTCCGCATTCTGATCATGACGATCATTCCGGTATTGCTGAGCACTACCATTTACAATCTGGTATCGATCACAGATCAATGGCTGTTTAAGAATATTGCGGCAATGCAGAAATATACAGAAGACCAGATTTCCCTGTGGTGGGGAAATTATTCCGGATATTACAGAGTACTGACAAATGTGCCGATCTCCATTTCCACGGCGCTTGCCGCTTCCTGTGTTCCGGCACTTTCGGCTGCCTTTGCCCAGAAAGATTCCGCGCAGGTGAAAAGGAAGATCGGATTGTCCATGCGCTTTATCATAGTAGTTGCAATGCCATGTACAGCAGGTATTATGGTATTGGCTGATCCGATCATACAGCTTTTGTTCCCGGGAGCAAGCGAGCTTGCCGGGCATCTGCTCCAGGCAGGGGGGATCAGTATTATTTTCTATTCCATCTCCACTCTTTCCAATTCCGTGCTTCAGGGAATTGACAGGATGAGAATACCGGTCCGCAATGCGATCATCTCCCTGGTAATTCATGCGGTTATTCTTGCAGCTGCGATGTTTGTCCTGGATTTAAAGATATATGCAGTATGTGTGGGAACAGTTGTATTTTCGCTGGTAATGTGCATTTTGAACGGGACGTCAGTAAAACGATATTCCGGTTTCACGCCGAATATTGTAAAGACATTTGTGAAACCGGCTGTCGCTTCTGCGATCATGGGGGCGATCGTCTATGTGGTTTACTATGTAAGTTATAAATTTTTACAGCGCAATTCCGTATGCACAATCTTCGCAATCCTTGTCGGTATCTTTACATATGCGATAGCATTGCTGTTGATCAAGGGATTGACGGAAGAAGAACTGAAAAGCTTTCCGAAAGGCACGTTGTTGATTCGGATTGCCAAGAAACTGCATCTGTTATAACAATTGAATAAAAATGAAAAAAGTGCGAATAATACAAAAAAAGGAGTTTACTATGAAACAGACACGTATTATTCGCATTTCGTTTTTGATAGCGGCGATTTTTATTGTGGCGGCATTTTGGGCCGGATTTTATTTTGGTGAAAACAGTACACAGCCGGATAACATTCTTGCCGCTACGGAAGGGAGTGAGAACATATCCTCCAACCGAAATACGGACAGAACATCCGATGTGACGAAACCGGCGGAAACTGCACAGACCAAAGAACAGGAACCGGAAGAAACGGTTGAGAGTATGAAGGATGTGGAAGAAGAACAGTATTACCTGAAACTGGCAGACGATTATCTGGCGGTCTATCACAGCGATACGGATCAGATTTATTTTGAGACCGGATTAAAATTGTCAGATCTTCCGGAAGATCTGCGGGAAAAGGCAAAGACAGGTATCACTTTTTCCAGTATGGAGGAATTATACAGCTTTCTCGAAAATTATTCCAGTTAAACTGCTTTCCAAATTTTCATGGATATGTTAGAATAGCGTCAGATATTTTTGAACTAAAATTCGTGTCGTATGGGAGGGCGCTATGTCAAAAGAAAGCGTAAAAAAGGGCGTCGGTATCGGAACAGGATTTGTGATGGGAATCTCCATTATCTATATCCTGTTCGGTCTGGCGATGTTGTTTGTTCCAAAATTTAAGGAAGTTTATATTATCTATATAGCCGGGGCAATCCTGGTTGTTTACGGTATCATTCTGATTGTTAAATATTTTATGGCCGGAAGCTATCGGGATATCGGGAAATATGGATTTTCCATAGGCGTGCTGGGGATCCTGACCGGTGTCTGTATGTTTATCCGTTCAGGCCAGATTTCCTTGTATTTTTCTCTGTTCGTGGGAATATGTATTCTGTTGACATCCGTGATCAAACTGCAGAATGCGGTGGATTTAAAGAGCATCGGTAATCGGTCATGGTTTCTGTTTTTGATCATCGCCATCGCTTTTCTGGCGGCGTCCATTGCAATCGTGCTCGACCCTATGGGGCAGGTATCTGCACATGCAAAATACATATATTACGTTTTGACAGCTGACGGCGCTGTCAATATTATCAGTACGGCTTTTCTTGCCATTGCGATCCGGACAAGCAGAAAAAAGGCTCTCAAAGAACCAAAGCAGAAACAGGTTTCCGGGGATGCAAAAAAGGAACAGGTTTCTTCCGCTGAGACGGAAAAGGACAGTGATCCGTTCCCAAAATCAAAGAAAAAAGAAAAGGCGGTACAGGATGAATCAGAACTTTATTTTGATGAGCCTGATCTGATCACAGCAGATGCAGATGAGACAGTGGAGGATATTCTCCGGGTATTTGAGGATAAAGAGTAAAAGGAGTTATAGTGAAGGAAAATAATTTCGATCTTATTGTTGTGGGCGGAGGCGCTTCCGGTATTATGGCCGCGATCAGCGCCGCCCGGACCGGAGTGCGTGTGGCTGTTCTGGATCACCATGCAGTTTCCGGAAAAAAACTGTTGGCAACGGGAAATGGAAAATGCAATTTTACGAATCAAATGCAGGGGAGCAGCTGTTATCGGTGCGATGATCCTGCCTTTGTATTGCAGGTTTTAAACCAATTTCCGCTGGAGAAAACGCTGCATTTTTTCAGAGATCTCGGGCTGGTTCCCAGAGAGCGTCAGGGCTATTATTATCCCCGCAGCGGTCAGGCTGCTGCGGTCAGAAACGCGTTGCTCTCAGAAATAAAACGCCTTAATGTGAAAATTTATAATGAAATCGGGATTCGGAACATATGTCGTCAGAGGGATCATTTTCTTCTTGAGACAAAGTCCGGAGATTTTACTGCCCGCACATGTATATTGGCTGCGGGCGGAAAAGCATCTCCGAAAACAGGCAGTGACGGAAGCGGCTATATCTATGTGGAGAAACTGGGGCATACCATACATAAGCCACTTCCGGCTCTGGTGCCTCTTATTTCCGATGCAGCCTGGCTGAAGGAGACCGCAGGCGTCCGCTGCGATGCCGCAGTTGTGCTGCTGGTTGACGGACAGGCTGTGGCGTCTGATGCCGGGGAAGTCCAGATGACAGACTACGGGATCTCGGGGATTCCGGTTTTTCAGGTCAGCCGTTATGCTTCTCTTGCCCTGGACAGGAAAGAGAGTGTAACTGCTGTTCTCGATTTCCTGCCGGAGTTATCAGCAGAGGAGATTCGGAGTATATTTGTAAATTGCATGTCGTCCTCCGGCACAGGGAAAAACTGGGAAGAATTGCTTTCCGGGATGGTGAATCAAAAAATCAGCGCCATGCTCTGCGGCAGATTAAATCTACCGCAGAAAACGGTAGTTTCGCAGCCAAAGAAAGTCCGGCAGTATCAGACAGAGCAGATCATCCGGGAATTAAAGGGCACAACAGTGCCCATAATCGGGACGAAAACCTTTGACCAGGCGCAGGTGACCTGCGGTGGAATTCCGGTGGAAGAAATATGCCCGAAGGATTTGCAGTCAAGGCTTGTGCCGGGACTGTTTTTTGCGGGCGAAATAATTGATGTAGATGGCATCTGCGGCGGTTATAACCTGCAATGGGCGTGGTCCAGCGGTTACGTGGCAGGGGTTCATGCAGCCCGAACTCTACGCCGCTGATATGGGGCAGGTATCCATGCAGTCGGAACTCTCTGCCGCTGATGTGAGTTGACTGGTTACAAAGTAGAAAGTCATCCCTATGGACGATATAGTTTCAGTATTTTTATAAGTGAGGAATAATAATGAGCAAAACAATACGTATCTCACAGATTTCCATGCCCCTGTCTCACAGCGAGGAAGAGGTATTTGCAAAGGCGTGTAAACAGGCAAAAGTCAGGAAACAGGATGTAGAACATATCTGTATTGTGAAACAGTCTGTGGACGCCCGGAAAAAGGATGCATTAAAATACAGTTATGTTGTCGACATCCGGGTAAGGAATCAGACCAAATACCATAAAGCAAATAAGAATATCCAAGAGATTGTTCCTGTTAAATATGATCCGATTGTAAATGGCAGATGGCAGAGTGACAAGCCGATCGCAGTGATCGGAGCCGGTCCGGCCGGACTTTTCTGTGCGTATCTTCTGGCAAGATCAGGGTACTGTCCTCTTGTTTTGGAACGGGGTAAGACAGTGGAAGAACGTCAGAGAGAGGTGGAAGAGTTCTGGAAAACAGGATTGCTGAATCCGGAATCCAATGTCCAGTTTGGCGAAGGTGGCGCCGGAACTTTTTCTGACGGCAAGTTAAACACACTTGTCAAGGATAGGTTCGGACGTAACCGCTTTGTACTGGAGACTTTTGTGCAGTTCGGAGCGCCTGCCGATATTTTGTATGTAAATAAGCCGCATATCGGTACGGATGTTCTGCGGACGGTGATCGCAAATCTGCGTCAGGAGATCATCCGACTCGGCGGAACATTCCGTTTTTCTTCCAAAGCGACTGATTTTAAAATAGAAGGAGGACATTTGACGGCCCTTGAAGTCAATCATGATGAGTGGATTGAGGTATCCGCGGCTGTTTTGGCTATTGGGCACAGCGCCAGAGATACCTTTGCCAGATTATATGAAAAGGATGTTCCTATGACAGCAAAATCCTTCGCAGTCGGTATGCGCGTGGAACATCCGCAGAAGATGATCAATGACAATCAGTATGGAAAAGAAGCGGATCAAAGCCTGCTTCCCGTTGCTGCTTACAAACTGACACATCAGTCGGCAATTGGCAGAGGAGTGTATTCTTTCTGTATGTGTCCCGGCGGTTTTGTGGTCAATGCTTCTTCGGAAGAACGGCGATTGGCGGTGAATGGCATGAGCTACCGGAAGCGGGACAGTAAAAATGCAAACAGCGCGATCATTGTGTCCGTGACGCCACAGGATTTCCCAAATGGCACTCATCCCCTTTCCGGCCTTGCTTTTCAGCGGATATTGGAGGAAAAGGCATGGAAACTGGCGGAGGGAAAAGTGCCGCAGCAGTTATTTGGAGATTTTGAACAGAACCGGATCAGTGAGGAATATGGAAGCTTTACAAGCTGTGTCAAAGGAGAACATGCTTTTGCAAACCTGCGCAGCATATTTCCGGAAGAACTAAATGAATCCTTTATTGAGGGGATGCACGCTTTCGGGAAGAAGATCCATGGTTTTGACCGGAAAGACTGTATTTTGTCTGGCGTGGAGAGCCGTACATCATCGCCTGTGCGTATCACAAGAGATGATGAGATGCAGAGTGAAATCCGGGGATTGTACCCCTGCGGCGAGGGCGCAGGTTATGCAGGCGGAATTATGTCAGCCGCTATGGATGGATTAAAAGTGGCGGAAGCAATCCTGCGCAGGGAGTAGAATAAGCTGTCAGCAATGGTTTGTGATAATATTATATGAGAAGGCCATGTTTAATTTGTAATAGTGTAAAAATGGGGGAAGATGTATGAAAACCTGGAGAAGAGCGTTACTGTATTTGACACGAAAAAAAAGCCGCAGTGTTTTACTCGTGATATTAATTTTTATTATGGCAAACCTGATACTTGCAGGCAGTGCATTAAGGACAAGCGTGAACAAAGAAATTGAGGAAGTGCGCAGGAATCTTTGCAGCAGCTTTACGGTGGCAGCGGACACAGAAAATCCGGCATTATATGAAGAGCGGACAGACAAATCATATCCTTATTCTGTTTTTGTTGGTCCTACCATATCACCAGAGCTCGTTGATGACATCAATAATGTCGAAGGTATCGTTGCTTATGATATTAGTACATATGAATTAGTATGGGCAGATTTACAGTTAAAGCCGGGATTGTATGCGGATATAATAGAGTATGATATAGAGTTTGAAGACACACTGGAAGTACAAAAAAATTTGATGTTCAGTCAACAAACAGAGGCTGTTATCTGTGCAAACGGCGAGACAAATGCAAATTTCAGGATTGGAGCTTTTTCTATTTCGGAGGGCAGAAATATATCAGATGAAGATAAATATGCAGCAGTAATCTCAAAGTATATTGCTGAAGAGAACAGGCTTGCAGTCGGTGATACCATTACTCTTGAGACAAAAAGAGGAATCTTTGAACCATGTGAAGATCCGTTTGAGCGATGGGGAATACCTGTAGAGCTAGAGGTGGTAGGTATATTTGACGTAAACTTTGAACAGGAAGCATCCGTTTTTACAGCAGAGGCATATTATGCAGACAATCTTATTTATATAGATAGGACAGCCGGGATGCAGCTCAAAAAAAATCGCGGTATAGATCAGACGCAGGAACGATATGGGGAAGTTACCTTTTTCGTCGACGATCCTGAAAATCTGGAAAATGTTATGACACAGGTAAAGGATAATATGGACGTAAGCGGATTATTGGTATCCTTTGATGATAGCGCATATATGGCATCGGTGAAGCCGCTAAAGCAGATCGGCATATTTGCCGCAATATTAATGCTTTCAGGAGTGATTGGATGTATCATTATCCTCTGCCTCATACTGACCCTGTGGATCAGGGGAAGGAAGCGTGAGGTCGGTATCCTTCTATCGATAGGGATCAGCAAAGGAAAAATCATCTCTCAGTTTTTGATTGAATGTATGGTCATTACAGTCATTTCTTTGACATTGACTTTATGTTCAGCCCGGGGAATAACGAATGGATTTTTCAATATGGCAGAAAAAATTTCAGTTCCAAAGACCAATGACGAATCCTATTCTATTGAACTTGAGTCGGGGAAATCTATACCTACCATCACAATGGTTTCATCCGGTGATGCTGTAATGTTGGAATACAGCGATTTAGGACGAGATATGCTGTTTCTGATTATTGCAATGTGCATCATATCCAGTGGGAGTGTACTGATTGCATCGGTACAAATCGTGAAGACATCACCAGGAATACTGCTGCGGTCAAACTGAGATATTATTTTTATGAGGAATAATTATGGAGGTGACAATATGAGTGTATTGGAATTAAAAGATGTTTCGTATTATTATACGAAAGACCGAATATTGCTTGACAAGATAAATGAGAAATTTGAAAAAGGAAACGTATATGTGATTCTTGGTCCTTCCGGCTGCGGCAAAACAACATTACTTTCTTTGCTCGGCGGTCTGGATGTACCAAGAGAGGGAAGTATTTTGTTTGAAGGACAGGATATTCAAGAGAAGGGGTTGGAAGAACACAGGCGCAGCCATATTTCATTTGTTTTTCAAAATTACAATCTGATCGATTACATGACGCCGGAGGAGAATGTAAAATTGACAGCCAAACAGGAACCGCTCCCAATACTGGAAAAGCTGGGCCTGACTCCGGAAGAGATAAAGAGGAACGTCCTCCGGCTTTCCGGCGGCCAGCAGCAGAGAGTTGCCATTGCCCGTGCTCTTGCATCTGAAAATCCGATCATACTTGCGGATGAACCGACCGGAAATCTGGATGAAGATACGGCACAGGAGATCACAGATATTTTTCGTGAGACGGCAAAAGAATATCAGCGATGTGTGATTATCGTATCCCATTCCGGTGAAGTGGCTAAACAGGCAGATATAGTGTATGAATTGAAACATGGAAAAATGAATCGTGTGGATATACAATAAAAAGGGAAGCAGTATTTCGGGGCTTTCAGTTGATGTATGAAAGGGGGATCTGCTATGGAGTTTGCTAAAAGAGGAATACTTTATCTAAAACGGAAACGTTCCCGAACAATCATTCTGTTATTAATATTAACAGTGATTGCTTCATTGCTGCTAGTGAGTGCTGCAATATGGAATTCAGCGAACATTGCAATGCAGAATCTGCGCGGCACAATGGGCGGATATTTTAAGATAGAAACGAATACTGCGCAGGGATATAGAGATTATGTAACGGACGAGCTGGTTAGCCGCATTATGGAAAACGATGAAATAAAGGCGTTCGACGGTACGGACATTCTCTATGCGTTTGCTGAGGATATTCAATTGGAACCGGGAAGATTTACCCTTGAGGGAGATGAAAAGGCGCATTTGGCGAGAGTGATCGGAACGACTGACAGTAAATACAATGAATATTTTGCCCTGAAATCCTTAGTGCTTAAGGATGGCAGGGGGATTAACGCAGATGATTCAAATAAAGCTCTGATCTCTGAAAATATTGCAGAGGCGAACGATTTGTCTGTTGGCGACACAATTACGATCAGATTTTATATTGAGGACGCTGACGAGGAACAGGAAAACCAAATAGACGATTACGTCCTGGAGATTGCGGGTATATACGGTATTCAGAGAACCCAGAACGAAGAGGATGCTTCGACAGCGGAATGTGATCTTGTGGAAAATTTTGTGTTTGTGGATACGGGCTGTATCAGGGAGATGGTTTATAATGCCGTGGGCAGTGTGATAGAAAATTATACTTATGGCGCCGTTTTCTATGTCGATGATCCAAGGAATCTGGATAGTATTGTTGAAAATTTAAAAATGGATCTCAACAAGGACGGAGAGAGATATTTATTTACAAAAAACAATAAAGCATACGAAGAGACAGCAGCAGTGCTGGAGCGCCTGAATGGAATAATGATTGCTATGATGCTGACATTTTTTGTTATTGGTTCAGCCATATTGTCATTGGTATTGATTCTTTTGATGCGTGACCGACTACATGAGATTGGGATATTTGTTTCTATAGGATTGAAAAAGAGTAAAATAATCGGTCAGCATGTGTTTGAAAATGCTGTTGTTGCATTTTGTGCATTATGTATTGCATGGGTTTTGGTAAGTTTTTCAACGGAAGCTATTGAGAACAAAATAAATACTGCGATTCCATCAGATGAAACCAAAACGGAAACACAACTGACTGAAACAGGCTCAACAGAAGATATAGCATTAAATATTAATGTTGGGGCATTGGAATTCGTGGAAATACTTGGCCTGGAATTATTGATTGTGGTCATTTCCACAGGAGTATCATCTGTCTTTGTGATAAAAATGAAACCGAAAGACATTCTCTCTATGATGAGTTGATAAGCAGTTTATTTATAACGGCGGTTGTCAGACAGTTTTTAGATATTGTCTGCGCCGCTGTTTTCAGATAGTCGAAGAAACAGATCATCAAACAAAATATTGAAAAAGAAACTGAAATTTGCTATCATGGGAACTGATTCAAAAGAGCATTGAAACACAGAGAAACAGAGGAGAAACAATGGATATTTCAGCATTAACGCCAATGATGCAAAAATATATGGAAACCAAGCAGGAGTACAAAGATTGTATTCTTTTTTATCGTCTCGGTGATTTTTACGAAATGTTCTTTGATGATGCGATCACGGTATCCAAAGAACTGGAAATCACTCTGACAGGAAAAAGCTGCGGCCTGGAAGAACGGGCGCCTATGTGCGGCGTTCCATACCATGCAGTGGAGGGATACTTAAATAAGCTGGTTTCCAAAGGATATAAAGTGGCGATCTGTGAGCAGGTGGAGGATCCGAAGCTTGCCAAAGGGCTGGTGAAACGCGAGGTTACACGTATCGTGACGCCGGGTACGAATCTGGACACTTATGCGTTGGATGAGACAAAAAATAATTATATCATGTGCATTGTCTATGTGGACAACCGTTACGGTATCTCTGTTGCAGATGTCACGACAGGTGATTATTTTGTGACGGAGATTGACAGCGAGCGAAAACTGCTGGATGAGATCAGCAAATTCATGCCCTCAGAGATCATCTGCAATGAAGCATTTTTCATGAGCAGCATCGATCTGGAAGATTTAAAACATCGTCTCGGCATTACAATCTATTCCCTGGATGCATGGTATTTTGGGGATGACCTGGCGCAGCAGACGCTTTTGGAACATTTTCATGTTTCCAATCTGCAGGGACTTGGACTTGCAGATTATGACTGCGGCGTGATTGCTGCGGGAACATTATTAAAATATTTATATGAGACACAAAAGACAACACTTTCCCATATGACGACGATAGAGCCTTATTCCACCGGAAAATTTATGGTGATCGACAGCTCTACCCGGAGGAATCTGGAACTGGTGGAGACATTGCGTGAAAAGCAAAAACGCGGTTCCCTGCTATGGGTATTGGATAAGACAAAAACAGCTATGGGAGCCAGAACACTTCGCTCATATATTGAGCAGCCTCTGATCGACAAGGCAGAGATTGAAAAACGCCTGGATGCCGTGGAGCAGATCAACGCAAATATGATCACCCGGGAAGAACTGCGGGAATATTTAAATCCGATTTATGATCTGGAACGGCTGATCAGCCGTGTCGTGTACCAGACGGCAAATCCCCGGGATCTGATTGCATTTAAGACTTCTCTTAAGATGCTGCCGCCTATTAAAGCTTTGATGCAGGATTTTTCCTGTGAACTGATCAAAAGCATCGACGAGGATCTGGATCCCCTCACCGATCTCTGTGAACTGATCGAGCAGTCGATTGAAGATGATCCGCCCATATCCATGCGGGAGGGCGATATGATAAAAAGCGGTTATAATGAAGAGATCGACCGCCTGCGCAGCGCCAAGACAGAGGGAAAAAGCTGGCTTGCCAAGGTAGAGGAGGAAGAACGGGAAAAAACCGGGATCAAAAACCTGCGCATTAAATTCAACAAAGTATTCGGCTACTATCTGGAAGTGACCAATTCCTACAAAAATATGGTGCCGGACTATTATACGAGAAAACAGACACTGACCAATGCGGAACGTTATATTACGCCGGAGTTAAAAGAACTGGAGGATATGATCCTGGGTGCAGAGGACAAGCTGACGGCCCTGGAATACGACATTTTCTGCCAGATCCGAAGCCAGATCGCAGACCAGGTAGTGCGGATACAACACACGGCGAAAGCGGTGGCGGGTATTGATGTATTTACATCGCTGGCTGTTGTTGCCGATCAGAACGGCTATGTGCGTCCAAAGATCAATGAAAAGGGAATCCTTGATATCAAAAATGGCAGGCATCCGGTGGTGGAAAAGATGATGAACAATGATATGTTCATTGCCAATGACACCTATCTGGATAACAAAAACAACCGGATTTCTATTATTACCGGACCGAATATGGCCGGGAAATCTACATACATGCGTCAAAATGCACTGATCGTACTGATGGCGCAGATTGGAAGTTTTGTCCCTGCCCAGAGTGCCAATGTCGGCATTGTGGATCGTATTTTTACCCGTGTGGGCGCTTCGGACGATCTGGCTTCCGGCCAGAGTACATTTATGGTCGAGATGAACGAGGTCGCCAATATACTGAGAAACGCCACAAGCAGCAGTTTGCTGATACTGGATGAGATCGGGAGGGGAACCAGCACGATCGACGGACTTTCCATCGCGTGGGCGGTAGTGGAATATATCAGCAATCCGAAAATACTGGGAGCAAAGACACTGTTTGCCACCCATTATCATGAATTGACCGAATTGGAAGGAAAACTTTCCAATGTCAACAATTACTGCATCGCCGTGAAGGAAAAAGGCGACGATATTGTATTTTTAAGAAAAATTGTCCCCGGCGGAGCAGACCGCAGCTACGGTATCCAGGTGGCAAAGCTGGCGGGTGTTCCCGATGCCGTGATCGAACGTGCAAAAGCGATCTGTGAGGAACTGGAAAGCACCAATATGGCGAATCTGGCAAAAAACCTTGGCGTGGCGGTCACTGCACCAAAAAAGCGAAAGAAAAAACCGGATGAGGTGGATCTGGCACAGATTTCACTGTTTGATACGGTGAAAGATGACGATATCATACAGGAATTGTCCGGGCTGGACTTGACCAACATGACGCCCTTTGAGGCAATGAACAAGTTATATGAACTGCAGAATAAGATTAAGAATCGTTGGTAGGACATATACTGCAGAATAAGATTAAGAACCATTGGCAGGACATATGCTGCAAAATAAGATTAAGAACCGCTGGTAGGAGATACATATGCCGCAGATTAATATTTTAGATGAACAGACAATTGACAAGATCGCAGCCGGAGAAGTGGTGGAACGCCCTTCTTCCGTTGTAAAAGAACTGGTAGAAAATGCTATAGACGCAAAAGCAACTGCAATTACCGTGGAGATCAAAGAGGGCGGGATATCATTTATCCGCATCACAGATAACGGATGCGGGATCGAGAAAGAACAGATCCCGATTGCATTTTACCGCCATTCCACCAGTAAGATCCGTTCTGTGGAAGATTTGATCACGATCTCATCTCTAGGTTTCCGGGGCGAGGCTCTCTCAAGTATCGCGGCGGTAGCCCAGGTAGAGCTGATCACAAAGACACAGGAGCAGTTTACCGGAAGCCGTTATCTCATTGAGGGCGGCAAAGAAATATCTTTAGAAGAGATTGGCGCGCCAAACGGCACGACTTTCCTTGTGAAAAATTTGTTTTATAATACCCCGGCCCGCAGGAAGTTTTTAAAGACTGCCCAGACGGAAGCGGGATATATCAGTGATCTGATGGAAAGGATGTCTCTGTCCCATCCGGATGTTTCTTTCAAATTTATCAATAACGGACAGATTCGTCTGCATACTTCCGGGAACGGACAGTTAAAGGATATTATTTATCATATTTATGGCAGGGATATTGCGGCTAATTTATTGGAAATCAATGGGGAATTCGATGACTTTTCCATCACCGGTTTTATCGGAAAGCCGGTTATTTCCAGAGGGAACCGGAATTTTGAGAGCTATTTCATTAATGGACGCTATATAAAGAGCAGCCTGATCTCAAAATCCATCGAAGATGCTTACCGGGGTTTTATGATGCAGCATAAATATCCTTTTACGGTGCTTGCAATCTCCATGGATGGAAAGCTGATCGATGTAAATGTGCATCCGAATAAGATGGAACTGCGGTTTTCAAACGGAGAACAGATTTACACAAGGCTTGTGAATCTGGTGCAGACGGCGCTGCGCCATAGGGAACTGATTCCCGAGGTAAGCGTAAAGGATGAAAAAAAAGCAGAAGCAAAAAAGGACAAACCAAAAGCGGATATACCGGAGCCGTTCGAGGAAAAACGCCTTGCAAAGATACGGGCGGCTGTGGCGAAGGACAGCCCTTATGAACGAAAGTATGAGCGAAAACCGTTTGGTGATAAGCCGGCTGAAACAAAATATACGCTGCCGGAAACAACAGATTTTGCAGCCGAAAGCAGAAACTTCGGGGAAAAACAGGGATCCGAAAAAAAACAGGAGCCGGAAAAAAGAGAAATACCTGAAATAAAAGCGGGGCCGGAAAAGGAAGAATTATCTGAAACAAAAGCGGAGCCGGAAAAGAAAGAATTATCTGAAACAAAAGCAGGGCCGGAAAAGGAAGAATTATCTGAAACAAAAACGGTGCCGGTTAAAAAGCCGATACAGACTACACTGGATGATCTTATCGGAGAGAATGCAAAGCTGTTATCCGAGGAAGCAAAACCATATCATCGTATTATCGGACAACTTTTCGACACCTACTGGCTGGTAGAATATAAAGAGCAGTTTTACATGATCGATCAGCATGCAGCTCACGAAAAGGTATTGTTTGAGCGGACTATGGCAGCTTATCGAACAAAGGAGTTTACCTCCCAACTTGTCAGCCCTCCGATCCTTCTGTCCCTAACCATGCAGGAGGAAGTTCTTTTAAAAAAATATCTGCCGGATTTTGAAAAACTCGGCTTTGAGATCGAACATTTCGGCGGAAAAGAATATGCGGTCAGCGCCGTACCGGACAACCTGTATGGTCTGAATGGGCAGAGCCTGCTGCTGGAACTGATCGACGGTCTCGGTTCTGTTTCGGAGAAGGATACTCCTGATATGGTAATTGAAAAAATTGCCAGCATGTCATGCAAGGCCGCCGTGAAAGGAAACCAGAAATTGACCAGGCCGGAGATAGAACATCTGATTGATGAACTTTTGACCCTGGAGAATCCGTATTTCTGCCCTCATGGGCGTCCGGTCATTATAGCTATGACAAAATATGAGATAGAAAAGAAGTTTAAGAGAATTGTTTGAGAACATGAATGAAAATAAGAAACCATTGTTGATATTGACAGGCCCGACGGCGGCAGGCAAAACAGATTTGTCCATTGCACTGGCGAAATCAATAGACGGAGCCATTATCTCCGCCGATTCCATGCAGGTCTATAAAGGCATGGATATCGGCTCTGCAAAGATAAGGCCGGAAGAGATGCAGGGAATTCCCCATTATCTGGTTGATATTCTGGAGCCGGACGAGGAATTTCATGTGGTAAAATTTCAGACGCTTGCAAAAAAAGCGTTGGAGGAGATCTATGCCAATGGGCAGATTCCCATTGTGGTGGGCGGAACCGGATTTTATATTCAGGCGCTGTTATATGATATTGATTTTACCTCTCAGAACGAGGATACGGAACTGAGGGAATATTATGCTGCCCTGGCTGCTGAAAAAGGAAGCCGGTATCTGCATGATATGTTGAGACAGGTTGATCCAGCATCAGCGGATAAAATTCATGAAAATAATATCAAGCGTGTGATCCGCGCATTGGAATTTTATAAAAAAACAGGAACGCCCATTTCCGAGCATAATGAGCAGGAAAGGCTGAAAGAATCGCCCTATGATTTCCGGTATTTTGTCCTGACAGATGACCGGGAACGCCTCTACAGACGCATCGAACAGAGAATTGATCTGATGCTTGAGGCGGGGCTTGTAGAAGAAGTAAAACAATTAAAGGATAAGGGGTATCATAAGGGAATGGTATCCATGCAGGGGCTTGGCTATAAAGAAATCCTGTCCTGGCTGGATGGCGAGATCACCTATGACGAGGCCGTTTATATATTAAAAAGAGATACAAGACATTTTGCAAAACGTCAGCTTACCTGGTTTCGCCGGGAGAGGGATGTAATCTGGCTCGACAAGTCGGAATTCGATTACGATGAAGAAAAAATTTTGAATGAAATTTTGAAATATATCTGATGCGGGATTCCATCCCGCACTGAGACTCGTGCACGATGCTTAAATATCAGGAGGTAAATATAATGAAAGATATCATTGCTCAGAAATATCTGGATATGGGTATTTCAAAAGAAGTATATGAGTTTGGAAATAAGATAGAGAAAACACTGAAGGAACGTTTTGATAAGATAGACGAGGTTGTGGAATACAATCAGATGAAGGTTATTCATGCGATGCAGAAAAAGCGTGTCAGCGCCGAATGCTTTCAGGCGACCAGCGGATACGGTTACAATGATGTTGGCCGGGATACTCTGGAAGAGGTTTACGCCGAATGCTTTCACGGGGAAGCGGCTCTGGTACGTCCCCAGATCACCTGCGGGACACATGCTCTTGCCCTTGCCTTGATGTCGAATCTGCGCCCGGGAGAT
>CAZJSI010000051.1:0-17931 GCA_964548675.1 uncultured Eubacterium sp. | reverse complement strand
TTTCCGGCATAATCTGTATAGGAGTGGTCTTGTTTCTTCTTTTTTTCAGCTTGAATCAATTGTGGTCGTTAAGTACAAAAGAAACTTTTCCGACAGATGCATATACGGGATTGTTGGGTTTCAGATATTATAGCGCAGGTTCACGAAATCCGGCCTATGTGTCGGGCATCCGGCGGGAGATCATGTTGTTTTTTCTGAACTTTCTTCCGCACGGACAGCTCATGGAGTTTTATAGCCTGTCAAATGATTTTTTGCGTTCAGAAGAAATATTGGACAATTTGAATCCCGGCATAATGTTGAGCGGTTCTGCCTTTTTTACAGTTGTTCCGACGGCGGCCGGGGCGTATCTGTTTGGCAAAAAAGATTTGAGATAAAGGAGAATATATGGAATTCTGGCTTGGAGTAATAATTTTTGTTTTGTGCATTGTCATTTTTGCATTGGCGGTAAAAGTACACCTGATGCGCAAGGCGGCGAAAGAGATTGAAAAGGCTTTTGCGGAGAGAGTAGAAAAAGATACAAATACGCTGATCGGCATTTCCTGTAATGATAAATACATGCGCAGCCTGGCGGAGAAGATCAATATTCAGCTCCGTGAATTCCGTGCCAGGCGCCAACAGTTTCAGCAGAGAGATATCGAGGTCAATAACGCGATCACCAGTATCACACATGATCTCAGAACTCCGCTGACGGCAATCTGCGGATATATGGAGCTGCTTGAACAGGAGGATGTCTCGGAAAAAGCGGCGCAGTATATAAAAATTGTGGAAAACCGCGCGGAGATATTGAGAAAACTGACGGAGGAGCTTTTTGATTATTCGCTGGACGCCTCAACGGAACTGGAATTAAAAAAGGAGGAAGTGAATATCAACCGCGTGCTGCAGGAAAGTATCGCCGCCTTTTATGCCGATTTTCTGGCATGTAATATTACCCCTATGATCCAGATGACAGAGAATAAGATTGTGCGTCAGGCAGATCCTGACGCATTGTCCCGTGTTTTTGCAAATCTCATGAGCAATGCCGTTAAATACAGCGACGGCGATCTGGATATCGTCCTGGCTCCGGACGGTGAGATCACATTTGCAAATACGGCCTCTGCTTTGAGCAGGATAGAGGTCGGCAGGCTTTTTGACCGTTTTTATACGGTGGAAAACGCGAGAAAGTCGACGGGGCTGGGATTATCTATTTCCAGGATCCTGATTGAAAAAATGGAGGGGAAAATAACGGCAGAGTATGAGAACAAGAGACTGGTCATTCGTGTTTTGCTCTCATAATGTCCGCTGTTTCCGATACTGCGGGGCTGCATTCGCTCTCGCAAAGATGAATAATTTTGAAATTACGCTGCGTTATGTCTTGCTCGTGACGCAGCGTAATATTGTAATATAAGCTCCGAAGGAGGTGAAAGCTATGTCAAAATATACGACTGGCGAGATGGCAAAACTGTGCGGCGTTTCTGTCAGAACCGTGCAGTACTATGATTCACGGAACATTCTCACTCCAAGTGAACTCAGCGAGGGCGGCAGGAGACTTTACACCGAAGATGATGTAAAGAGGTTGAAGCTGATCTGTTTTCTTCGGGGAATCGGACTGCCGATCAACAGCATTTCCGAAATTTTTGCCGCAGAGAATTTTGACCATGTGGTGTCTATGCTCCTCGATCAGCAGGCCGCTGTTCTGCGCCGTGAAATCCGGGAACGGGAAACACAATTGAATACTATAGAGGGACTGACCCGGGAACTGAAGAACAGGCCGCATCTCTCCGTCGAAACACTGAGTGATATAGCGTATATCATGGAGAACAGAAAAAAACTCCGAAAGATGCATGGTATGATACTTGCGGCAGGTATTGTGATGGATGTGATTGAGATCGGTACTTTACTTTTGTGGATCCTGAGGGGGATCTGGATACCGTTTGCAGTCGGCATGGTGTTTGTGGTAATTCTGGGAATATGGGTGTTCCTGTACTACCATAACCATACTGCCTATATCTGTCCCGAATGTCATGAAATTTTCAGACCAAAAAAGAAAGAGGATTTTTGGGCTGCCCACACAGCGAGAACCCGGAAACTGACCTGTCCAAAATGCGGCTACCGTGGTTTTTGTATTGAAACCTACGGAGAAGATTTCGGAGGTGCGGAAGATGAAAAAATATAGAAATCCGCTTCTTTTTTCCCTGGCCATGATTCCGGCTGCTTTGATCGGCGGATTCTTTGTCTGCAAATATCAGATAGATTTATATGATACTGAAATTGCAGATCAGATGATAAACCAGATCGGAAGTGAGGAAAAACTTTTATGGATCAGTGCGGTTCAATCTGTAATATATGCTGTAATATTCGGGTTCCTGGGATATATCCTGTCAGAAAAAACGGGGCTCATGCGTTCTTTTCGTTTTGAAAAAAGAAGGGTATGTCTGACGCTGATCCTGACATTCGCGGCGGGTATTTTGTTTAGTCTGGATTATTGGACTTTTGGCAGATTTATCCCACAGATCCGGGATAGCTGCAAAGCGGGACTGACCGGTGCCGGTTTTCTCTCGGCAGTGTTCTATGGAGGAATCGTTGAAGAACTTTTGCTCCGGCTGTTTTTTATGTCCCTGCTGGCATTTTTACTTTGGAAAATCTTTTTCAGAAAAGAAACAAAAGATCAGATACCCGTGATCGTGTTTTCTGCCGCAAATATTGTGTCGGCATTCCTGTTTGCAGCCGGGCATCTCCCGGCAACCGTAACGACCTTTGGCGGGCTGACGCCCCTTATTATTTTTCGCTGTTTTCTGCTCAACGGGGCTTTTGGATTGTTGTTTGGTTGGCTTTACAGAAAGCATGGGATCCAGTATGCCATGCTCAGTCACATGGGAATCCACATCATAAGCAGGATCATCTGGAATATTGTATAATATACTTGCAAAAAAGCCGAATATTGTATAGAATAGTAGATGATTTGACAATCGTCAAATTGTTGGAGGTACAATATGTTTTTAATTAACAACGAGAATGCATTAAAAAATGTGAAATGCCATTTTTGTTATTCGGCTGCCATGGAGGAGATCATGAGCCTGCATGTGATGGCAGAGCCTGAGCTTCATCCAATCTGCGGGAATTTTGTCATGCACATTCATGACGAGCTTCCACAGAACCTGCAGGAAGAGATAGATTCCTTTGGAGAGCGTTTTGCAAAATGGTATTATGTGCTGGATGTGGCAGGGTATTTGTTAAATAGTGAAGAGGATTCCCTGTGTGACCTGCCGGTTATCATAGAGCAGATATTAGAGATGCCCCTGATTGAATTTGCCTATTATATGATCGGATTGTCTGTTTCCGGATTGAAGATTTCCAAAAAAGAGTTTGAAAGCTGGTATCCGGATGTTCAGAGGTGCCTGAATGAGCTGGAAGAAAGACAGTATGACCTTGTAAAAACGGAAACCGTCGTTTCTATTCTGACGCAGGCAGAGGAAGTGAAACAACAACTGGTTCACATACTGCAGGAATATTGGGATACGGCTTTTGGCAAAGAGTGGGAAGCGATCAGTGAATATGTCAAGGATATTATCTCACATGAGGAAATTGCACTCAGCCATACGACACTATCAGAGTATCTTGCCCAGTTTCATTCACAGCTAAAGATGGAAGATGGATGTCTGGTATTTGATAAAACTCCACGGTTGGTTATAGAAATATCAAAAATTGAATCGTTATTGATCACCCCTTCCATTTTTGGGGACAATCATCTTCACGGCAATATATATGGGAGCAGGGTCAATATGCTGCTGAACCTGAATTACCGTGCCCTGCAGATCCATCGTTCCGTGCCGGATTCTTTCTTTCGGTTTCTGCAGGTTCTCGGGGATGAAAGCCGTTTTAAAATCCTAAAGGTTTTATGGAATGGGGATGCAACGACAAAGGAAATAAGCGATATTCTTCGCCTGGCTCCAAGTACGATATCCCTTCACTTGAAATTATTAAAGGAGGTAGACCTTGTCACAAGCAGTAAAGTAAAAAAATTTGTTTACTATCGGCTGAAAAAGGATAAACTTCTTACTCTCGAGGAGCAGTTATTGAATTATCTGAAATACTGATCCCTCGTCCGGATGACCACAGGGAGCAGCGATACGGAAGCTCTTATATTGAGAAATATTTTATTCTCAATATAAGGGCTTCTTTGTATTTTGGGTGAAAAACGCTATCTCCCTAATGAAATCAGAGGCTTAGAAAATAGGTTTCAGTATATTTATCGAATAAAAACTTATATATTTACAATTTTACAGTTGACAAATCGTAAATTTATATTATAATAGTTTTGTACTTTAATTGACTAAAGAGAGGATAACAATATGGCAAAATATGAATGTAAATACCCACATTTATTTAGCCCCATTACAATTCGCGGAAAAGTGCTGAAAAACAGAATTGTTTCATCACCACACAGCGGAGGGCCTAATTTTTACCGTGCAGGAAATAACGGTTTATCTGTCCTGACCGAGACTGCTGCCCTTTATTATGGGAATATAGCCAGAGGAGGAGCCGCTATTGTAAATACCGGGCACCTGGGAGTGGATCCGAGATTTACACTTGGAGCAAATGCGGAACGTTTTGACTTTTTCAATGTAGATATGATCCATGAACATCAGCTCCCGGTAATGCATATGATGACAGATCTGATTCATGCATATGGCGCACTGGCCTCCATCGAATTAAACCATCCGGGACATTTCGGAAATCCGGTGGGAGATCAGAAGCTTTTGGGACCGGTGGATGTCAAACCGGGCGAACTGATCTCGCTGGCAGGCGGAGAGGAAGTAGTCGCTATGGACGAGGAAGAGATGGATCGGGTAGCAGACTACTTTGCACAGGCGGCGCTGATCGGAAAGAGAGGCGGTTTTGATATTGTAAATGTTCATGGCGGACACAATTGGCTGCTTGGCGAATTCTTTTCTCCGATCGAGAATACCAGAACCGATGAGTATGGCGGAAGCGTGGAAAACCGGTGCCGTTTCCCGCTGATGGTGTTAAGACGCATCAGAGAGGCAGTCGGCGAGGATATGATCATCAGCATGAGATTCAGCGGCTGTGAGCATCTGGAGGGCGGTGTCACCCTGGAAGAGGCGGCACAGACAATTGCCATCATGCAGCAGGAAGCGGATATTGTTCAATGTTCAGCGGGCATGATACATAATGATATCACCGGGGGCAATACGCACACGACACAGTATATGGTACACGGATGCAACGTTCCCCTTGCGGAGGAAATACGGAAGCATGTAAATATTCCGATCGAGACGGTCGGCGCGATTCATGAGCCGGAGATGGCGGAGGAAATTATTGCCAGCGGAAAGGCTGATCTGGTGGCTATGGCTCGTTCCATTATTGCCGATCCGGAATGGGGAATTAAGGCAAAAGACGGACGTCCGGAAGACATTCGTCCATGTATACGCTGTCTGCGCTGCCTGAATTACAGCCGTCATCCACAGACCGGGATCAGCGTCTGTACGGTGAATCCGAAAAGAATTATACATACTCCTCTGCCGCCGGTCGGAGTGAACGGACCGAGAAAACGCGTTGTGGTCATCGGCGGCGGACCGGCAGGACTTCAGGCCGCACAGGAGATTGCCGGACTTGGACATCAGGTAGTCCTTTTTGAAAAATCCGGTAAATTGGGCGGCAGACTGGAATTTACGGAATATATGAGCTTTAAAGGCGATATCAAAAGATATCGGGATTATCTGATAACACAGGTTAAAAAGAAAAACAATATCGAGGTACGGCTGAATACGCAGGCAACTCCCGAGCTGGTGGAGGCGGAGGCTCCGGACGCAGTCATTGTAGCGATCGGAGCAAAGAATTTTGTTCCTCCGATCACAGGGGCAAAGGGCAGCAATGTGATCCATTCCAGCGATGTTTTCGAGAGGGTGTCCGAACTGGGCGAGAAGATCGTAATTGTCGGCGGAGGCGCTGTCGGATGCGAACAGACCGTATGGCTTCAGGCACAGGGAAAACATGTGGATGTTGTGGAGATGGAAGATCAACTGATGAAAGAGACCGAAAAAGATCTGCCGGATGAACAATTCTGGACGGAATATTACATGACCCATGAATTCGATAACGGCAAGACATATGCGGAGTTTGCGAAACCAATTGACCGTGTGAAGATCCATCTTAAGACGAAATGTGTAGAGATTACCGAAGACGGAATTTGGGCCGAGAATGCCGAACAGGGAAGATTTTTCCTTCCGGCAGACCAGGTTATCCTGGCAACCGGGCTGAGAAAGGACGATGAGGAAAATCATCAGTTTGACGGCCTGGCAAAAGATGTCATTTTTATCGGCGACTGTGAGAAAGTGGGAGATTTGTCAAATACGTCATCAGGCGGTTATTATGCCTCTTTGAGGATTTGATATAAATGAGTTACAGGAGGAAGAAAAAAGTGAGAAGAAGATTAACAGCATTTTTGTTAGCCTGCGCAGCGGCCGTTGGGCTGACCGCCTGCGGAGGAGGCGACAGCGCAGGTACTGCAAACACAAATGCCGGAAGTGCAGGTTCTGACGAGGGGGCATCCCATGAGATCACGGTGGCGATCGATGTGGCAGTTATGAGTATGGATTCATCACTGGCAAACGATCTGAACTCTATCTGGGTGATCGGAAATGTCCAGGAGGGACTTTATGTCATGGGACCGGATAACTCTCCCGTACCGGCTTTGGCAAAGGACATGGAAGTAAGCGATGACGGTCTTACCTATACGTTTACGCTTCGGGATGACGCGAAATGGAGTAACGGAACACCTGTTACGGCAAATGATTTTGTCTATGGGTGGCGCAGGCTTGCGGATCCGGCTACCGCCAGTGAAAATACCTGGATGATGGAACTGACCGGAGTGAAAAACTGTACGGCAGTCAACCAGGGAGAATTGCCGGTGGAGGAGCTGGGAGTTGCCGCACCGGATGATTACACCTTTGTAGTGACACTGGAGCATCCGTGCAGCTATTTTCAGGCAGTGATCTGTACAAATTCATTCCTGCCGCTGAATGAAGAGTTTGTGGAATCCAAGGGTGAGAGTTACGCTCTGACCGCAGATGATATCCTGTTCAACGGCGCTTATGTAATAGACGAATGGGATGTGGGCGGAAATACCATTTCTATCGCAAAAAATGATCAGTACTATGATGCGGATCAGGTTGACATTGACAAAGTAAACTTTACCGTGATCGCGGACAGACAGGAAGCGCTTATGGCTTATGAGAGCGGGACGGTGGATTACTGTACAATAAACGGCGTGCTTGCCAAAGCCTATGAAGACAATGACGATCTCAGCGTGCTCAAACAGGGAATGTCAACACTTTTGATGTGCAATTTTGAGACGCCGGGGCTGGACAATCAGAATTTCAGAATGGCAGTCGGATATGCAATAGACCGTGAGACATTGGTGGACAGTGTGCTGGATGACGGTTCCAGTGTGCTTGGCGGCCTGGTTCCCGCCGATCTGGTCTCAAACTCCGAGGGCGTGGATTACCGTGAGTATGCGGGGGATCTGATGTCCACAGACAAGGAACTGGCACAGGAATACTGGGAGAAAGCAAAATCCGAGACCGATGCAAGAGAGATCACATTGCTGTACGACGATACCGAGACTTATGCAAAAGTTGCCGCATACATTCAGTCCGAACTGGAAGAGACATTGGATGGATTGACGGTGGAACTGCGTTCCGTACCCAAAAAGACAAGGATAGAAATGCTCGGTGAGGGAGATTTCGACCTGTGCCTGATGGCATGGGGCCCGGATTATGCCGATCCGATAACAATTTTAAGTCTCTATGATCCGTCCAGTAATAATCCAAGCTTCAGCCGTTGGTCAAGCGATCTGTTCCTGGCAGACCTTGAGGCGTACAACGGAAGCGAATATATCAATGATGAGGCAGGACGTTGGGAGCTGTTAAAAGAGATGGAAAGCGAAGCTGTAAGTCAGGGTGCTTCTCTGCCATTATATCAGACCGGCGTTCCCGTACTGACAAGAAGTTCAATCAAGGGCGCACATTATGTTATGTGTGGAACTCCCTACTATTATAAAGACATGACGATCGAAGAATAAATATGATAAATGCCAGACCGTATACAAGGACGTATACTTTGCCATATCCGCAATGGAAGGCAGCATCCCTTGCACAGGTCTGGCATTTTTAAAAGAGATGAGGAGAAAAGCAAATGGCTAAATACATTTTAAAGCGTCTTATAATGGCGGCAGTTACCATCCTCTGCATTCTGTTTGTATTGTTTTTGCTGATGCAGTTTATGCCGGGTTCCCCGTTTAATGATGAAAAACTTACAGAGGCCCAGGTGGCTGTGCTTTATGCAAAATACGGACTGGATAAACCTTTCCTGGTGCAGTTCGGAAACTATATTAAAAATATGCTCACCGGAGATTTCGGTGTCTCATACGCAATACAGAAAAATCTTCCAATCACCACATTGATCGGGAACCGGCTTCTGATCACCATTCAGCTCGGTGTCCAGGCGGCGGCTTTCGGCGCGATCGTCGGCTTGATCCTCGGCATTGTTGCCGCGCTGAAAAAACATACGGCGTTCGATACGGCGGCTACGGTTGTCTCGGTTGTGGGCGTGAGCCTGCCAAGCTTCGTGTTTGCTTTGGTTTTATCATATTTTCTGGCATATAAGAACAAGTTTTTCCCGTTGATGTATGATGACGGACAGCCTCTTGTGTCCACGATCCTTCCGACGGTGGCTCTGTCCGTGTTTACGATTGCCAGCATTGCGAGATATACAAGGACGGAGATCATAGAGGTAATGCAGGCGGATTATGTAACGCTTGCAAAGGCAAAGGGGATCCCGAAAGTAAAACTCATTCTCCGGCACGTACTCAGGAACGCAATGATCAGTATTATCACCGTTCTGGCTCCACTGGTAGTAAATCTGATGACGGGCAGTCTTGTAATAGAAAAGGCTTTTTCAATACCCGGGCTCGGAAGCTTATTTGTAACTGCGATTCAACAGAACGATTACAACGTAACCATGGCCATTGCATTTATCTACAGCACAATGTTTATTCTGGTCATGCTGTTGGTGGATATATTATATGGAGTAATCGATCCGAGAATCCGCCTTGCCAAAGGAGGAAAGTGATATGATACAGGAATTTTCAAGTGAAAAATTTGAGCTGGTCGGCATTGAGAAAGAGCGCGGCCAGGTAAAGAAATATAAAACAAGGACTTACTGGCAGGATGTCATACATCAGGTAACTTCGAACAAAGTGGCCCTGATCTCCCTGGCAGTGATCGTTGCGATCATTGCGCTTGCATTATTGATCCCGGTGTTCAGTCCATATTCCTATAAAGAAGTCGACATGACGGCAGCATGCAGCACGCCATCTTCCGTACATCTGTTTGGTACGGATGAGCTGGGACGGGATATACTGACCAGATGTGCGATGGGCACCAGATTATCTCTCTATATTGCGTTGATCGCGGTGATCCTTGATATGTGTATCGGAATTACCTACGGATTGATCTCCGGATATTTCGGCGGGACAGTCGATCTGGTGATGCAGAGAATCGTAGAGATCATAAACGGTATTCCGACTATGGTCATTGTGACATTGCTCCTGATGATCGTGAAGCCCGGCGTTATGAGTATTACGATCGCAATGGGTCTCACAGGATGGGTCAACATGAGCAGGATCGTCCGGGCACAGGTGTTAAAACAGAAATCTCTGGAATATGTGCTGGCGGTCCGCACGCTTGGAACTCCGAACAAAAAAATCATTTTGGGCGAGATTCTTCCTAATATTGTGGGACAGATCGTGATCACATTTATGTTTACGATCCCGAATGCGATCTTCTTTGAGGCCTTTCTTGCTTTCATTGGTCTGGGAGTTCAGGCGCCAATGGCATCGTTGGGATCCATGATCAACGACGGATATAAAACGGCTATGATCTATCCCCATATGGTATTTGCGCCCGCAGTAGTATTGGGACTGCTGATGCTGTGCTTTAACCTGCTGGCTGACGGCCTGAAAGAAGCCATCAATCCGCAGACGAAACAGATGTGATGGAGGGAGAAAGATGCAAGAACGTAAGAAAGTACTGGAAATAGAAGACCTGACGATTTCGTTTCAGACGGAAGCCGGAAAGATAGCTGCGGTACGCGGCGTGAATCTGGAGCTGTATCAGGGTGAAACGGTTGCGATCGTCGGAGAGAGCGGAAGCGGAAAATCGGTATCTGTGAAAGCGATCATGGGCATTTTGGCGGAAAACGGAAACATCGATCAGGGAAGCATACGGTTTTGGGGAAAGCAGGATGATCATGTGGAACTGATCGGGCTCTCTGAAAAGGAATTTGAAAAAAATGTTCGCGGAAAAAGAATTGCCATGGTATTCCAGGATCCTATGACCAGCCTGGATCCCACCATGACGATTGGAAAACAGCTGATGGAGGGAATGAAGCAGCATTTGAATCTGTCGAAAGAAGAGCTCCATAAACGCGCCCTGGAGCTTCTGGATATGGTCGGGATCGTGAATCCGTCCGTTGCGATGAAAGAATATCCGCATCAGTTGTCGGGCGGTATGCGGCAGAGGGTGGTAATTGCCATTGCCCTGTCCTGTGATCCGGAAATTTTAATATGTGATGAGCCTACAACGGCGCTGGATGTGACGATTCAGGCCAGGATCCTTCAGCTGATCCAGGATATACAGAAAAGGCTGGGGATCGCCGTCATTTATATCACTCATGATCTGGGAGTTGTTGCAAAGGTAGCCGACTATGTATGCCGGAAAAATTGTGGAGACGGGAACGGTGGATGATATTTTCTATGATCCGCGCCATCCCTATACGTGGGGATTATTGTCCAGCATGCCGGATCTGGATACAAATTCGGAAAAATTATATACCATTCCGGGAAACCCGCCGAATCTTCTCAACAGGATCGAAGGAGATGCGTTTGCCCCGAGAAATCCTTATGCGCTGGCAATTGATTATGAACAGGAGCCGCCGATGTTTGAGATAAATGAGCACCACCATGCCGCCATCTGGCTTCTGCATCCCCAGGCGCCTCATGTTGAGATGCCGAAAGAGCTGAAAGAGCGGATTCAGTATATGAAACAGAGAGGAGGAAATCAATAATGGAAACAAAAGATATTGTATTATCCGTCAGTCATTTAAAACAGTACTTCAAAGTTTCCTCCCATACAACAGTGAAAGCGGTAGATGATATTTCCTTTCAGATAGCAAAAGGAGAGACATACGGACTCGTCGGAGAGAGCGGAAGCGGAAAATCCACTACCGGGCGTTCCGTTATCCGGCTGTATGAACCCACAGAGGGAGAGATCCGGTTTTTAGGTGAGGATATAAGCGGAAAATTGGATAAAGAGAAGAAGAAGCTCCTGAACACGAAGATGCAGATGATCTTCCAGGATCCAATGGCCAGCCTGAACCCGAGAAAGAAAGTCATGGATCTGATCGCGGCCGGCATTGATAATTACCATATGTACAAAAATAACGAGGAACGGGAACAGAAAGTTTACGATATTCTGGATAAAGTCGGCCTTCTGTCAGAACACGCCACCCGGTATCCGCACCAGTTTTCGGGCGGACAGCGCCAGAGGATCGGAATAGCCAGAGCGTTGATCATGGAACCGGAACTGATCATTGCCGACGAGGCGATCAGCGCCCTGGACGTGTCTATCCAGGCGCAGGTTGTCAATCTGATGAAAGATATTCAGAAACAGACAAATACGGCAATTATGTTTATTGCCCATGACCTCTCCATGGTGAAATACATATCTGACCGCATCGGGGTTCTCCATTTGGGGAAACTGGTGGAGACGGGAACGACGGAAGAGATCTTTAATAATCCAATCCATCCGTATACACGTTCGCTGTTGTCTGCGATCCCTCTCCCGGATCCTCAACTGGAAAAGGGACGCACGCCGATCGAATATGACTATAAAACCAGCGGTATTGATTACAACATAGGAAAAGAACAAAAGCTCAGTGAGACACATTTTGTTCTGGCTACGGATGAGGAATTGGAACGCTGGACGAAATAAAAAAGGAAGGTATTTAGGATGAAACAGATATTAGACTGGTCAAAGCCGTATCATCGTTTTTTTGAGGAGATGACCAGGATCCCGCATGGTTCCTACAATGAGAAAGAATACAGCAGCTATCTGGTGGAGTTCGCGAAAGCCAGGGGACTTCGCTATAAACAGTATGAGATCGGAAATGTGATCATTTATAAGGAGGTTTCTCCCGGATATGAGGATCACCCGACTGTGGTGCTGCAGGCTCATATGGACATGGTATGCGAAAAAGTACCGGAGTCGGACCATGATTTTGAAAAAGACCCTCTGGATCTTTACATCGAAGATGGATGGCTTCACGCAAGAGGCACAACTTTGGGTGCGGACGACGGAACCGGCGTGGCTTATATCCTGAGTGTGCTGGATGATGAAAAGATGCCGCATCCCCCTCTGGAATGTGTATTCACAGTGCGGGAGGAGGTCGGATTGGACGGAGCTTTTGCGATGGATCCCGATGATCTGAAAGGACGGCGTTACATTAGTCTGGATGATGGCGGCGGAGGTGTGATCACCACCATTACATCGGCCGGAGGTATGAGATGGAACGGCACGTATCCCGTTCACAGGAAATTATATGACGGTGAGGGATACAGGCTGATCATCGGAGGCCTGCAGGGCGGACATTCCGGAGAGTGTATCGATCAGGAGAAGGGAAATGCGATCAAGATCTGCGCCCGGATCCTGAAACAATTGCAAAAACAGGGAAGCTTGACACTGGCTTCCTTTGACGGCGGATCAAAGGATAATGCGATCCCAAGAGACTGTGAAGCCGTATTTACCGCTGTTCCGGATGCGGAAACAGTGAGCAGACGGATAAATGAGGCGGCAGATATGATCAGGGAAGAGCTGCGTTACAGCGACAATGGCCTCACTGCCGTTGTGGAAAAGGTCAGGGTGGATCAGATATGGGAGCAGGAGGAGAGCAGCCGTTTCCTGGATTTCCTTTCTCTCTGCCCGAATGGAATGCGCCACAAAAGCATGAATCTTGAGGGACTGACGACAGCTTCGGAAAACCTTGCCGTGATCCGTACGCAGGAGGAAGAGGTATCCGTCACGATATCTCTCAGGGCGGCCAATGAATCGTTTCTGGATGAGATGGCAGGAGAGCTTAAGATCCTGTCCGGATTATATCAGATCTCCTACGAGGAAACTTCCAGATATCCGGCGTGGACTTATGAAGAAACTTCCCATATGAGAGAGGTAATGAAAGAAGCTGTGCGTCATGCGATGGGAAAAGAGCTTGAACTGCTGGCAGTGCATGGCGGACTGGAATGCGGCGTATTCAAGAATAAATGGCCGGATATGGACATGGTCACACTGGGACCGGTCGGCGTGGATGTACATTCACCGGACGAGAGACTGGATCTGAAATCTTTTGATGAGTGTTATGTCCTGTTTAAAGAATTTTTAAAGAGGCTGTAGCAGGCTGAGAAATCTATGGCATTAAGGAGGTAGGAAAGTTGAATCAGGTTGAAACGGAAAAGGGATGGGTATTAGATCCCAAAATTCGTCATCAGAGATTTTTTGAAGAAATGACCAGGATTCCCCACGGCTCTTATAACGAGAAAGCCTATGGAGATTATCTGGAAGCATTTGCAAAGGAGAGGCATTTATCCTGGCGGAGGGATGAGATCGGAAATGTGGTGATCTATAAGCCCGCCTCGAAAGGGTATGAGGATCATCCGCCTGTGGCGATTCAGGCCCATATGGATATGGTCTGCGTCAAGGATGAGGGCATTCAGCATGATTTCAAAAAAGACCCGTTGGAACTTTATATTGAGGACGGATTTTTGAAAGCCAGAGGGACCACTCTGGGGGCGGACAATGGAACCGGAGTTGCATATATTCTCGCGGTACTGGATAATCCGGAATTAGCTCATCCGCCTATCGAGGCAGTTTTTACGGTGCAGGAAGAAGTGGGGCTGTATGGCGCGCTGGCACTGGATCCCCAGTGGATCACCGCACGGAATTTCATCAGCCTGGATTGCGGAGGCGGAGATGAGATATATATTTCCAGCTTGGGCGGATATCAGGGACTTTTGGAGCGGGAAATGAATGTTGAACCTGCTGTGGGGCAGGGGTATGAGATCCGCATCCTTGGGCTTCAGGGAGGATATTCCGGCGGATATATGAAAGAGCAGGAGAACGCGATCAAACTGATGTCCAGAATTTTAAAACATCTGGATCTGAAATCCGCGATTTCCCTGGTGAGCATAGACGGAGGGGAAGATGAGAGCAAAATTGCCGTCACATGCAGCGCGGTATTTACCAGCACGGCAGACGAGCAGGAGGTCAGGGCATGGTTTGACAGGGAAGCCGAACTGATCAGGAAAGAGCTGGGGCCGGCGGAACCGGAGATTTCCATGACAATAGGATCCGCTAAGCCGCAGGAACAGATGCCGGCAGAGGACAGCCGTAAGCTGCTGGATTTCCTGTATCTGCTTCCCTGCGGGTTCCGGCATAAGAGCACACTTTTCCCGGAGATCATGGCAGAGAGTGTGAACTGGACCCGGATCGGCACAAAGGAGGGAAAGATTTCCCTGAGATTCGGCCTGCGCGGTTCCACGGATTCCATGGTGACTCATGTACATAACGAGATTCAAATTCTGGCGGATCTTCTGGGGATGAAAGAGGAATGTATCTCCTCATATCCTGCATGGGAATTTCACGATTCCCATTTACTGAAAACGCTGCAGGATGTATTCCGGAAACACCAGGGGAAAGAGTTAGGGCTGATCCCGGTTCAGGGAGGCCTGGAATGCGGCGTATTTGCCCAGAGATATCCGGATATGGATATTATCGCTATGGGACCTTATGGGTATGATCCCCATACTACGGCGGAGCGCCTTGATCTGGCTAATTTTGACAGTCTGTTTGTGGTATTTGAGGGCTTTTTGTCCGCACTGTAACAGGAAAGGGGATACAAAATGGAGCGTTTAGAGAAAATAAGTCAGATTGCAAAGGATATGGGGGTTGACGCGGTACTGCTCACAAGCGAGATCAATATGCAGTATGCCACCATGTACAAAGGCGTGGAGGGAATGGTAGTCGTAGATGCCAAAGGGAACGGGATCTGTTTTACCGATTCCCGTTACATTGAGGATGCGTCCGCTAAGATTACCCCTCTTGGATACCGTGTGGTTGAGCCGGAAAACCGATATCCCACGCCGGATACGGTCAGAAAATATGTGTCGGATATGGGATATCAGACCGTTGCCTACGAGGATCAGAGAATGACCGTCTCCGAGTTTGAGGATTATAAAAATATACTCAGCGCGGAACTGATCCCATTGGGGAATCGCGTGGAAAAAGTAAAGGAAGTCAAGGAGCCGCAGGAAATTCAGTGGATCACAGACGCCCAGAGAATTGCGGAAAGGGCGCTGGAGCGCCTGATCCCCGACATTCGTGTGGGCGCCTATGAAGATGAGCTCTGCGCAAAGATCCGTTATTATATGGCGATGGAAGGTTCCACGGGTTTTGCTCCGGGCATGATCCTGGTTGCCGGAGCCACGACTTCCATGCCCCATGGACAGCCGTCACATAAGCAGATTCAGGAGGGAGACTTCCTTACCATTGATTATGGCGCTGAGGTGAACGGTTACTGGTCTGATATGACCCGCACTTTTGCAATAGGCCATGCAACAGAAAAAATGCGCCGCATATACCAGATTGTGTCCGAGGCCCAGCAGGCGGGGATCGATGCTTTTGCGGTTGGAAAAACAGGAGCGGAGGTCGATGCCGCAGCGAGAAACGTGATAATAAACGCCGGATTTGGCGAATATTTCGGACATAGCCTGGGACATTCCCTGGGGCTGGAGGTTCACGAAACTCCGATGGCCAGTAGAACTTACCACGAGAAATATCAGGAGTGGAATATTACCACGATCGAGCCGGGAATTTATATTCCGGGAGAATTCGGTGTGCGGATCGAAGATATGATTTATCTATCTCCGGAGGGAAAAGTCAATCTGACAAACTTCCCGAAAGAGTTGATGATATTATAAAAAATGCAAAAAACGAAAGGAGAAAAGCATGAAAAAGAGAATAATTGCCTGCCTTATGGTCTGCTGTATGGCAGTGCCTATGGCAGCCTGTGGAGGAGGCGGCAGCGACAGCAAGGATACCGGAGTAAGCGCTGCGTCGGAAACCAGCGAAGGGGCATCCTTGAATATTGCCCTGGATACTACAATTGTAAGTATGGATTCTTCGCTGGCAAGTGATTCGGTTTCTATTTCCGTTATAGGTAACGTACAGGAGGGATTGTACCGGATGGGGTCTGACAACACGGTAGAGCCGGTATTATCCGCCGGGTATGAGGTGAGTGACGATGGCCTGACCTATACATTTACCCTGAGAGATGACGCAAAATGGAGTAACGGAGAGCCGGTAACAGCAGCCGATTTTGTATATGGATGGCAGAGACTGGCGGATCCCGACACGGGAAGTGAAAATGAATGGATGATGGAACTGGTTGGCGTTAAAAACTGCCAGGCGATCAATACCGGTGAAATGGAACCGGAGGAATTGGGCGTGTCGGCGCCGGATGACACCACTTTTGTGGTAACACTGGACAGCCCCTGTCCATATTTTGTCGCAGTGACCTGTTTCAACTCATTCTATCCGTTAAATCAGGAATATGTGGAAGAAAAAGGGGAAAATTATGCATTGACAGCAGACGATATCCTTTTTAACGGTGCATACGTAATTGATGAGTGGGATGTAGGCGGAGATTCCATTTCAATCCGCAAAAATGAGAATTACTATGATGCTGACAGCGTATCCATTGACAAGGTAAACTTCCGTGTCATCTCCGATAAGAATGAGGCGGTCATGGCTTACGAAAACGGTGAGGTAGATTACTGTACCATCACAGGAACTCTGGCTGAACCGTACGAGGGTACGGAGGATCTGGTGACGGTAGAAGACAGTGCGGTTACTCTTCTTATGCCTAACTTTGAGAAACCGGGATTGGATAATGTGAACTTCCGTATGGCGATCGGATATGCCATCAACCGTGAGGAACTGCTTGACAGTGTGTTAAAAGACGGTTCTCTGTCACTGGGAGGCGTTGTCCCGGCAGGACTGGTATCAAACTCAAACGGGGAAGATTACCGTGATTATGCGGGAAGCCTTATGGGAACAGATAAAGATCTGGCAAAAGAATACTGGGAAAAAGCAAAAGCTGAGACGGATGTCCGCTCTATCACCCTGTTGTATGACGAGTCAGATACCAATGCAAAAGTAGCTGCATATATTCAGTCCGAACTGGAAAGCACTCTGGAGGGATTGACGGTTGAACTTCAGTCCGTACCGTTTAAGACCAGACAGGATAGACTGGGCGATGGAGACTATGATATCTGCCTGATGAAATGGGGACCGGATTACGCGGACCCGGTTACGATCCTGAGCCTCTATGATTCGAGAAATAACAATCCTAACTACAGCCGTTTTGACAGTGAGGAATTTTTGGAGATGTACGAGTTATCCAACAGCACGGAATACCTTGAAGATGAAGAGGGCCGTTGGAATCTGCTGCTTGAGATGGAAAAAGAGATCATATATGAAGGCGCATCACTTCCGCTATATCAGAGAAGCTATGCCGTACTTAGAAGAAGCAACATCCAGAATATGCATTACAACATGTGCGGAACTTCATATTACTACAAAGACATTTCTATTGAAGAATAGAATGATCAGAGGCATCGGTTTCGGTGCCTCTGCTTTTGTATAGACAACTTATGATCTGTAGTGGTAAAATATGTTTCAAGTAAGCAGACAGCAAATAAAATCAAGGGAGATGCGTTATGAAGAGAGAAGATAAATTAAAGCAGATTGCCAAAGAAGCAAA
>CAZJSI010000050.1:0-18265 GCA_964548675.1 uncultured Eubacterium sp. | reverse complement strand
GGCCTTGGCGCTGTGTACGGCATCACAAAAGAGCCGATCGAGCAGGCAAATTATAATATTCAGCAGGAAGCATACCGCACTGTATTTCCGGACGCATCCGAATTTGAGGATCTCTCCGATTTTGATGCGGAGAAAGCTTCAGAAATCGTGAAAGAGGCGGGATATCCGGATGATACGATCGAGGGCTGTGTTCAGGCTGTCGACTCAAGTGGAAATCTTCTTGGCTATGTTATCAGTGCAACGGACCCGAACAGTTATGGCGGAGATGTAACCTTATCTGTCGGCGTGACTTTAGACGGTATTGTCAACGGATATTCTATTACGACGATCAATGATACCGCAGGTCTTGGAATGAAGGCAAAAGAAGAAGCTTTCTCTTCCCAGTATGCAAATAAGCAGGTGGAAGCTTTTACAGTGACAAAAACAGGTGCAACTTCTGAGGATCAGATCGATGCGATCAGCGGTGCAACTATCACTTCCAACGCCGTGACAAATGCTGTTAATGCAAGCCTGGCATACTACAGAGACTTAGTACAATGACAGGAGGGGAATTTTTAAATGAATAAGTGTATAGAACGTATAACAAACGGTATTGTTAAAGAGAACCCTACCTTTGTTATGCTGATCGGTATGTGTCCGACACTGGCGGTAACAACCTCAGCAATAAACGGTATCGGTATGGGCCTTTCCACGACCCTGGTATTAGTATTTTCAAACCTTTTAATTTCACTGCTTCGTAAGATCATTCCGGATAACTCCCGTGTTCCGGCGTTTATCGTAGTAGTAGCTTCACTGGTAACGATCGTACAGTTCCTGCTTCAGGGATATGTACCAAGCCTGTATGCATCACTGGGTATCTATATCCCGCTGATCGTGGTTAACTGTATTATCCTTGGCCGTGCTGAAAGCTATGCTTCCAAAAATCCGGTTATTCCGTCCATCTTTGACGGTATCGGTATGGGACTTGGTTTTACGGTTGGTCTGACCTGTATCGGCGCAGTTCGTGAGATTCTTGGTTCCGGACAGCTTTTTGGAGTGCAGATTCTTCCGCTTGCAGATTCCGCAGCCGGAAAAGCCGGATTTACTCCGATCACAATCTTTGTATTGGCTCCGGGCGCATTCTTCGTACTTGCTATGCTGATCGCAATTCAGAATGCTTTCCGTGAGAGCAGACGTAAGAAAGGACTTCCGGTAAAGGAAAGAAGCGGATGCCTGGATGGAGATTGTGCGGCATGTACAAATGGTACCTGCGGCGGTAAAGTATTCACGGCAGGAACAGATGAGAAAGAATAAGGAGGAAAGGTTCAGATGAAAGAAGTCATTTTGATTGCAATTGGTTCAGCCATTGTAAATAACGTAGTACTGAGCCAGTTCCTTGGTTTATGTCCATTCTTTGGCGTATCGAAAAAAGTAGATACGGCGGCATGGATGGGTGTTGCGGTTATTTTCGTTATTACAATCGCTTCCTTTGTTACCGGTGTGCTGGATAAATTCATTCTTCAGCAGTTTGATATTACATATCTGAGGACGATCGTATTTATCCTCGTTATTGCAGCGCTGGTTCAGTTTGTAGAGATGTTTTTGAAAAAATCGATGCCGCCACTGTATAATGCGCTTGGTATTTATTTACCACTGATTACGACGAACTGTGCCGTACTTGGTGTTGCATTGAATAACGTACAGTATGGCTATGGTATCGGTGTTGGTACTATTAACGGTTTTGCTACAGCAGTTGGATTTACCATCGCAATTGTTATCATGGCAGGTATTCGTGAGAAAATCGAATACAATGACATTCCGGTTCCGTTTAAAGGTTCTGCTATCGTACTCGTTACAGCAGGCTTAATGTCAATTGCGTTCATGGGATTTTCCGGCGTAATTTAGGAGGGTGTACAAATGGATATTCAAGGAATTATTATTGCCGCTGTCGTAGTCGGTGGTGTTGGTATTATCATTGGCATCATCCTTGGAATTGCCGGCGAAAAATTTAAAGTAGAAGTTGATCCGAAAGAGGAAGCCGTTCTGGATGCTCTTCCGGGAAATAACTGTGGTGGCTGCGGATATGCGGGCTGTTCCGGTCTTGCAGCTGCGATTGCCAAAGGAGAAGCTGAAGTAGGTTCCTGTCCGGTCGGCGGCGCTGCGGTTGCGGCAAAGATCGGCGCGATCATGGGACAGGATGCAGGTGAGGCAGTGCGCATGGTCGCATTTGTAAAATGTGCCGGAAACTGTGAAGTGGCAAAGCAGGACTACAATTATTATGGCGTGGAGGACTGCTCCATGCTGAGCTTTGTTCCGAACGGCGGTCCAAAGACCTGTAACCATGGATGTCTTGGGTTTGGCGAATGCGTAAAGGCCTGCCCGTTTGACGCGGTTCATATTGTTGACGGAATCGCTCTGGTAGACAAAGAAGCATGTAAGGCATGCGGAAAATGTATCAAGGCTTGTCCGAAGAATCTGATCGAGTTAGTGCCGTATGATGCAAAACATATCGTAAAATGTAACTCCAAAGATTTCGGTAAGACTGTTATGCAGGCATGTAAAGTTGGATGTATCGGCTGTAAGATGTGCGTGAGAGTCTGCGAAGCGGGAGCAGTTACAGTTGAGAATAATATTGCTCATATTGATCAGACGAAATGTACCGGATGCGGCGCCTGCGCTGAGAAGTGTCCGAAGAAGATCATTTCCTGATCTCTGGCTGGATCAGTCGGAAGGGTGTCAGGTACAAAAAGTGTGTATTTTTAAAGTATGATCCACATTTCTATGAGTGCAGATACACACCTTAGTTATAAGCTGATATAAGGCAGAGTACGTGTATTTAGCGTACTCTGCCGTTTGTCTTTTGGGAGGATTTATAATTATGATAGTGAAAGATCAGTCGGAAGGGCTGGAGGTATCCAAAAAGTCGCTGCAGACGGTAATTCGCAATGATGGGCTTGTGACAACGAGTGAACGGCTGATTGTCAGTGAGCATTTCCTGGATCTGATCGTCAACGAGAGATTGGCGGCAAAGCTTGTCTGTACGCCGGATGATCTGGTCGAGATGGCAGTGGGAAGAATGGTGACAGAGGGGTATATACAAGATGCCGAAGAGATCCGCATGATTTATATTTGCAAATATGCCAGTAAAGTAAAAGTATTTTTGCATAAAGAGATCAATTTTGAAGAATTTATAGATCAGGAGCCTACCTGCTGTACCGGTAATCATGTTATTCTCAAAAATTCCGGCGCAGGGGATTTAAAAGCGATAGAAGCAGCAGAATGGGATCAGGATCAGGTTTTTAAACTGATCAATAGATTTGCTTCCGGTTCTTCAATACATAAGGTGACAAAAGGAACACACAGCAGCATCCTTGCAGTAAACGGTGAGATTGTCTATACCTGTGAGGATATCGGACGGCACAATGCCCTGGATAAGGCAATCGGTCATGCAGTTTTGAAAGGATATGACAGAAAAGAGTGTATGCTGTTTACAACCGGGCGTGTTCCGACCGACATGGTTCAAAAAGTGGTGATGGCTAAAATGCCGGTTCTGGTCTCGAAATCGGTGCCGACAGATGCAGCGGTGGAAATGGCAAGGCACTACAATCTTACTTTAATCTGCAATGCCTGGCCGGATTGTTTTGAAGTATATCACATGGGGAGTTGACTTTCCATATCATATACATTCCTGATTTCTGGGAATGTATATGATATTATTGCTTCTGGATGGGGATGTCAGTCCCGATTCCGGAGCTGCAGTGAAGTTCGTAGTCATCTGTGATAAAGACAGCTTCCGTATTATCAAGGCTTTCTATCAATTTCATCCCCTCATCCAGACCGAGGGAGAAGCAGGTGGTACTCAGACCATCGCCGTCCACGGATTTATCGCAGATGATTGTGACGCCCAAAAGGTTATTTTCGACTGGATAACCTGTATCGGTGTCCAGAATGTGATGATAAATCTTATTATCCAGTTCAAAATACCGCTCATAGATACCGGAGGATACAACTGTCTGATCGGATATCTGCAGGACGGCGAGGGCGGTATTCATCTCATCGAATGGCTTCTGGACGGCGATGGAATATTTGCTCCCGTCCGGTTTATCTCCTATAGTGAGGACATTACCGCCAAGATTGATCATGCCGGAAGTGACGCCCTCGCTTTGCAAATATATTTTCATTTTATCTGCAATATAACCCTTTGCGATACCGCCCAGATCCAGTCTGGTGCCGGGATCTGCCAAAGCGACCTGATCGTCTTTTACGATAAGGTTTTCACTGCCTACCGTATTCAGGGCATTTTGAATCTTTTCTTCTTCCGGGATAATACCCGGATTTTCTGTAATATCCCATAGATCGGAGAGGGCTCCGATTGTAATATCAAATTTTCCGTTGCTCAATTCACTGTAAGAGAGACCGTATTCGATCAATTCGATCGTCTCCTCGTCGACGGTGACAAAGGCTCCTTCGGCAGCATTGATGCGGGATACATCACTGTCGGGAACCGTGCGGCTGAACAGTTTTTCATAGTGATCCGCCATCTCAAAGCATTTGTCGATCAGGGAAACCTGATCTTTATCATAGAGGGTGATAGTGATCACGGTGTCAAAATAAGTGCCTGTCTTATCATAGCGGATCGTTTTATTCGGGGTACATCCGCTTATTGTAAGTATGAGAAAGAGTGTGATGAAAACACAGCACAGGATCTTTCTGTCCGTTCTTTTTTTCATGATCTATCCTCCAAAATCTCTGTATTTATGTATTGCGTTTAACAGATCATACAACAATTGTGAAACGAATTGTATTATAACATATATATGCTCCGGCGGGCATACTTTTTTTCTTGACATGGAAAAATACAACGTTTATTATAGGGAATACGGGAAATTATATCAGATGAGAGATGACTCCCACCTCTACAGGTGGTGAGAAACAAACTTGTATCAGTGGGAGTTCAATCTCCCATCTGATATAGCCTCCGGCAGGATTGCAGAGGCATGCAAAGGAATGATATCGGCAGAGCCGATGCATGCCTTGCAGCAAGAATGCTGGAGCATTCTTGAACATAAGAAATTGCTCTGCAATATTCCTATGATTGCAGGAACGTAAAAAAACTTGTTTTAAAAATTTTATAGTGATACAATCCGGTTAGAATATACTAACTTATAAAATAAAAACTAAATATTCTGATATTATCAAGATTTATTTGTTTTCAGTTTAAATAAATCAAAAAAATCGTAGAGTAAACCACTCTACGAAGCCTATTTTCATGCAAAATCATTCTATTTGCCCTTTATTTTATTAGATATCAGAGCGTTTGTCAAGAATATGGAAGATACTTAAGCCATATTAATCGACAAAATTTATCAGAAAAAAGCCGTTTTTGATAAGTTAACCGTCAATATTTTAGTCAGGAGGAAGGAGGTTTGCTTTATGCCGAGAAAAGGTGAAAATATCTACAAAAGAAAAGATGGCAGATGGGAAGGCAGGTATATCAAATGTCGTACCACTGATGGAAAAATCCGATATGGTTATATTTATGCAAAAACTTACCGGGAAGTAAAAGCAAAATTAAAAGGAGTTTCCGTTGCGATTCAGATTCCTGAAACAACGTTTCCAGAAACGGAAAATAATGAAATTACCATGAAAGAAATATCAGAAAGCTGGTTTTCTGCAATCCAGCCACATGTCAAAGAGTCTACAAGTGTAAAGTATCAAAATCTTTTAAATTCTTACCTGTTTCCTGAATTTGGCGAGCTGCCGCTTAGCAGTATGTCCCGGGACATCATAGAAGCCTACTGCAATAAATTGCAGCTGACAGGAGGGGCAAAGGGGAAGGGCCTGTCAGCAAAAACAGTCTCGGATATTCTTGTATTGTTGAGAAATATCCTTCGTTTTGCATCAGAAAAAGGAAAAACGCCAGTCTGTGATATCCGTTCCATTCATATTAAACGCACGTTCGGAGAAATGCGGGTACTCAGCAGGGATGAACAGAAACGCCTGTGCCGGCAATTGTATTCTGATTTAAGCGCTCCGAATATTGGAATTTTAGTATGTCTGTTTACCGGGATTAGGATTGGTGAAATATGTGCTTTAAAGTGGGAGGATATTTCACTCAGCGAGCAGACAATTCATGTTCATCGGACAATGCAGCGCATCCAGACAAAAAACGATTTCGGCCCAAAGACAAAAATAATCATAACAGAGCCAAAGAGCCGGTGTTCAATTCGGACTATTCCCCTCCCGGATGATATCGTAAAGATTATTTCTGGTTTCTGCCAATCAGGAACCGGATATTTTCTTACAGGATGTGAGGATAGATATATCGAGCCCCGCACAATGCAGAATCATTTTAAACGGGTATTGAAAAAATCTGCTATTACCGATGCCAACTATCATTCTCTTCGTCATACCTTTGCGACGCGGTGCATAGAATTAGGATTTGATGTAAAAACCCTGAGCGAGATTTTAGGGCATGCAAATGTAAATATTACAATGAATCGGTATGTTCATCCTTCTATGGAGTTGAAAAAGGAGAATATGCAGAGACTTACAACTTTATTCGCCGTCTGATAAAATCGTCAAGGCTGCAGTTTCCTGTGAAATATCAGGAGACGCAGCCTTTTTTTCGTAGAGTGGTTTACTCTACGAAAAACTCTGGCGGTGGATTGAGAAAGCCGTCATCTGCCTGAAAGGATGACAGCCTTACGTTAATAATATATCCCAAAGGAAAGGTATTATGCAAATCATTAGCTTTGATAAATTAACGCAGTTGTATTGATAAGAGGAGCATGTATGACAAATAAGGAATTGCACAAACTGAATCGTTCAGAACTTCTTGAACTGTTGTTGGAGCAGAGCAGGGAGGTCGATTTATTAAAAGAGCGGCTTGCTGATATGGAAAAAAGGCTGAAGGATCGTGAGATTGCCATCCAAAAGGCGGGTTCTATAGCTGAAGCGTCTCTTGTGTTGAATCATATTTTTACAGATGCCCAAAAGGCTGCGGATCTATATCTCGAAAATGTTAAGAGAATAAGCAAAGGGTGTGATGGCGATAAATGAAGTGAATTATGATGCGAAATTTCCTACAACAAAACAGCTGGAGCAGGAGCTGATGCAGGAAAAATATAGAAAAGATTATATGAGGATATTTCGCAGTACTGTCTATACTTTGATCGTAGTTGCGGCAGCTGCTATTTTAATTGCGGTATTATTCATGCCTGTATTGCAGATTTACGGTACATCCATGACGCCAACTCTGACAGAGGGAAATATTGTGGTTTCCTTGAAAGGCGGCAATTATGAGACCGGGGACATTATAGCATTTTATTATAATAATAAAATTCTGGTAAAAAGAGTAATTGCACAGGCAGGCGACTGGGTCGATATATCGGATGATGGCACTGTCTATGTTAATGACAGGGAATTGGACGAACCTTATCTGATAGAAAAGGCTTTCGGTGACTGCGATCTGGAACTGCCGTATCAGGTCCCGGAATCGAAGATATTTGTGATGGGAGATCATCGAAGCACATCTGTCGATTCGAGGAGCAGTACGGTGGGATGTGTTGCGGAGGAACAGATTGTTGGAAAAATTGTATTCCGGGTCTGGCCGCTTAATGAACTGGGTATTGTGCAATAGAGGGAGGAGGAAAAGAAAGTGAACCGTCTATTTTCAAATAAAGAAGAAATTTTGAAGAAAAAGAAGTTCAGGAAACGATGGAAAAAGGTTGTCAGCGTCATGATCTGTTTGGTTGTGTTCTGTACAACATATGCTCTGATCTTACCGGCTATTACATTGGAAAAAGATGTTGTATGCGGGACGGAGGAACATGAGAATGATGAATTCTGTTATTCAGGGAATGATACGGATGAGAACCTTATTGAAAAAACATCTCAGGAAGAGACAGGCAGTGGCAGCACTTCCCTGATAGCGGACGGCGGGGACCGTGAAATTACCGTGACCTGTGATGAAAGCACCGGAACAAATTCGGATATTGCAGAAGACGAAGGTGCGGAGACGATGTCGGAAGACGGGATTACTCAGGAAGAAAACAGTTACGTCTCAGCAGAATTTGAGGCGGAGGCCTTCTCAGATTACGGAACAATTTCTGCGGGCAAGAATGTAGCGATTGGCATCGGTGATACGGTGACGCTTACAGGTACAAGCAGTAATATGGACAAATGGTCAATAAGCGCCGAAGGGATTGTGACGCTTGAGGAAAGCGGGAAAGCGGAAGCGATAATCACTGGGGTTTCTGAGGGAACAGTGGAGATTACGCATCAATATAAGAAAAATAAAACTGAAACTTATACTGTGACGGTTACGGGCAGTTCCGAGACAGATGATTCCGAAGTAGAGAAGAAAGCGGAAAAACAGGGATATACGGTCACGGTCAAAGGAAATAAACAGATTCTTCAGGATGCGGAATTATTTGTCGAAGAAATCGATCCTGCGGTTCAGATTGACTATTATATGGCAATGGTACAGGAAATAGACAGCAGTTTGAGCACAAATGCAGCGGATAAAGATACCGTTTTTGATTTTCTGAAGATGTATCACATTTATTTGAGTAAAGACGGAGGCGAGACCGAATATGATCCGGCTGCGGATGATGAACTGAAGAATGTAAATATCAATCTTCAGGTCACTATTACATATGATTCGGCGCCGGATGGATGGCCTTCCGGAAACGGAAATCTGTATGTGGGTCATTTTAAAAAGAATGGAGATACGATAGAAAATAAAGGATTTACAGATGGCGCAGGTATCAAACAGATCAAAGTGTCCGGAAATAGTGTAACATTCCATATTCAGGGATTCTCGGTATTTCCGCTGGCTGTTCCTGCGAATGACTCGGGGAATTCTTCAGGAAACGGTGAAGCTGCACCGGCAGACGGAAGTATTTTGACCCCCGAACAGCTAAGTTGGATCGGAGACAGTGGTTCCAATGAGTGGCAGATTGTTGATCAGAAATATGCGGATAGTACGGCGGACAGCAAAAAAGCTTCAAGTGACGGCAGCGTACGTGTGCAGAAGAATGTGATACCGACGGACGTGGAAAACGAATTCCTTGTATATTTATCGATTGATACAAAACAGCTTTTTGCAGATTATTTTGCGTCGGCTCAATATGAGGCTACCACATCAAATAATTATCATGACAATGATCTCGGTACAGTGGTTACCGGTATGACCGGAAATCAGAAAGTAAAAGTCACTGGAAAAGAGACGAATGGTTATAATAGCGCTAATTTTACAATCTTAAGTTCCAACGGGGAACTGCTTGCAGAGAATGTGACTTTATACTGGAGCCAGGCAAATAATGTTACCTTTTATCTGAAAGTGGATGATAACGGTACAACAAAATATGTTTTGATAGGCCTTTCAGTCAAGAGTGATCAAGATGAAGTGGTAATGCTGTCCGAGGAATCAGAGCGGCTTATTATGTCGAGCATTGCGCAGATGTCAGACCTGGAAAAAGTGACGGATGTGATGGGAGAGTATATTGATTTTGTTTCTGTTGTATCCGGAAATTATGATGCTGAGCCTGTATATGATGAAAGTACGGGGACATTGACCTGGATACCGACTGTTAAGGACAATCCGACAATAGACAAAGTGAAGACAGATGAGTCGAAAACTGTGAGCTGGACAGATCATGACGGAAAACTTCATACCGAGACAGTATATAAATATACGTCATGGGCAATGAATGTGTCTGAACTTGTTTATAAGGTAAAACTGGATGTCACAAAAGCCGGCTTCCACAGCGCTGCTGAGAATATGGATAGTTCAGCAGAAGAGAAAGAGTCTTATGCGGTAAATGAATCTGCTGTCTTAACATATGGTGATGACAATACGGTAAAGTTTCAAGTACCGCATGTAAGAGGCCTGTTGTATGATATACAGTTTGACAAAATTGATAAAGACACAAAAAAGAAGTTGAGCGGTGCGGAATTTAAACTGAAAGATTCCAACGGTACCTCATATGAAATCAGTGAATCAGAGGGAACTTATAGAGCTGAGGATCTCCCGTGGGGCGTATATACGTTGACGGAAGCAAAGGCGCCGACTGGATACAAAATATCCGGGGAACAGAGTTCGTGGGAGATAGGGGTTTGCTACACAAAAGATAAATCTAATATTGAAAAGGATTCCCAAAAGCCGTCAAATATGTTGTTTATCGGGAACAGTATAGAGGGTGTATGGCAGATTGAAAATGAGTCGGCCATATATGTGGATTTGTTAAAAACAGACATGTCTTATAATGCATTGGCCGGAGCGGTATTCAGTATCTATGATAAAGACCCTTCAACGGCGGGGGCAGAGCCGATTAGCGGATACGCCAATGTAACAGTAAACAGTGATGGGTTTATTGCAGATAACATGAAACTGAAAGATGGCAGGACCTATTATATTGTTGAAAACCAGGCTCCGGATGGATATGTTTTACCGAACGGCAATGTTATGCTCAAGGTTGATCTGAGCAATAGCGAGGATCCAATCGTCGTCAGTGGCGGCGTTGGGACCTTTGAAATAAAAAGTGAGGAGCAGACGATTGACGGAAGCAGTACGACGGTTTATGTGGTTAAAATCCCAAATAATCCGGGAGTCAAACTTCCCGAAACCGGAGGAACCGGTACATTACCTTACACATTAGGCGGATTGGGATTCATCCTGATATCCTGCCTTATGTATGGATACAGTATGAGGCGAAAACGGGAAAGGAGGTTGAAGTAAATAACCTCTGTTTCAGCAGGAATTTGCTGAAGATTGTATCCAAAATATAAAAATCCCAGTGGGGGAAAAGATTCAAAGAAAGGAAATAAAAATCATGAAAAAAATCACGAGAAAAGTAATTGCATTTTTTGCGGCAGCTATCATGGTTCTGGCTATGGCGCTTCCGGCAATGGCTCAAAATGTAACGTATACGGATACTGATGCGACAGGAAATGGCTCAATTACGATTACTAATGCAACTGTGGGAAAGACATACTCTATTTACAAATTGTTTGATGCAAAAGTGGATGCGGCATCCGGAGCTATCACTTACACCTTACCTGACGGAAAAAATCTGGATAACAATAAATGGTTTGAAGTTAATTCAGTAGGTAACGTGGTTAAAATATCCGGCGTGAGCAGTTCCGATGTTTCATCAGATGAATTTAAGACATGGGCACAAGAGTTTGGAAAAAGAATTGGCGAGACAGAAGCGACAGAAACAACAGAAACAACAGAAACAACGGTCATATTTGATAAAATTCCGTATGGATATTACTATGTGGAATCAACTCTTGGCGGAATAATTTCTGTCACAAGTACAGATCCCGAGGCAAAAATCATTGACAAAAATCAGGGACCGAGCTGGGACAATGGAGATGAAGATGAGAATCCGGGTAAGGTTATTGTAGAGGATGATGGCAGCAAAGTTACAAAAAACAGCGCAGCATACGGAGAGACTGTTCAGTTTGATATCGGTGTAAACGCTGTGAACTATAACGGTGATAAAAAGATCGTCGAGTATTATATCAAGGATACCTTAGGTACCGGTTTTACTTACGTGAATACTGATAAGAACAGTATTGCGGATGTTTCTGTCAAGATTGGTACGAAGGAATTAGTCTTAAATGATGATTATCAGATTGAAATGACAGACGAGGGACAGGGATTTGAGATTACCATTCCATGGTATGATGCTGAAACCGGAGCCTTTTTATATAGTGACGGTGAAATCCATGTAACTTACAGTGCAACTGTAGATAAAGATGCTGTCATTGCAGGAGAAGGAAATAAAAATACGGCTAATTTCACCTTTGAGGAAGAAGGCGAGTTTGAGAAAGAACCGTATAAGGATACAAACCAAAAAGAAACCACAACTTATGTATATGCACTGGGGCTTCACAAGATTGACGGAGAGCATTACGGCTCACTGGCGGGCGCTAAATTCTCTGTCAATGATAGTGCCGGAAATCCTGTAAAAGCAAAAAAAGTAGCAGGAAGTGATGGTGTATATGAATATTCTACAGATACAGATGCGGTTTCAGAATTTGAAACAGATTCCGAAGGTAAGCTGGTTATCAAAGGGGTGAAAGCAGGCGAATATTCCGTAATAGAGACAAAAGCCCCGGATGGATACAATAAATTAGCAGATTCTGTGTCGATTACAGCTTCTTTGAGTGAGACAAGTACATATACAGCAGAGACAACAACATATTATAATGCAAATGGTAAGGTAGTGAGCCAAGAAACTACAGGAGGACACGTGGTTACAACAACATATCCTGTTAATGTGACAGCCATTGAAGTTGTCAATAATGCGGGAAGCCTTCTTCCTTCTACCGGTGGTATCGGTACAACCGTATTCTACATCCTGGGAGGAATCCTGGCAGCCGTGGCAGGTATCTGTATCATTACCCGCAGACGCATGAACGCCGGAAGATAATTTTGAGTTCTAAAAATGTGGATGAATCATTCTGTTGCTGCCGGAGAAGCGGATACTTCTCCGGCATACAACAGTAAGGAGAACTTTATATGAAGAAACGTTTATCCGGAATTTTGCTTACACTGATTTTTTTTATAGGGTTGTCCCTGCTGTTGTATCCTACTCTGAGTGACTACTGGAATTCTCTTCATCAATCCAGAGCGATTGCAGCCTATTCAGGGGTGGTTTCTGATTTGGAAGAATCTTCTTATGAAGAAATATGGGATCAGGCGGTAATGTATAACCGCCAAATTGCTGAGAACGGAATCCACTGGAAACTTACTGATGGGGAAAAGGCAGCTTATAACAGTCAACTGCAGGTAGATGGCACCGGAATCATGGGATACATTGAAATACCAAAGATAAATTGCTCCCTGCCGATTTATCACGGTACGGAGGATGACGTGCTGCAGACGGCAGTAGGACATATGGAGGGGACATCTTTACCGGTGGGAGGCGAGAGCACCCACTGCGTTCTTTCAGGACACAGAGGGCTGCCGTCGGCAAAGCTGTTCAGTAATCTGGACCAACTGGAGGAGGGAGATGTTTTTGTACTTCGGACTATGGATGAGGTTCTGACCTATGAGGTGGACCAAATACGTATTGTTTTGCCGGATGATCTGACCGCTCTCCAGATCGAGGAAGGCATGGATCTGTGTACATTGGTGACCTGTACTCCTTATGGAATCAATACGCACCGTCTGTTGGTCCGGGGGCATAGGATCGCGAATCTGGCTGTCGGAGAGAGTTATATCTCGGCGGATGCACTGCAGATAGAACCTGTTGTTGCAGCACCGGCCGTGGCTGTGCCGATCCTGCTGCTGTTGTTGGTCTGGCTGTTGGTTTCGACCAGAAAGAAAAAAACTGTGAGGTGGTTTGAGTGAAAAAAATAAGAGGGATTGTCACTTTTTTGTTGTCTGTTTTTGTACTTTACAGTATAAGTGTAACAGCTTTGGCTGCCGTGGAATTGCCGGATTTGAACCGAACCGGTTCTGTAAGTGTAACAGTCCGGGACACAAAAAGCCAACTGCCTGTTTCCGGCGGAACACTGAGCATATATCAGGTGGCGTCGGTAAAAATGGACAATGGAGATTACATATTTGAATACACGGAAGATTTTTCCGATTGTTCTCTGGCGTTGGAGGAGATTTCGTCAGGTGAACTGGCAGAAGAACTTTCAGATTATATCTCTGAGAACAAACTGTCGGGAATGAGAGCAGAGACAGATGACGAAGGAACGGTATCTTTTGATAATCTGGATCTGGGACTTTATCTGGTGGAACAGGATTCTGCTGCGGAAGGCTACACCGGCATAAATCCGTTTCTGGTGACCGTCCCGATGGAGGAGGGAGGCAGCCTGGTCTATGATGTGGACGCATCTCCGAAGGCCGGTACGGTAACGAAAACAGTTCAGACAACGCCGACGCCGGTTCCGAATAAGCCTGTATCTCCTGTCCTGCCCCAGACGGGTCAGCTCTGGTGGCCGGTTCCGCTGTTGGCAATTGCGGGTATGTTGTTTGTTGCTTTGGGATGGATGAGGCAGAAAAATGAAGAAAATTAAATCGGACAACAAACGGGCCGGAACTGCCTGTGTAGCGATTGGGCTGCTGATGGTAACAGCGGCCCTTTTTTTGACATTATATAACCGATGGGATGCCGGCCGTGCAGACCGGGCAGCGCGGGAAGTGTTGGAGAAACTGGAAGATGAATTGCCTGACGGAAAAAGAATCAGGGAAACTGTGGACGATCCCTATGGTGATATGCCAACGGTTGAGATTGACGGGAACTTCTATATCGGTATTATAGAAATCCCCTCTCTGGATCTCCGCCTGCCTGTTATGGAGGCCTGTGACGAGGGAAAATTGAAAACTGCTCCCTGCCGGTATTACGGTTCTTATTATACCGATGATATGGTCGTTGCGGGACATAACTATGCCAGGCATTTCAGTCCTCTTAAATGGATTGATATTGGAAGTGATATTTATTTTACGAATGTGGAAGGAGAATCCCGGCATTATATTGTGGACAACGTAGAGACTTTGCAGCCCGAACAGGTGGAAAATATGATCACGGGAGATTGGGATTTGACATTATTTACCTGTACAACCGGAGGAAAAAGCCGCTGTACAGTAAGGTGCATGAGAGTTGGAAGTCAGTGAAAATGCGACATCTGTTCGCAGACAGGCAAAAAAGCTTCTTCATATCAGATGAACATCATATCAGATGAAGATTTGACAGGCAAATAGGAAAATGATAAAATCCTACTGGATATTGTGGAAATAATTATGCCAGATGAGGATAGGATCCATATCCAAAGGCGCATGATCTTTCCGAAATGCAGGAGGAACAAAAAATGAACAGTTATATCCAATCAGAGCGGATGATAGCAGAATTTATGGAACTGTCTGCCATCGACAGTGTCAGTTTTAAGGAACGCCGGATGGCGGATGTGTTGAAAGAAAAATTGAAAGGATTGGGTGTATCTGTTTATGAAGACGATGCTGCCGCACATTATGGCAGTGAAGCCGGAAATTTGTATGGCTATTTGAAAGGAACACTGCCCGGAGCCCCCATCCTTTTTTCCTCCCACATGGATACAGTGGAGCCGGGAATCGGGAAAAAGGCAGTTTTACAGGAGGATGGGAGGATCACAAGTGATGGGACATCTGTACTGGGCGCGGATGATGTGACTGGAATTGTGGCAATTCTTGAAGCAGTCCGCTGTATACAGGAATATAGTATTCCACATCGGGACATTGAATTGCTTTTTCCAATTGCGGAGGAGGCATATGTTCAGGGAAGTTCTGTGTTCGACTATGGAAAATTTCGTGCAAAAGAAGCTTATGTGATGGATCTGAGCGGCGCGATCGGAACTGCGTCTTTGCGGGAACCTACATTGATCTCTTTTCAGATAACTGTTCAGGGAAAAGCAGCTCACGCGGGATTTTCGCCGGAACTTGGAATTCATGCAATTGCAGTGGCAGCAGATGCGGTAAACAGGGTGCGTCAGGGTCGGATCGGTGACGATACGACTGTAAATATCGGGAAGATATCAGGCGGCGTGGCGACGAATGTTGTTCCGGATCAGGTAGTTTTGGAGGGCGAAGTGCGCAGTTACAGCCATGAAACAGCCCTGAGCCGGATGGAAGACATATGCAGAATTTTTGAGGAGGCCGCAAATAATGCCGGGGCGTCCTGTGATGTGCAGTCCCGGATTCATTTGTATGCATATCAGGTATCGGAGAATGAGCCGGTCGTGCAGCATTTTCTAAAAGTCTGTGAAGATCTGCATATAAAAACGGAGCTGATATCCACTTTTGGCGGAAGCGATAACAACTGCTTTTTGAGACATGGAATCCGTGGGATTGTGATAGCCTGCGGAATGCATCAGGTCCATACGGTGAATGAATATACATATCCGGGGGAGATGGCGCAATGCGCATCTATTCTGCTTGGGCTGATGACAGAGGAGGATCAGGAGCAATGAAAAATCCTTTGAATTACCAGACGACGGAATACGACTGCGGTCCTACGACAATGATGAATGCGATCAGCTATCTTTTTACAAGAGAAGAAATTATGCCGGATGTTTTGAAATGTATTATGCAGTATTGTCTGGATGGTTATAATAAGCGGGGTGAGGCTTACAAGAGCGGCACTTCCGATATGGCAATGTGGTTTCTTTCCCATTGGCTGAATCATTTTGGAGAAGTACGCAAGTTTCCCGTTTTATGCAGGAATCTCACCGGGGAAGAGGTTTATATTGGAGAAAATGCACCGATTACAGAGTGCCTGCAGCAGAAAGGAGCCGTGGTGGCGAAAGTGATGCTGGGCGGCTGGCATTATGTTCTTCTGACAGGGATTGACGGGGAATATGTAGATCTGTTTGATCCCTATTACCGCCAACGTCCCTTTAAAAATGAAAAGATCCAGATGATCTGGAATGAGCCGAAGAAGAGAAATAGAAGAGTACATATAGATATTTTGAACGGAACCGGAAGAAGTGATTATGAGTTGGGTAAGATAGAAAAGCGGGAATGTGTATTGCTGTATAATACAAATACAAGGCTCACGATGGATCAGATCGAATATATTATCTAAGATCGTTTTATGCAGGCGGATGCATTGAAAAATGCGGGCCTGCATATATTTTTATGAAAGTACCTTTTCTGGGTGATGGATGAGACAAAAGTGGTTAAAATTTGGCATCTTGACAGAGTGCTGCGCAATCCTATTTGCTGTCTGCCTGACTGTGTTCGGACCAGGCGAATTTGTGCAGGTTTCGGCAGAGGCAGACACGCAGCAGCAATCCGGGGAGCAGCAGGGAACGGGCACGCAGCAGCAATCCGGGGAGCAGCAGGGAACGGGCACGCAACAGCAATCCGGAGAGCAGCAGGGAACGGACACGCAGCAATCCTCCGAGGAAGATGGGGAGTCAGGGGAGCAGCAGGATTTCATAAAATGGGTAGATTTTAATGTCTCCTATGAGGCATTGTCTGCCGCTTACGAATATGATGTGGATACTTACGGGCAGGAAGTGCATGTGGAGTGGATTCCGCTTCTCGCCTACACCGCAGTGCGCACGGGAGGAGAATTTTCAAAAGACGCGTTGTCGGTCATGGCAGAAACTAAGGAAAAGCTGTGCGCAAAGGAGACGACGATGGAAGAGCTCACGGCAGATCTGAAATATTATGACTATTATCTGGAGGCTTATGACGCTGTTCTGCACGAGTATGTGGGAGAGTATGAGACAAAGGCGGATTCATCGGGAAAGGCGGATAGCGAGACAATAGTGGATACATCCAAAGATGCAGAAAATGAGGCGTCAAAAGACGCGGGCGGTTCAAAAACAACCGTGACAAAATATGGCCTGAAAGTATTTTCTCCGATTGCGAAAGGCTTTTCCTACACGGATTATGATGATTTTGGCTCATCCAGAGATTACGGTTATTCACGGCCGCATCTGGGACACGACATGATGGGGCTGATCGGAACTCCGATCATTGCCGTGGAGGGCGGAACAGTGGAGGCTCTGGGCTGGAATCAGTACGGCGGCTGGCGGATCGGAATCCGCAGCGATGACTCAAAACGGTATTACTATTATGCACATCTCCGGCAGGATCGCCCCTATGCGGAGGGACTGAAAGAGGGGGACCGGGTACAGAGCGGTGATGTGATCGGTTATATGGGGCATACCGGTTACAGCACGGAAGAAAATGTGAACAATATCGATGCTGTGCATCTTCATTTCGGTATCCAGCTTATTTTCGATGAATCACAGAAAGACGGAAACGGAGAAATCTGGATCGACTGTTATGACCTGACAAGATTTTTGAGCAAAAACCGCAGCGGGGTTGTGCGGGACGATGCGACAAAGGAGTGGCACCGGGCAGAGTAAATGGAGGCGCAGCAAGACTGCGAAGTGCCCTGTGGAAAAGATGCGCTTGCAAAGTTTTTGACCGTGAGGGTGTGCGAAGCGCATTTTGTTTTAAATAATAAAAATTTAAGAATTCTTAAATTTGCATTTAAAACACATATGGTACCATGTACAAAAAGGCATGGCACTTGCCTTGAGACAGGGAAGAGGAGTGTGAAAATGCAATATGAATGAGAGTATTCTGATCGTGGATGACGAAAAAGAGATCGCAGATCTGGTGGAGGTTTATCTGAAAAATGACGGCTACAATGTATACAAATTTTACAATGGGATGGATGCATTGCAGTGTATGGAAACCACCAGTCTTGACATGGCCATTCTGGATGTGATGCTTCCGGATATCGACGGGTTTCGCATCTGCCAG